>JANYIH010000141.1 GCA_025358745.1 Hyphomicrobiales bacterium | reverse complement strand
CGGCCGTCGTCGCCCAGGCTTGGCGGTTCGATGGGCGGGAACAGGCCGAAATTGACGTTCATGGGTTGGAACGAGCGCGGACCCGCCTCGATGGAATCGATATGGCCGCCGGTGATATGGTTGATCAGCGCGCCGACGGCGGTGGTTGGCGGCGGCGGCTCGATCGATTGGCCCAGCGCCTCGGCCGCGTTGAGGCGGCCCACGATCATGCCGATGGCGGCGCTTTCGACATAGCCCTCGCAGCCCGTGATCTGGCCGGCGAAGCTGAGCTGCGGGCGCGCCTTCAGGCGCAGGCGGGCGTCGAGCAAGCGCGGCGAATTGAGGAAGGTGTTGCGATGCAGCCCGCCGAGCCGGGCGAACTCGGCGCGTTGCAGGCCGGGGATCATGCGGAAGATGCGCGATTGCTCGCCATATTTGAGCTTGGTCTGAAAACCGACGATGTTGAACAGCGTGCCCAGTGCATTGTCCTGCCGCAGTTGCACGACGGCGTGGGGTTTCTTCGTCGGCGTATGTGCGTTGGTTAGGCCGACCGGCTTCATCGGGCCATGTCGCAACGTTTCGCGCCCGCGTTCGGCCATCACTTCGATTGGCAGACAGCCGTCGAAATAGGGCGTGCCTTCGAATTCGCGGAACTCGGTCTTTTCCGCCGCCAGCAGCGCGTCGACAAAAGCCTCATAGGCGTCGCGGTCCAGCGGGCAATTGACATAGGCCTCGGCGTCCCCGGCGGGCCCGGTCTTGTCGTAGCGCGATTGTTTCCAAGCGATGTCGAAATCGATGCTGTCGAAATGCACGATTGGCGCGATCGCATCGAAGAAGGCGAGCGCCGTCTCGCCGGTTGCAGCGAGCAGGGCCTGCGCCAGCGCGGGCGAGGTGAGCGGGCCGGTGGCGAGGATTGTCGGTCCCCAATCCTCGGGCGGCAGGCTCGTCACCTCGCCGCGCGCCAGCGTGATGAGCGGCTCGGCCAGGATCGCCGCCTCGACCGCTTGCGCGAAGCCATCGCGATCGACCGCCAGCGCGCCGCCGGCTGGCACCTGATGCGCATCGGCGGCCTGCATCACCAGCGAGCCGAGCCGGCGCATTTCGCGATGCAGCACGCCGACGGCGTTGTTGTCGGCGTCGTCGGAGCGGAACGAGTTGGAGCAGACAAGCTCCGCCAGCGTCGCGGTGCGATGCGCGTCGGTGCCGCGGACGGGGCGCATCTCGTGCAGGATGACGGGCACGCCGGCTCTGGCGACGGCCCAGGCGGCTTCACAACCGGCCAGACCGCCGCCGACGACGTGGATGGGTTTCATGCGGCAGGGTCATATCGCCACGCCGCCGCCCGTCAAGCCGCTATTCCGTCCACCGCAACGCGACGCCCAGCCAATTTTCAGACATGCTCTTTCTCCCGTGACGTTTGTCGAGGGCAGGACGCGCGACGCTTCGGATCGTTCACGGCGTCTTTGCCGCGGGCCTCGGTTGGTTATCGACTTTTACCGGCCTTTTCTCCTTGTGGGCGCTCTCAAGTTCGCGGTCCTCGAGTTCGGACGCATAGGGCTGTTTCGCGCGATGGCTTTCGCTGGCCGAATCGACTTCGGCCAATTGCCGCGTGTCAAGCTGCGGATTTTTCATACGCGATCGCTCCTGGGTTAAGGTTGGACAACGCGCTCGGCGAGCCGCGTGTTCCGGGAGTTGGAAACGAAAACGCCCGTCGCGCGGGGCGCGACGGGCGTTCATGGACGCTGCCCGGGAGGAAAAGCGGCGCCCTATCGGCTCACGCCGCCCTGCGGGAGGCGCCGGCGGCGATGAACGGGATATCGCCGCGACGGACGCCGATATCGTCGAGTTCGCGGTCTGTGAGTTGCGACAGCTCGCGAACCGCCTCACGGTAACGGCGCCAAGCGTTGAGCTTTTCGGCGATAGTCTTGAACGGAGTCATACGACTCTCCTTTGTTGGAAACCCGCGCGGGGCGAACGGCCTCGCTGCTGCGCTGCAACATAGAGTGCGAAGGCGACGGGGAGTAGTGGCGTTTGTTCGACCCAGTTATGCGAAATAAGCATGACAAGTGAGTGCGGTGGAAACCATTTATTCAGGATCAAGCGATATATGCGCTGCAGAAATTCTGAATAAGAGAAGCGGAGCAAATAAAATGCCAAATTTCTAATAAACAGCACAACACATAATCGTGAGACCTGTGTCATTAGCATGACTTAAAATATGCTGCGGCGCGATATGCCGCCTTATTCCGGGCACATCGCAGCGCTACGCGAGCTAGCCCTCACGTCTATGTTGCGCGCCGGCTTGATTTTCGGCCAAGCTACGGCGAAATGCCGACGGCCGTCGATGTGGGAACGGCGCAGGCTCGAGGAGCGGACTCATGGATAATTTGATCGCGCATGTCGCCGCGAGCGCCGGCGTCGGGCCGGACGTGGCGCGCAAGGCGGTCGCCTTGATCCTCGATTTCCTCAAACGCGAGGCGCCCGAGGACGCCGTGAACACTTTGTTCGACAAGGCGCCCGCGTTGCGCGCCATCGTCGCCACCGCCCATACCGGCGGCGAGGGCATGGGCGACACCTTGCGCGGATTGATGGGCACGGGCGCCGGCGCGATGGGCGGCGGCGGGCTGATGGCGCTGGGCGGCGATCTGATGAACCTCGGCCTCGGCATGGATCAGGTGCAGACGGTCGGCAAAGCCATATTCGCCTATGCGCGCGAGAAAGGCGGCGACGAACTCGTGGGCGAAATCTCGGGCGCCATTCCCGGCCTTTCCCAGTTCATTTGAGGTCCAGCTTGACGCAGACGGCTTTGCCTGCGCGTTCGCAGGCGGACTGGCGCGCGGCCGCCGAGGCCGCGTTGAAGGGGGGCGCGTTCGACAAGCTCGTCTCCGTCACCGCCGATGGATTGGCGCTGGAGCCGCTCTATGCGGGCCGCGTGGGCCCGAGGGCGTTGCGCGGCGAACCGGGGCCGTGGAAGGCGCTGACGCGGCTCGATCACCCGAGCGCCGACGATTTCGCCGCCCAGGCGCGCGAAGATCTCGAAAATGGCGCCGATGGCCTGACGGTTGTGTTCGCCGGCGCGGGCGTCGCCTACGGCTTCGGCTTGTCGCGCAGCGATGGGCCAAGCCTGCATCGCGCGTTCGACGGCGTTCGGCTCGACGAGGGCAAGCGAATCCGGCTGGAAATCGCCGATTTCGATCAGGCCAGCGCCTTCGCTGCGCTGGCCGAGCGGTCGGGCGCCGACGTCGGGCGGATGGATCTCGCCTTCGGGCTCGATCCGCTGGGCGCGCGCGCGCGCTCCGGCGCGGCTGGCGAGAGTGTGAGCGCGCTCGCGCAGACGGTCGGCGCGCTGCGGCGTCGCGGCTTTGTCGGCCCCTTCGCGGCGGCCGACGCGCGCGCCGTGCATGACGCGGGCGGCACGCCGGCGCAGGAACTCGCCTTCGCGCTTAGCGCGGGCGTTTCCTATCTGCGCGCGCTGGAGAATTCCGCTCATATCGAATTCCGCCTCGCCGCCGACGCCGACCTATTCGCCACGCTCGCCAAATTCCGCGCGTTGCGACTGCTGTGGAGCCGGGTCGAGCAGGCTTGCGGCCTCGAACCGAAGCCGATTCGGCTGTCGGCTTCGAGCGCGTGGCGGATGATGAGCGCGGTCGAACCTTATGTGAACGTCATGCGCGCAGCGCTCGCCGCTTTTGGCGCCGGGCTTGGCGGGGCCGACGATGTGACGCTGCTGCCGTTCTCCCAGGCGATCGGCCTGCCCGACGCCTTCGCGCGGCGGCTGGCGCGAAACACCCAATTGATCGAATTGCGCGAGGCGCGGCTCGGCTTCGTCGCCGATCCCGCAGCGGGCGCAGGCGGTTTTGAGGCGATGACCGAGGGGCTATGCGAGAAAGCCTGGGGTCTGTTTCAGACGTTCAAGGCGGGAGGCGGGCTCGACAAGGCGCTCGAACGCGGCGTCGTGCAGTTGACGGTCGTGACCTCGGCCGCGACGCTGATGCGGGACGTCGCCAGCGTCAAATCGCCGCTGACGGGCGTGAGCGCGCATCCTCATCTCGACGCCGAGCGCATTGCGGTATTGCCTGACACCGCTGCGCCGACCCTCGCCGCTCAGGGCGCGCTGGTTCCCCTGCGCCTATCGGAGCCGTTCGAGCGCCTGCGCCAGGCGGCCGAGGCGGGCCCCAAGATGTTTCTGGCGACGATCGGCCCGCAAGCGGCGAATGCGCGCCGCCTCGACTTCGCCCGCGAAGCCTTCGAGGCGGGCGGAATCGCCACGATCGCCAGCGCCGGCGCCGACACCGCCGAGGCGTTGGCGCAGGAATTCCGCGCCAGCGGCGCGGTCGTGGCCTGCCTGTGCGGGAGCGACGAAACCTATGGGGAGCGCGCGCCGGACTCCGCCGCTGCGCTCAAAAACGCCGGCGCCGGCGCGGTCTATCTCGCCGGGCGACCTGATGAGCGCGAGGCGGCGTGGCGCGAGGCAGGCGTCGACGGGTTCGTGTACGCAGGCGCCGATCTCGTCGCGGCGGTGAAAGGCGTGTTGCGGGCGGCGCGCGAGCAAGGCAATCGGGCGAAGGATTTTTGAGGCGCACCGAGGGCCGGATTCCGCCGTTTAAGTCGGGCCGCTCTCGCCGCGAGAGGCTGGACTTTCCAGCCCTTGGTCGCCATAGTCGCGCGCGCTTTGACCCGCCGAAGGCAGGCCCATGTCCATCAAGCTGTTTTTCCTGCGATTTTTCACCTGGTGGAACGGCGCGAATCTCAACACGCTGTTCCACACCCATCGTCATGGCGAACTCGTCGGCCACGACGAATTCGGCAACGCCTATTATCGCACCAAGGGCGGCGTGATCGACCCCGCGCTCGGCTTTGAACGCCGCTGGGTCATCTATAACGGCGTGTCGGAGGCGTCGATGACGCCGCCGGGCTGGAATGGCTGGCTGCATCACACCGTCGACCTGGCCCCGAGCGAGGAGACCTACACGCCGCGCGAGTGGGAAATGCCGCATATCGGCAATCCCACCGGGACGCCGGCGGCGATCCGGCCCAAGGGGTCGACGCTGCGGCGCGGTCAACGTCAGGCGACCGGCGGCGACTATCAGGCGTGGACCCCGACCTGATTTTGGTCTTGCTTTCGCCGCTCTGGCGCGCCATCGCGAGCGTCTGCGCTGCGGCGACGAAACGGAAGCCATGACTTTTACGAGACATCTCGCCGCCCTGTTCGGCGGCGCGGCCTTGGCGGCGCTCGCCGCCGTCCCGGCTGACGCGGACAAGTTCAAGCGTCCGATCGCCGTTTTCGCCGGGCTCGACAAGATCACCGGCCGCATCATCTCGTTCGAGGTCGCCATCAACGAGACCGTGCAATTCGGCTCGCTGCAGATCACCCCGCGCGCCTGCTTCAACCGTCCGCCGACCGAGGCGCCCCGCACCGATTCTTTCTCCGAGGTCGATGAGGTCGAAACCGACAAGAAGCTGCGCCGCATTTTCACCGGCTGGATGTTCGCCGACAGTCCCGGCCTGCATGGCGTCGAGCACCCGGTCTACGACATCTGGCTGACCGACTGCAAAGGCGACGGCCCGCTGGTCAAGGAAGCGCCTGAGATCACCGAGGCGCCGCCCGACGATTCCGACACCGTCGACACGCCCGCCATCAGCGCAACGCCCGGCGCGACGCCGACGCCCAAACCGACCAAAACCCGCCGTCCCAAGCCCAAGCCGACCGCCGCGCCGCTCGAACCGCCTGCCGACGTCGGCCAGCGCACGCCGTCGCGCCAGTTCTTCCCCGACGACGCCTCGCCCGGCGCGCCGATGCGGATCGGCCGATGAGGACAGCGCAATGAGCCTTGATGTGCGCGTCGTCGAGGACCGGGTGCTCCATCAGGGCCGTTTCGCGCTGACGCGCACGAAGGCGCAGGTGCGCGACGCGGCCGGCGACGTCTATGAGGTCGAGCACGAGGTCTATCGCCACGGCTTCGCCGCCGCGGTGTTGCTCTACGATCCCGACCGGGGCGTGGTGGTGCTGGTCAAACAGTTTCGCATGGCGCCCTTTCTCGCCGACGGGACGACCGAAATGCTCGAAGTCTGCGCCGGAATGCTCGACGGCGACTCGCCCGAGGCAGGGGCGCGGCGCGAGGCGTTGGAGGAGACTGGCGTCGAGGTTCGCGAACTGCGCCATGCGTTCGACGCCTTCATGAGCCCCGGCGGCGTCACCGAGCGCATCTCCTGCTTCACCGCCCGTTATGGCCCTGCGGATCGCAAGCACGCAGGGGGCGGCGTCGACGCGGACGAACATATCGAGGTGATCGAGACGCCGTTCGAGCAGGCGCTGGCCCTGATCGCGCAGGGCGCCATCCGCGACGCCAAAACCATAGCGCTGCTCTATCACGCGCGCGCCACAGGATTGATGTGACAGATCCGCTCGAAGACGCCCCGTTTGTCGAAGCCGGCCGGAAGCTGTTCGCGGGCGCGGCCGATTTCTTCTTCGCCGCCGCGAAGGTCGATGGCCTGCCGCCGGTGGCCAAGCCCGAAATCGCCTTCGCCGGGCGCTCGAACGTGGGCAAATCCTCGCTGATCAACGCGTTGACCGGCCGCAACGCGCTGGCCCGCACTTCGAATACGCCTGGGCGAACGCGCGAACTGATCTTTTTCGACATCGCCGGCCGGCTCACGCTGGTTGATATGCCGGGTTACGGCTACGCTTCAGTGTCGAAGGATATGAGCCGGGGTTGGGTGGGATTGGTGCGCGACTACCTGCGCGGGCGCCCGACCCTGTTGCGCGGTTTCGTGCTGGTGGACGGCCGGCATGGGATCAAACCGAGCGACCAGGAGACCTTCGCCGCGCTCGATGCGACCGCGGTGTCCTATGCGGTCGTTCTGACCAAGCGCGACGAGGTCAAATTGTCGGAACAGCCGGCGCGGGTCGCGGAGACGGAGGCGGCGCTGAAGGCTCATCCCGCCGCCTACCCGCAGGTGTTCTTCACCTCCGCCCGCACCGGCGAGGGCGTGCCGGAACTGCGCGCGCATATCGCGCGGCTGCTGTCCGAGCGGGGCGCTTAAGTCATACCAACGGCCCTGCGCGTTGACTTGTCATGACCGGGACAAGCCCGGTCACGACGAGCGTCAGTTCCAAAAGCCCTTGTTGTCAGGCTGCAACCCGGATCAGCACGCGTGGGCGCGGCGCCAGCGAATGCAGCGCGCCGGCGAACACGAGATTGTTGAGCGAGCCGTGCCGCCCCTCCGGCGCCGTCAGCCCGATGTGCGAAAAGCCACAGGGCGAGCCGTCTTTGCCGCCCTTCATCCGATTGTCCCCGACGCCGCCGCAGGGCGACGAATCCGGGTCAACGCGTTAGGGCTCCGAGGCGATGGGCGAGATATTCTGTGTCCCATCCGGCGACTTTGCGTCTGAGCTTGATGCTTTTTGGGACTGTCGCGGTTGGGATGAGATTCATGGCGAAGTGTCTGATGATCGCCATGTTTTTCGCGCCGTGGCTTTTTCGCAGTCGGGATTGGTCTTCGGCGAAGACGACGTCGAGCACCCAATGTAGCCGGTTTTCGATGCCCCAAAGGCCTTGACCGCGAGCAGATAGTCGCCGCCCGCTTGCCTGATCGTCCGGGCGATCCTGGCGATGGCGTCGATGGAGACGAGTTAACCCCCGTTAACCCGAGTGCGGGGCCGTGAAGCCGCCCTCGGAACTATTGCGGGCGGCAATTTTGGCGTCTATCAATCGAATCAGCTTCCCGGCTTGTCGCCTCGTCATTTCACCCGCCTGTTGCTCCCCGGCGCCTTTCGTGGCATTTGCTCTGCGTTCCAACCTTCAAATTAGCGCATGACGACTGACAAACAAAGCCCCTACGTGTTCCTGCACATGCACAGGGCCGGCGGTAGCGCGATTATTCGCGCGGCTTTGGAGGCGGGCCTAAAGTTCCCTCTTCATCATCAACACGGCCACTTAGGCTATAACGACGGCTTGCCAGTCTATTTCACCGGGAAGGACGCGGCTCAGGTCCACGCCGATCTTGCCCCCGCCATTACAGAGGAAGCCGAGTTTTTCAGCCTGGAATGGGACTTCCCGCGCTTTGAGTTCTTCCCGCAAAGTGTCCACTGGCGTTTTTTCACTGTGCTTAGAAATCCATTGTTACGCGCCATGTCTAATTACCGCATGGACAAGATAAACGGATGGATACCGCGCGAGTTATCATTTAGCGAATTTATGGACGGCGCGGCCCTGTATCGCGCAAGCAACTATTATACCAAGAAATTGTGCTCGCTGTGGCCGCTAGATGAAATCAGCAATGATCATTACGAATATGCTGAAAGCGTGCTAAGACGTTTCTCGGCGGTTTTTATTATTGAAGACGCCGATTTGCACAGGAAAGTAAGCGAGTTCGGTATTCCGTTTACGTCGACCCCTATTAACAATTTCTCCGATATGGACAAACGTTATTTTTTTACGGCAGATGAGATTACACCTACGCTGAAAGAAAAACTTGAGTTTGTCAAGAATAACGCATTCGATATATGTCTCTATACCCGCTTCTGCGATCTCACTTTCAAGGTGTAGAACGCCGCGGCTTTAGTTGCAGGCGCCGCCGCAGCGATGAATACGCTTGTGAGGCCAGTCGATAGCGCCCGACGGCCTGTCGCAGTGCGCTTCCTGCGACTTGAAACGCGCCGCCCGCTGGTCCAATGTCGGCGCCTGTTGGGGGAGGCGCTGTTTGTCACAAGGATCGCCGCCGGGCGCGGGGTTGCGCGTTGGTCTGTTCGTCACCTGTCTTGTCGACCTTATGCGGCCGAGCGTGGGCTTTGCCGCCGTCAAGCTGCTCGAAGACGCCGGCTGCAAAGTCGTCGTGCCCGCGCAGACCTGTTGCGGCCAGCCCGCCTATAATTCCGGCGACCGCGCCGACGCCAAGGCGATCGCGCGCCAGACCATGCGCGCCTTTGCGGGTTGCGATTACATCGTCGCGCCGAGTGGCTCCTGCGGCGGGATGTTGGCCAAGCACTATCCCGAATTGTTCGCCGACGAGCCCGACGCCTCGCGCGAGGCGGTCGCTTTCGCCGCCAAATGCCGCGAGATCGTCAGCTTCCTCACCGATACGCTTGGGGTCGAGCGCGTCAAAGCGCGCTACGAGGGCGTCGCGACCTATCACGATTCCTGCTCCGGCCTGCGCGAACTCGGCATCCGCGCCCAGCCGCGCAAATTGCTGGAGAGCGTCGACGGGCTGCGTCTCGTCGAGTTGGAGGACAGCGACGTCTGCTGCGGCTTTGGCGGCACTTTCGCCGTCAAATACGGGGAATTGTCGGGCGCCATCGTCGCCAAAAAGACCGACAGGATCGCCGCCACCGGGGCCGACACCTTGCTCGCCGGCGACCTCGGCTGTCTCATGAACATGGCGGGCAAACTGAGCCGCGAGGGCCGCCAGATCCGGGTGCGCCACGTCATCGAGGTGCTGGCCGGCATGACCGATGATCCGCCGATCGGCGAGGGGGCCGCCAAATGAGTGTCGCCCTCACCACCCCCCGCTTCAAGGATAACGTCCACGAGGCTTTGCACGACGCGCGGCTGCAACGCGCGATGAACACGGCCGGCAATTTCGTGCCGCGCCGCGCCGCCGCCATCGAGCGCCTGCCCGAGTTCGAGGCTTTGCGCGACAGCGCGCGCGACATCAAGAACCACACGCTGGCCCATCTCGACCTTTATCTCGAAGCCTACGAGCAGCGCGTCACGCAAGCCGGCGGCAAGGTGCATTACGCCCGCGATTCGGAAGAAGCGCGCGCCATCTTCCTCGACCTCTGCAAGGCGCGCGGCGCCAAGCGCGTCACCAAGGGCAAGTCGATGATCTCCGAGGAGATCGGCCTCAACCACGCGCTGGAGGCGGCCGGGATCGAGGCGATCGAGACGGATCTGGGCGAATATATCATCCAGTTGCGCAACGAGGGGCCGAGCCACATCATCGCGCCGGCGATCCACGTCACGCGCGACGACATCGAGGCGGACTTTCGCAAGGCTCACCTGCATCTGCCGCGCGACCGCGACCTGTCGCAACCGGAGACGCTGCTGAGCGAGGCGCGCGAAATCCTGCGGCAGAAATTCCTCTCCGCCGACATCGGCGTGACGGGCGCGAATTTCCTAATCGCCGAGACCGGCGCCTCCGTCATCGTCACCAACGAGGGCAACGGCGACCTGACGCAGATCCTGCCCAAGGTCCATGTCGTGATCGCGTCGCTCGAAAAGATCACGCCGACGCTCGACGACGTCGCCCAACTCCTGCGCGTGCTCGCCCGCTCGGCGACGGGTCAGGACATGTCGGTATACACGACGCTCTCGACCGGCCCGCGCCGCGCAGGCGACCCCGACGGGCCGGAGGAATATCACGTCATCCTGCTCGACAACGGCCGCTCGTCGATGCTCGCGGGCGAGTTTTCCGACATGCTGCGCTGCATCCGCTGCGGCGCCTGCATGAACCATTGCCCGGTCTATCAGGCTGTCGGCGGCCACGCCTACGGCTGGGTCTATCCCGGCCCGATGGGCGCGGTGCTGACGCCCTCGCTGATCGGCGTCAAGGACGGCGGCCAATTGCCCAACGCCTCCACCTTCTGTGGCCGCTGCGAGTCGGTCTGCCCGATGAAGATCCCGCTGCCGAAGATGATGCGCCACTGGCGCGAGCGCGAGTTCGAGCGCCATCTGGAGCCGACGCCGGTGCGCTATGGCTTGGGGCTGTGGGCGTTTTTCGCCACGCGGCCGGCGCTCTATCGCTTCGCCACCAATGTCGCCACCCGCGCGATGGCGCTGATCGGGGGCGGGCGCGGCCGCTTCGCCTGGGCGCCCCTGGCCGGTGGCTGGACCCGCTATCGCGATCTGCCGGCCCCGCAAGGCGGCACGTTTCAAGCGCGTTGGCGCGCCAAGAGCGGAGCGGTCAATTGAGCAAGAGCGGAGCGGTCAATTGAGCAAGAGCGGAGCGGTGCAATGAGCGCGCGCGACGAGATCTTCGCGGGGCTTCGCCGCTCGCTGCATGTGACGGGCGAGGAGGCGCCGCGGCGCGCCGCTGTCGCCGACCGGCTGGCGCGCGCGCCCTCCGGCGTGATCCCTGCCCGTGGCAAGGGCGGCGTCGCGACGTTCAAGGACGAAGCCGCGCGTGCGTCAGCGACGCTGACGCAGGTTGCTTCGCCCGCCGAGATTCCCGGGGAGATCGCGCGCTATCTGCGCGAGCACAATCTGCCAGCGACCTTGCGGATCGGCGCCGATCCGCGTCTGGCCTCGCTGCCCTGGGCCGAAACGGCGCTGGAGCTTGGCCATGGCCCCTCCGACGGCCACGATCTCAACGCCGCCAGCGTCGCCTTCGCCGCTATCGCCGAGACCGGCACGCTGGCGCTCGCCTCCGGGGCGGACAACCCGACGACGCTCAATTTCCTGCCCGACAATCACATCGTCGTTCTGTTTAACGCCGATGTCGTGGGCGACATGGAGAGCGTGTTTTCGCGACTGCGCGCGACTTACGGCAAGTCCCAAGCGCCGCGCACGCTCAATTTCATCACCGGCCCGTCGCGTTCGGCCGATATCGAGCAGACGCTGCTGTTCGGCGCGCACGGGCCAAGACGGTTGCATATCGTGTTGGTGGGCTAACTCAACCCCGGCACGGCCACGCCAAATGTCTGCGCCAACAGCAACGCGTTGAGCGCGAGAATGACAATTGTCGCCGCGATCGCGGTCGCTTGCAGCGCGTCGCCGTTGGCGAAAGCGCCCATCAGGTCGCGCCGGCGCGTGAACATCAGCAGCGCGATCATCGGCACGGGCAGCGCGAAGCTCAGCACGACCTGGCTCAGCACCAGCGCGCGCGTCGAATCCACGCCCAGCCCCACCACGACGAAAGCGGGAACGATGGTGATGAGCCGGCGCGCCCAGACGGGCACGCGGCGTTTGAGAAACCCCTGCATGATGACCTGCCCCGCCATCGTGCCGACGACCGAGCTGGACACGCCCGAGGCCAGCAGCGAGACGAGGAACAGCGTGGCCGCGCCCGCGCCGAGCAGCGGCGTCAAGGTCTTGTAGGCGGTCTCGATCTCGGCGACGTCGCTGTGGCCGGCGTGAAACGCCGCCGCCGCCATCGCCACCATCGCCATATTGACGAGACCGGCCGCCGCGAGCGCGATCAGCACTTCCCGGTTGGAGAAGCGCAATAGCGTGGCGCGCTCGCCGTCGTCGCGCCCGGCCGGGCGAACCTGCGTCAGGGCGGAATGCAGATAGATCGCGTGCGGCATCACTGTCGCGCCGATCACGCCGACCGCAAGCGTCAACGCATTGGCGTCCGGCAGACGTGGGACCGTAGAACCGACGGCGACGCTGGCCCAATCCACCGGCGCGATGAACATCTCCGCGAGGTAGCAAACGCCGATGACGCCGACCAACGTCCCGATCGCCAGTTCGAGCGGCCGGAAGCCGCCGCGGTCGAGCCACAGAATCGCGTAGGTCGAGAACGCGACGACGCCCATTCCCGTCAGCAGCGGGACATGAAACAGCAACGAAAAGCCAATCGCGCCGCCGATGAACTCGGCCAGATCCGTCGCCATCGCGGCGAGTTCGCTCACCCCCCACATCGCCATTACCATGGGCGGGGAGAACTGATCGCGGCAATGTTCGGCCAGATTGCGCCCCGTGACGATGCCGAGTTTGGCCGAAAGCGCCTGAAACAGCATCGCCACGACATTGGCCAGCAGCACCACCCACAGCAGCGAATAGCCATATTTCGCGCCAGCCTGGATGTTGGTGGCGAAATTGCCGGGGTCCATATAGGCGATCGAGGCGACGACGGCGGGACCGGAAAACAGCAACACGGTCGCCGCACGCCCCAACGGCTTGCCGCTCAGCCGATCGCGAATGGCGAGCGTCGCCCGGTCCGAAAGCGTCTCGACTTGAACATCCGACATGGGTTTTCTGAACATTGGAGACAACGCTTAATAATGTAGCCCAGGCTACACCTCTGTCAAGGGTAGGTCGGCGGCTTCACGGCCCCGCCCTAGGGTTAACGGATTGCCAATGGTGTGATTCTCTGCGGGGGCTTTGATACGGGAGCGCCTCCATCAGTTTTGCCTGAGCCGCAGCCACGGCGCGTCGCTACTGCAGCGTCGGGCTTCTGCGTCAGAAACTACTTGTGGCTTTCCCTCGCTCGACGCCGCCAATTACGTCAACGAAAGCAAGATCAAGCAGACCGCCGGCTCGGCGAAACGCGCCTATGGCGCGCAGTTCAGGCGCCGGTTCCTGGCCAACAACGGCTGATCTCTGGCGCTAAAGTCTGCGCCCGATGGCGAGGAATTTCGCCGCGCGCGTCTCGCGCAAAGCCTCGCGCGACAAGCCGGCGAGCGAATCCAACGCCTCCCCGATGCTCCGGCCCGCCGCTTCGACCGCCCCGGCGGGATCGCGATGCGCGCCGCCGAGCGGCTCGGGCACGACGCCGTCGATGATGCCGAATCTCATCAGGTCGGCGGCCGTGATCTTCATGCTGGTGGCCGCGTCCTGCGCGCGCGAGGAATCGCGCCACAGAATCGAGGCGGCGGCCTCCGGGGACGCGACCGTGTAAATCGAGTGCTCCAGCATCAGCACCTTGCTGGAGGCGGCGATGGCGAGCGCGCCGCCCGAGCCGCCTTCGCCGACGATCACCGCCACGCTGGGGCTGCCGAGCGCCAGCCCCGCGTCGGTGGCGCGCGCAATCGCCTCGGCCTGGCCGCGCTCCTCGGCGTCGATGCCGGGCCAGGCGCCGGCGGTGTCGATCAACGTGATCAGCGGCAGTTCGAAACGGTCGGCAAGCTCCATCAGGCGGGCGGCCTTGCGATAGCCTTCGGGCCGCGCCATGCCGAAATTATGCGCGAGCCGGCTCGCCGTGTCGTCGCCCTTTTCGTGGCCGATCACGCAGACCGGCTGGCCGCGAAAACGGCCGAGGCCCCCGACAATAGCGGCGTCCTCGCCGAAATGGCGGTCGCCGGCGAGCGGGGTGAAATCGGCGAACAGCGCCTTGACGTAGTCCGCGAAATGCGGCCGCCCCTGCGCGCGGGCGACCTGGGTCTTCTGCCAGGGGGTCAGCGTGGCGTAGAGGTCGGCGAGCATCTTGGCCGATTTCGCCTCAAGCTTGGCGATCTCCTCTACGATGGCCGGAGATCCCTCCGCCAACGCCTTCATCTCGTCAATGCGGGCATCGACGTCGGCGACTGGCTGCTCGAAACTGAGGTAGGAACGCATAAGACCTTGAGAGAATTGCCCGCACGCGAACAGCGGGAGAGTTCGCAGGGACTTGACCCCGGCCCGGGGGGAAGTCAAGCCGGCTCTAGCGCACCCGCTGGATGTTAGGCTGCACGCTATCGTCGATATGAAACCACGTCGCGTCCGGTTTGGTGACGAGATCGAGCGCGAACAGCGAGACCAGGGTGCGGAACCCCTGCGGGTCGATCACCGTCCATTGCTTCAGTTCGAAACTCTCGGGGTCGAACACCAGCGATATGTCGGACTTGCCGCCGAAGGTCGCCTTGTCGACGATCTCGATGGTCGCCGCGCGGCCGTCGATGTCGACCCGCTTGAGTTTGGTGTCCTTGGCGAGGTCGATATGGTCGGACAGCAGGAATTTGAGCGGCGTCTGGCCGATCAGGTAGAGATCCTGGGTGCCGAGCTTCTGGTCGCGCACGGCCACCGAGCGCCCGTCGGCGATGATCTCCATTTTCTGCGGCGGCTTGTAGCGAAACAGCATGTGGCCCGGGCGCTGCACCACCAGCAGCCCCTCGGAGCGTTTGCCGTCCGGGCCGATCTGCACGAAGTCGGCGCTCATGAAGCGGGTCGTATTTAGAAAATCATTGGCCTTGGCGACGACCTCGTCGTCGGAAAGTTTCGGCGCGAGCTTGTCCTTGCCCGGCTTCACCCGCTTGCCCGATTGCAGGTCGAGCGGCGCGTCGGCGTCTTCGGCCAGCACAGGGCCACAGGCGGCGAGGGCGACGGCGCTCGCGAGGAGGGCGCGGCGGGAAATCGGCATGCAGGCTCTCGGTTGAGGGACGCGATTCGCGAGCCCATTATCGCGCAAAAAAGGGCGCCGTGTGGCCAAGTCTTGCTTTTCCCACCGCCTCAATAGGCGTTGGAATGGGCGCTGCGCGAGAAAACCGTCATGAACATGATCTTGACGTCGAGCCACAGCGACCAGTTGTCGATGTAATAGAGGTCGTGGTCAAGCCGCGCGAGCATCGCGCTGTCGTGCGCGATCTCGCCGCGATGGCCGCGCACCTGCGCCCAGCCGGTGATGCCGGGTTTCACGTTGTGGCGCCGCGCATAGCGCGCGAGCTTCTGGAAATAGAGCTGGTCATGCGCCAGCGCGTGCGGTCGCGGGCCGATGATCGACATGTCGCCGATCAACACGTTGAGCAACTGCGGCAATTCGTCGATCGAGAGGCGCCGTAAATGCGCGCCGATTCTTGTCACGCGCGCGTCGGACCGCGTCGCCTGCCTCACCACCGCGCCGTCGTCCATCGTCCGCATGGTGCGGAACTTGAAGATGCGGAACGGCTCCTGGTTCAGGCCATAGCGCTTCTGCCGGAACAAGACCGGCCCCGGCCCCTCAAGCCGGATCGCCAGAGCGACCGCCGCCAGCAGCGGCGAAAGCGCCACCAGCGCCAGGGCGGCGACGGCGATGTCGAACGCGCGCTTCTCGATCTGCTCTAGCCGGCGCAGCGGACGACGCGTCAGCGTCAGCCCGGCCAGGGCGCCGACATGGGCAATCTCGGCTCGGCCGAGCGGACGCACCGGACGCCCCAGGCCCAGATGCACCTCGATCGGCAGTTTCATCAGCGCGGCGAGGCAGGCCTCGACCAGATCCGGACGCGACCAGGGCAGGGCGACGAACACGTCGTCGGCGCGATGCAGACGGATGGCGGCGACGGCGAGCGCGAGGTCCTCGATGAAAAACGATTCCGCCTCGCGCAGCGCGAAACTGCAAACGCAACGCGCCCCGTCGACCACCGCGTCGCCGGGAAGCGCCAATTGCTCGATGTCGGGTTCGAAACCGACGACGGCGATCCTGCGCGGCGAGGCGAGGCCGCGCGCGTGCAGGCACGTCAACGCGCCGGCCAGCGCCCGCCGCGTCGCCACCAGCGCGACCAGCCCGAACAGATAAAAAACCGCCAGACCGAAGCGCGGAAAATCGCCGATGGCGCGGGTCGCGACGCCCAGCGCCAGCGCCGCCAGCGCGGTCAGGTTCCAGAGCGGAAACGCGCGCGCGAACTGGCCCGACCGCTCCCCATAGCGCGAGGGGGCGTAGCCATCCTTGTG
>JANYIH010000137.1 GCA_025358745.1 Hyphomicrobiales bacterium | reverse complement strand
GGATCGATTCGCTTCGCTGATGAGCGGTCCAGAGTTCGGCTGCACCTGGCATCAAATGCTGGAGAGCACGGCAATTTCGCTGATCTACATTGTCTGGCATCACATTTCAAAACTCAACTCTCGCCGGTTGCTGCATTAGCGAGAGCAGCAATATCCGCTTACTGCCCTTCCGCGACCCTCCAAGAGGCGCAACTCTCCACCCCTATTCCACTACGCCGAACACATCGCCGCCGCCGACGTGCCGCCGCCCCCTACAACCCCTTCGCCCGCTCCCGCAGCGCATATTTCTGCACCTTGCCCGTGCTCGTCTTCGGAATCTCCGCGAACACCACCGTCCGCGGGCATTTGTAGCGCGCCAGCCGGCCCTGACACCACGCGATCAGCTCTTCGGCCGTCGCCGACGCCCCCGGCCGAAGCTCGACGAACGCGCACGGCGTTTCGCCCCATTTCTCGTCGGGGCGCGCGACCACGGCCGCCAAAGCCACGGCGGGGTGTTGGAACAGGGCGTCCTCGACTTCGATGGAGGAGATGTTCTCGCCCCCCGAAATGATGATGTCCTTCGAGCGGTCGCGCAGTTGCACGTAACCGTCGGGGTGCTTGACGCCGAGATCGCCGGAATGGAACCAGCCGCCGGCGAAGGCGGCGGCCGTGGACGTCGGGTTCTTCAGATATCCCTTCATCACGACATTGCCGCGAAACATCACTTCGCCCATCGTCTCGCCGTCGGCGGGCACGGGATGCATCGTGTCGGGGTCCATCACGTCGAGGCCTTCGAGCGCGTGATAGCGCACGCCCTGGCGCGACTTCAGCGCGGCCTGTTCGTCGCCGGGCAACGCGTTCCATTCCTCCTGCCAGTCGTTGACGACGGCGGGGCCATAGGTCTCGGTCAACCCGTAGAGATGGGTCACCTCAAAGCCGGCCTCGCGCATCGCGGCCAGGACGGCGGCGGGCGGCGGGGCGGCGGCGGTGAAGAAGCGCACGAGATGGGGCAGCGGACGGCGCTCGGCCTCCGTCGCGTTGAGCAGGATCTGCATCACGATCGGCGCGCCGCAGAGGTGGGTGACGCCCTGCTCGGCGATCAGGTCGTACATCGTGCTGGCGCGCACCTGCCGCAGGCACACGTGCACGCCCGCCTTGACGCTGATCGACCACGGAAAGCACCAGCCGTTGCAATGGAACATCGGCAGCGTCCAGAGATAGACGGGATGACGGCCCATGTCAGCGGTCACGACATTGCCGACCGCCAGGAGGTTGGCGCCCCGATGGTGATAGACGACGCCCTTGGGGTCGCCGGTGGTGCCGGAGGTGTAGTTGAGCGCGATGGCGTCCCACTCGTCGCGCGGCGCGGCGCGCTGGTAGGCCGCATCGCCGCCGGCGATGAAATCCTCATATTCGGCCTGGCCGATCCGCTCGCCGGGGCCGGCATATTCGGGATCGTCATAGTCGATGACATAGGGGCGGGTGGGCATCGCGTGCAGCACCTGCGCCATCAGGCCGGAGAACTCGCGGTCGACGATGAGCACCTTGGCCTCGCCGTGTTGCAGCATGAAAGCGAGCGCGGGCGGGTCGAGCCGCGTGTTGAGCGTGTTGAGCACGGCGCCGCACATCGGCACGCCGTAATGGCATTCCAACATCGCCGGCGTGTTGGCCGCGATCACCGCGACGGTGTCGCCATGTCCGACGCCCCGCCGCGCCAATGCCGAGGCGAGTTTGCGGCTGCGCGCGTAAAACTCGGCGTAAGTTCGGCGCAGTGGCCCATGGACGATCGCCAGCCGGTCGGGAAACACGGCCGCCGCGCGCTCCAGCAGCGTCAGCGGCGTCAGCGGCTGATGATTGGCGCGATTGCGGTCGAGGTCGCGGTCGTAGATCGTCGGGCTCATGGGACGTTCCGGAAGGGGCTTATTGACAGGTTCGCGCGGGGTAAGGCCGTTGGCAAGTCCCCGTTGCGCCGCTAAAGGAGCGCCTCGGATTCGAGGACGCCGCCATGACAAAGCTGAAAGTGATCGCCGGCCCCTTCACCTTCGAGGGCCGGCTGGAGAGCGAACTGGCGCCCAAGACCTGCGAAGCCATGCTCGCCCGGCTGCCGTTCGTCAGCAAAGTGGTGCATGTGCGCTGGAGCGGCGAGGGCGTGTGGATGCCGCTCGGCGACTATGATTTCAACGTCGGTTACGAGAACCACACCAGCTATCCCGCGCCCGGCCAGATCATCCTCTATCCCGGCGGGATCAGCGAGACGGAAATCTTGCTCGCCTATGGCGGGGTGCGGTTCGCCTCCAAGGTCGGCCAGCTCGCCGGCAATCACTTTCTGACCCTGACCTCGGGGCTGGAAAACCTCTACCCGCTCGGGCGCAAGTGCCTGTGGGAAGGGGCGCAGGACATCAGGTTCGAACTGGCCTGAAGTCTTAAGGCGCCGCGGTGGATAGAGAGGGGATGAGCGATGCGACTGACGGTCATCGGCGCCGGCTATGTCGGCCTCGTCTCGGGGGCCTGTTTCGCCGATTTCGGCCACACCGTCACCTGCGTCGACCATGACGCTGACAAGATCGCGGCCTTGCGGGCCGGCGAAATCCCGATCTTCGAGCCGGGCCTCGACGATCTCGTCGCCAACAATACGCGCCAGGGCCGGCTGACCTTCACGACAGAAATCGCCGAGGCCGTGCGCGGCGCGGAAGCGGTGTTCATCGCCGTCGGAACGCCGTCGCGGCGCGGCGATGGCCACGCCGATCTGTCCTATGTCTACGCCGCGGCGCGCGAGGCGGCCGGCGCGCTGGAGGGCTTCACCGTCATCGCAACCAAATCGACCGTGCCGGTCGGCGCGGGCGACGAAGTCGAGCGGATCGTGCGCGAGACCAACCCACAGGCCGATTTCGCCGTCGTCTCCAACCCGGAGTTTTTGCGCGAGGGGTCCGCGATCAATGACTTCAAGCGGCCGGACCGGATCGTGATCGGCAGCTCCGACGCGCGCGCGCGCGCCCTGATGACGGAGATTTACCGGCCGCTCAACCTCAACAAGCCGCCTTTGTTCTTCGTCGACCGGCGCACCTCGGAACTGATCAAATACGCCGCCAACGCCTTTCTCGCCACCAAGATCACCTTCATCAACGAGATCGCCGATCTCTGCGAGCGGGTTGGCGCCGATGTGCAGGACGTTGCGCGCGGCATCGGCATGGACAACCGCATCGGCGCCAAATTCCTGCACGCGGGGCCGGGCTATGGCGGCTCGTGTTTCCCCAAGGACACGCTGGCGCTGGTCAAGACCGGCCAGGACGCCGACGCGCCGCTGCGGATCGTCGAGGCGGTGGTCGCCGTCAACGATCTACGCAAGCGCGCGATGGCCAAGAAGGTGATCGCGGCCTGCTCCGGCTCGGTGCGCGGCAAGACCGTCGGCCTGCTCGGCCTCGCCTTCAAGCCCAACACCGACGACATCCGCGACGCGCCGTCGCTGGCGCTGGCGCTGGCGCTGACGGACGCGGGCGCGCAGTTGCGCGTCTACGACCCGGAAGCGATGGAGCCGGCGCGCGCGCACCTGCCGGAGGCGACGTTCTGTCAGAACCCCTACGAATGCGCCGCCGGCGCGCAGGCTTTGGTGATCGTCACCGAATGGGACATGTTCCGCGCGCTCGATTTTCCCCGGCTCTCGCAGGTGATGGCGGCGAAAACGCTGGTCGATCTGCGCAACGTCTATAGCGGCGAAGACGTGCGGCGGCGCGGCTTCGCCTATTACGGCGTCGGCGTGGCTTGAGGTCAGAATCAAACGCGAGTGTCGGATCGACGGTTGGCGTGACTGCCGACGCGCGAAATTTCGTCGCGTCGCGGCTGCCACACCAGAACGGATTGCGCGGCGATGCATAGTCGCGACGCGGATTTTCCCGTAAGCGGAAATGGCCCTGCGCGCGAACGAACAGGGACGCCGAAGGGGAGCCGAACGACGTTGACGACGCCTGCAGCCGCCGAACGCTATCTCGCCGAACAGTTCCTCAGGGTCAGGGGCGCCTCCTCAAAGATCGGCGCCATCGTCGCCACGCGCGTGCTCGCCGCGCAAAGCGCTGGCGGCGTGCGCGGGCATGTCGCGGAGATCGGCGTCTATGAAGGTCGTTTCTTCATCGCCCTCGCACTGTGCGCGCAACCCGGGGAAAAGCTGATTGCGACCGACGTCTTCACGTGGCCCGACGAGGGTGTAGCGGACCGGTTCCTCGCCAATTGCCGATCCCACGGCGTCAATCGGGACGACATCCTCGTCCAGAAGGCGGCGACTCAAAGCCTGACCCCCGACGGCTACCGCAAAGCCGCCGGCGGACCGGTGCGGTTCCTGCACGTCGACGGCGCCCACAAATACGATTCCGTGCTGCACGATCTGCAACTGGCCAAGGCCGCGTTGCATCCCCAGGGCGTGATCTGTCTGGACGACGTGCTGCACCCGCTCTACCCCGCGCTCACGATCGCGGCCGGCGACTGGCTCAAGGCCAATCCGGAATTCGCGCTGTTCGGCGTCGTCGACCGTGAGTCTTTCGCCTCCGCGTGCAAATTCATGCTGTGCCGGCGCGACCACGCGCAATTCTACCGCGAGGCTCTGGTTGCGTCTTCTCCTGACCTGCTCTTCAAACACCGCGCCCAGTATTTCGGCGACGAGGCGCTGATTTTTTCCGCGCCCCCGGCGTAAGCCTCATTCCGCGCGGCGGAAGATCAGCGAGGCGTTGGTGCCGCCGAATCCGAACGAATTCGACAGCGCGATGTCGATCTCGCGTCGCTTGGCGACATGAGGCACGAGATCGATCGCCGTCTCCACCGAGGGATTGTCGAGATTTAGGGTCGGCGGCGCTAGCCCATCGCGAATCGCCAGCACCGAGAAGATCGCCTCGACCGCGCCGGCCGCCCCGAGCAGATGACCGATCGCGCTCTTCGTCGACGACATCGAGACGGTGGCGGCCGCATTGCCGAGCAGCCGTTCGACCGCGCGCAATTCGATCTCGTCGCCCATCGGCGTCGAGGTGCCATGCGCGTTGACATAGTCGATGTCGACAGCAGCCAGCCCCGCGCGCTTCAGCGCCGCGGCCATGGCGCGATAGGCGCCGTCGCCGTCGGGCGAGGGCGAGGTGACGTGATAGGCGTCGCCCGACATGCCGTAGCCGATGATCTCGGCGTAGATCTGCGCGCCGCGCGCTTTGGCGTGTTCGTATTCCTCCAGCACGACGCAGCCCGCGCCCTCGCCCATGACGAAGCCGTCGCGGTCGCGGTCGTAGGGGCGCGACGCGTGTTTCGGCCGGTCGTTGAAACCGGTCGACAGCGCCTTGCAGGCCGAAAAGCCCGCCAGCGCCAACCGATTGATCGAGGCTTCCGCACCGCCCGCGACCATCACGTCGGCGTCTCCCAGCGCGATGAGGCGGGAGGCGTCGCCGATGGCGTGCGCACCGGTCGAGCAGGCGGTGACGACGGCGTGATTGGGGCCTTTCAGCCCATGGCGGATCGAGACCTGGCCGCCGGCGAGATTGATCAGGCTGCCGGGTATGAAGAAGGGCGAAACGCGGCGCGGGCCCTTTTCGTGCAGCGTCAGCGCCGTCTCGGAAATGCCTTGCAGGCCGCCGATCCCCGAGCCGATCATCACGCCGGTGGCGATCTGATCTTCGTAGGTTTTGGGCGCCCAGTCGGCGTCTGCGAGCGCCTGCGTCGCGGCCGCCATGGCGAAGACAATGAAATCGTCGTTGCGACGCAGTTCCCGCGCCTCCATCCATTCCTCGGGACGGAACGCATGCGGCGCGTCACCGCGCGGCGCCTGGGCGGCGATCTTGCAGGGCAGATCGGAAACGTCGAAATTCTCGACCCTGGCCGCTGCGGCCTCGCCGGCGATCAGACGCGTCCAGGTGGCCTCCACGCCGCAGGCCAGCGGCGAAACCATGCCGAGACCCGTCACCACAACCCGTCTCATCTGGGACCCTCGAAACCCGGCGACTCCAAAACACGGCCGCACGTCCTGGCGCGCAGCACGCTCGTAAAAGCGGAAAAAGGGCCGGACAGGCGCCGGCCCTCGAAATTGCGGCGCAAAGACCGGCCTTACTTGGCCGAGGCCGACGCCTTTTCCAGGAATTTGACGGCGTCGCCGACAGTCGTGATCGTCTCGGCCTGATCGTCGGGGATCTCGACCCCGAACTCTTCCTCGAAGGCCATCACGAGCTCGACCGTGTCGAGCGAGTCGGCGCCCAGGTCGTCGATGAAATTAGCGGATTCGACCACCTTGTCCGCATCGACGCCGAGATGCTCGACGACGATCTTTTTCACGCGTTCCGCGACATCGCTCATTTTTCAGTCCCCAGTGCGGCCAGGTCATTCCCCGGCCATGTTTGCCCGTTACCTGTCTCGCCGCCCCATCGCGACGACCGACCCGCCCCCGCGCGCGACGGACTTCTGTTCAAGCGCGGGTCTCTAGCATATGGGTAGCGATAATGCGAGGGCCACCCCCCACCCTCAGATCATCGCCATCCCGCCATTCACATGTAAGGTCTGCCCCGTGACATAGCCGGCTTCGGCGCTGGCGAGATACACGACCGCCGCGCCGATGTCTTCGCCCTCGCCCAGTTTTCCCAACGGAACTTTGGCGAGAATCGTCTCGCGCTGCTTATCGTTGAGCACTTCGGTCATCGGGCTGGCGATGAAGCCCGGCGCGACGCAATTGACGGTGATGCCTCGGCTCGCCACTTCCTGCGCCAGCGCCTTCGACATGCCGATCATGCCGGCCTTGGCGGCGGCGTAATTGCCCTGGCCGGGGCCGCCGATCACGCCGACGACGGAGGTCACGCCGATGATCCGGCCATAACGGCGCTTCATCATGCCCTTGAGCGCGGCGCGCGAGAGGCGGAACGCGGCGGTGAGGTTGACCGCCAGCACCGTGTCCCAATCCGCGTCCTTCATCCGCACGAATAGATTGTCGCGCGTCAGCCCGGCGTTGTTGACGAGAATGTCGAGACCGCCCATCGCCGCCTCGGCCGCGGGAACCAGCGCCTCGACGGCGGCCGAATCGCTCAGATCGCACGGCGCGACATGGGCGCGCTCGCCCAGATCGGCCGCCAGCCGCTCCAGCGCGTCGCGCCGCGTGCCCGACAGCGCGACGATGGCGCCCTGCGCGTGCAAGGCGCGCGCAATGGCGCCGCCGAGGCCGCCCGAAGCGCCCGTCACCAGTGCGCATTTGCCCGTCAGGTCGAACATTACTGTACTCCCTTGAACGCCTCGACATCGGCCGGCGTCCCGACGCTGAGGGCGCTTGTCCCCTCGGCGATGCGCTTGACGAGACCGGCCAGCACCTTGCCGGCGCCCACTTCGACGAACCGCGTCACCCCCTGCCCCGCCATATAGGCGACGCTCTCGCGCCAACGCACCGTGCCGGTCACCTGTTTGAGGAGATTGTCGCGAATCGCCGCGGGGTCGCTGACGGCGGACGCCGTCACATTGGCGACAAGCGGAATTTTCGGGGCGAGAATCACCGTGCCGGCGAGCGCCCCGGCCATGGCGTCAGCCGCCGGCGTCATCAGCGAGCAATGGAACGGCGCGGACACCGCCAGCGGCAGCGCGCGTTTCGCGCCCGCAAGCTTGGCGAGTTCCATCGCCCGCTCCACCGCCGCTTTCGTGCCGGAGATGACGACCTGCCCGCCGCCATTGTCGTTGGCCACTTCGCAGATCGCGCCGGTGAGATAGAGATCGCGCGCCGCCTCATGCGCGATCAGCGAGACTTTCTCGAAATCGAGCCCCAGGATCGCCGCCATCGCGCCCTCGCCGGCGGGAACCGCCTGCTGCATCGCCATCCCCCGCAGCCGCAAAAGCTTGGCGGTATTGGCGAGCGTCAATGCGCCGGCCGCGCAAAGCGCGGAATATTCGCCCAGCGAATGGCCGGCGACATAGGCGGCGTCGCGCGCGAGGTCGAGGCCGGCTTCCGCCTCCAGCGCCCGCATCGCGGCCATACTCGTCGCCATCAGCGCGGGCTGGGCGTTGGCGGTCAGCGTCAATTCCGCCTCCGGCCCCTCGAAGATCAGCTTCGACAGCTTTTCCCCCAGCGCCGCATCCACTTCCTCGAACACGCGCGCGGCGACGGGGAACGCGTCGGCAAGCGTCTTGCCCATGCCGACGGTCTGCGAACCCTGGCCGGGAAACACGAGGGCGGTCTTCAAGCCCGAAACTCCTGCGACGGCCCCTTCAGGGGCGTGGGATAGCGATGGCGCGCCCTGAGACACGCGCCCGCCTTTCCTGTCAAGCGGTGCGCTCAACTGTCATCGCCGATGGCGATCATCATCAGCGTCGGCGCGACCTTGACCAACGGCCCGAGCGGATCGCCCCCCTTCCGGCTGCGCAAAAGGCGAGCTTGACAGAATATTCCGTCGGCGCGAAGTTCCTGACCGATTGGTCAGGTTTTGCGGAGATCTGCATGAGTTCGGTCGCGCACACGAGTCACGCCGACATCGCCGCCGGCCGGCTCGACTCGGAGCGGTTGAAGGCGAATTTCGCCGACCTTCACCCCCCGCTGGACCCGCATGAGGCGCGCATCGAGGCCGAGCGCTGCTATTTCTGCTATGACGCGCCCTGCCAGCAGGCATGCCCGACGGCGATCGACATTCCGCTGTTCATCCGCGAGATCGCGGCTGGCAACTCGCTCGGCGCGGCCAAGACGATCCTGGATTCCAACATCATGGGCGGCATGTGCGCCCGCGTCTGCCCGACCGAGGAGCTTTGCGAAGAGGCTTGCGTGCGCGAGATGGCCGAGGGCAAGCCGGTCAAGATCGGCCCGTTGCAGCGCTACGCCGTCGACGCGCAAATGGCGACGGGGCGCCACCCTTTTACGCGGGCGCCTGCGTCGGGCAGGCGCATCGCGGTGGTCGGCGCAGGCCCCGCGGGCCTCGCCTGCGCTCATGCGCTGGCGGTCGCCGGCCATGCGGTGACGATGTTTGACGCGCGGGCGAAGGTTGCCGGCCTCAACGAATATGGCATCGCCGCTTACAAAACGCCCGACGACTTCGCCGCGCGCGAGGCCGCTTTCATTCTCAGCGTCGGCGGCGTCGAGACCAAAACGGGCGTCGCGCTCGGACGCGACGTCTCGCTGGAGACGCTGACGCGCGATTACGACGCGGTGTTCCTCAGCCTCGGCCTGGTCGGCGTCAACAAGTTGGGTTTGGCCGGTGAGGACACGTTGCAGAATGTGCGCGACGCCGTCGCCTTCATCGCGGAGTTGCGGCAGACGCGCGATCTCGCGAGCATCCCGATCGGCCGCCGCGTCGTGGTGATCGGCGGCGGCATGACGGCGGTCGATGCGGCGGTGCAGTCGAAGCGGCTCGGCGCCGAGCAGGTCACCATCGCCTATCGCCGAGGGATCGACGACATGAAGGCGAGCGCCTATGAGCGCGAGCTGGCGCAGACCAGCGGCGTGACGATCCGCCCCTGGGCGCGTCCGATGGCGCTGGAAGGCCATGACGGCGCCGTGTCGGGCGTGCTGTTCGAGAGCGCGGGCGCGCCGTTCCGGCTGGAGGCAGACGTGGTGCTCGTCGCCATCGGTCAGACCGGCGCGCCGTCAGGCCCAGCGATGCAGGGAGCCAAAATCGTCGTCGACGAGCAGCGCCGCACCAGTCTGCCCAAGGTCTGGGCGGGCGGCGATTGCGTCGTCGGCGGGCTCGATCTCACCGTCAGCGCGGTCGAGGACGGCAAGCGCGCGGCGCGCTCGATCATCGCGGCTTTGGGTTGAGGGAGAGAAAACATGGTTGATCTCCGCACGAGCTTCGTCGGCGTCAAATCGCCCAATCCGTTCTGGCTCGCCTCGGCGCCGCCGACCGACCGCAAGACCAATGTCGAGCGCGCCTTCCGCGCCGGCTGGGGCGGCGTGGTGTGGAAGACGCTGGGCGAGGCCGGCCCGCCGGTGGTCAATGTCTCGGGCCCGCGCTACGGCGCGATGCACGGCCCCGACCGGCGCCTGATCGCGTTCAACAATATCGAACTCATCACCGACCGCGATCTGGAGATCAACCTGCAGGAGATCAAACAGGTCAAGCGCGAGTGGCGCGACCGGGCTTTGGTTGTCTCGCTGATGGTGCCTTGCGAGGAGGACGCCTGGAAGAAAATTCTCGCCCGCGTCGAGGAAACGGAGTGCGACGGGATCGAACTCAACTTCGGCTGTCCGCACGGCATGTCCGAGCGCGGCATGGGCTCGGCGGTGGGTCAGGTGCCCGAATATATCGAGATGGTGACGCGCTGGTGCAAACAGCACACGCGCATGCCCGTCATCGTCAAGCTGACGCCGAATATCTCGGATATACGGCGTCCCGCGCGGGCGGCGCACGCGGGCGGCGCCGACGCCGTCTCGCTGATCAACACGATCAACTCGATCATGGGGATCGACCTCGACAAAATGACGCTCGACGTCGACATCGGCGGCAAGGGAACCCACGGCGGCATGTGCGGCCCCGCCGTCAAGCCCATCGCGCTGTCGATGGTCAGCGAAATCGCGCGCGACAAGGAGACGGCGGGTCTGCCGATCTCCGCCATCGGTGGCGTCACGACATGGCGCGACGCGGCCGAGTTCATCGCGCTCGGCGCCGGCAACGTGCAGGTCTGCACCGCCGCAATGACCTACGGCTTCAAGGTCGTGCAAGAGATGATCTCGGGGCTGTCGCAGTACATGGAGCGCAAGGGCTATGCGTCGATCGAGGATTTCCGCGGGGCGGCGATTCCGAAGGTGACGGACTGGCAATATCTCAACCTCAACTATGTCGTGAAGGCCGAGATCAACCAGGACCTCTGCATCAAATGCGGCCGCTGCCACATCGCCTGCGAGGACACCTCGCATCAGGCGATTTGGCCGCGCGTCGACGGCGTGCGCAAGTTTGTCGTCAACGAAGCCGAATGCGTCGGCTGCAATCTGTGCGTGCTGGTGTGCCCGGTGGAGCAATGCATCACGCTGGTTCACAAGACGGACGGCGTCGATCCGCGCACGGGGCTGCCGTATAGCCGACCGCCGGGGGATTGGACCAAGCATCCGAATAACCCGGCGGTGGGGAAGCAGGCGGCGGAGTGAGGCGCTACAACGCTCCGCGGCGCAATCCGTCAAGAAATCGCCCCAGGGCTTCGGCGCTGCGCTGGCCTCTTTGATCCCTGAGATCGATGATCCACACGGTCTCGCGTGCGATGGAACATAAAAGCGAAAACGGAATTCCGGGGATTTTGTGCTCCCGCACAGCCTCGAAATCTTCGTAAATCGCGCCGGAGAATGGAAACTCAACCAGCGTCGCCTCGGCTCGGGCAAGCGCATGGATCGCTTTTGCACGGTCGAGTTGCGGATTTTTTCGATAGTATTGGCGAAACCAACGCAAACCGGGCTCGGCGGTGGGCAGATAGCGCAGCCGCATCAGGCTTCGGGTTTCGCGCCTGGAAACGCTCGCTCATCGTCGGCTAAGAGCCATTCATGCACGGCATCGGACGCGACGCCTTCGGCCCCCCGCTCAATAAGCGCCAGGCCGGCGCGCAAAAGCTCGCGCGTCGCTATCCGTTCCTCAACGAAGTTGCGGATCGCCTGATTGGCCAGCCACGACGCGCTGCGGTCCTCGAAGCGAGCGATCGCTTCGAGTTCGGCTCTCAGATCGGCGTCGATCCGGGTGGTGAAAGAGGCTGTCGGCATTTGTAAGACATTGTACGCGCTCTTAGGGCGGCGTCAAATTTGTGGCCGGGCTGACGGGGGCATCTCCACGAACGATGACGTAAAATGGCTTCTCCGCGAGACGACTCTCGTGGACGCGGGGTGAGCGCGGGTTTAGTCTAGCCTTTCAGCGCCCCAACAATCGCGTTCCCCATCGCGCTAGTCGAAATCGTCGCCTCGCCGGCCGCCGCGATATCCCGAGTCCGCAACCCCTGCGCCAACACGGATGCGATCGCCGCCTCCAGCCTGTCAGCCTGCTCCCCAAGCCCGAACGAGTAGCGCAGGCACATCGCCAGCGAGCCGATCATGGCGATCGGATTGGCCGCGCCCGTCCCGGCGATATCGGGCGCCGAGCCATGCACGGGCTCGTAGAGCGCTTTGCGTTGGCCCGTCTTGGCGTCGACGTCGCCGAGCGAGGCGGAAGGCAACATGCCGAGCGAGCCGGTCAGCATCGCCGCCACGTCGCTCAACATGTCGCCGAACAGATTGTCGGTGACGATCACGTCGAACTGCTTGGGCCAGCGCACCAGTTGCATGCCCAGAGCATCGGCGAGCTGGTGCTCCAACGTCACGTCAGGAAACTCGCGCTTGTGCAGGGCGGTCATGACCTCCTTCCACAGCACACCCGATTTCATCACATTGTGCTTCTCGGACGAAGTCACCTTGTTGCCGCGCTTGCGCGCGAGATCGAAGGCGACGCGGCCGATGCGCTCGATCTCGAACGTGTCGTAGACCTGCGTATCGATGCCGCGCTTCTGCCCGTTGCCGAGGTCGATGATCTCCTTCGGCTCGCCGAAATAGACGCCCCCGGTCAGTTCGCGCACGATCACGATGTCGAGCCCCTCGATCACCTCGGCTTTAAGCGAGGAGGCGCTGGCGAGCGCGGGATAGCACACGGCCGGGCGCAGATTGGCGTAGAGCGCGAGATCCTTGCGCAGTCGCAACAGGCCCGCCTCGGGGCGCACCTCGTAAGGCACGCCGGCCCATTTCGGGCCGCCGACCGCCCCGAAAAGCACCGCGTCGGCCGCCTTGGCTCGACCCATGTCGGCCTCGCTGATCGAGGCGCCATGCGCGTCATAGGCGCAGCCGCCGACCAGACCCCGCTCGGTCTCGAACCGCGCGCCGCCCTCGGCGTTGAAATGCGCGATCACCTTCTCGGCCTCGGCCATCACTTCGGGGCCGATGCCGTCGCCGGGAGCTAAGAAGAGCTTGTAGGTCGCCATAGGGGTTCCGCCTGTTGCAGGATCGGCTGGCTCCCTAGCGCAAGTCAGGGTAACGGAACAAGGCTTTCCCCGGAGACTGCCTTGAGCGTCGTCAAAACCGATCAGTTCGAGGCTTTCCTGAAGGAGCCGCCGCGCCGCGCGGCGCTGTTCCTGTTGCATGGCTCGGATTCCGATCTCGCGAGCGAACGCGCGCGCCGGCTCGCGCCAAAACTCGGCGACGACGTGGTGCGGCTGACCGCCGAGACGCTCGCCAAGGACCCCGGCCGGCTCGCCGACGAGGCGCTCGCCATTTCGATGTTCGGCGACAAGCGCGTGATCTGGATCGAGGCGGGCGGGCGCGACCTTTCCGCGCTGATCGGCGCCATAGCCGACGGCCTGCCGGCGCAGACCTGTGTTCTGGTCGAGGCGGATTCGCTCAAGAAAGGCGCGCCCCTGCGCGTCCTGTTCGAGACGCGGCCCAACGCGGTTTCGATCGAGTGCTACCCCGCCGGCGCCGCGAGCCTCGCCCAGATGGTGGAGGCGGAGGCGCGACGGGCCGGGGTGAAGATCGACGCGCAGGCGCGCGATCATCTCGTCGCGCTGCTCACCGCCGATCCCGCCGCCGCGCGGGGGGAACTCGTCAAGCTGATGCTCTATGCGCAAAGCACGGGCGCGCTCGATTCCGACGACATCGACGCGGCCGCCTCGGGCGGCGGCGCCTCGCCGGTCGACGCGCTGATCGACTTCGCGCTGGCGGGCGATCTCGCCGCGCTCGAACGCGGCGTCGCGCTGGGCTTGAGCGATAGCGGGGACGCCGCGCAAGCGGCGATCCGGCTCGCCCAGCGCGTGGCGCTGCTGATGGAAATCCGTCAGGGCGGCGCCGAGCCCGAGCGGTTGCACCGCCTGCCGTTCGCGGTGAAAAACGCTGTGCTGGCGCAGGCCAATGCGCTGGCGCCGGAAGCGCTGGCGCGCCGGCTGCCGGCGCTGCTCAATCTCTTGGTGACGACACGGCGCAATCCGGCGCTCGCCAGCGCCTCCGCCTTTCGCGCGCTCAGCGCCTTCGCGCTATCCGCGCGACGCGGCGGCTGATATTCACATCAGGCTCGGCAGCCAAAGCGCGATCTGAGGAATCGCGATCAGAATGGCGAGCCGCACCAGATCGGTGACGATGAACGGCGCGACGCCGCGAAAGATGGTGGCGAAGCTGACGTCCTCCACCGTCGTCTTGATGACGAACACATTCATGCCGACGGGAGGATGGATCAGCCCCAGCTCCACTGTCATCACAATGATGATGCCGAACCAGATCGGATCGTAGCCGAGCGCCGTGACGGCGGGAAACACGATCGGCACGGTCAGGATGATCATCGCCATCGCGTCCATCAGACAACCGAGCACGAGATACATCGCCATGATCAGCAGCAGCACGCCGAGCGGACTCAGGCCCAGCCCGGTGAGGAAGCCCGTCACCTTCTGCGGCGCGCCGGTCACGGTGAGAAAATAGCCAAACAGCAGCGCGCCGATCAGCACCGTGAACACGGCCGAAGCGGTGCGGGTCGCGCGCAGCAACGCTTCCCGCAAGCCCCGCGCGTCGAGTTTTCCGCGGGCGACGCTGATGAGGAAGGCGCCGCAGGCGCCCACGCCGCCGGCCTCCGTCGGCGTGAACAGCCCGCCATAGAGCCCGCCGATCACGAAGACGAACAACAGCAGCGAGGCCCAGACTTTCGACAGCGCGGCCAAGCGTTCGCGCCAACTGAAGCGCTCGCCCGCGGGCAGGAAATCCGGCCGCGCCCAGACGATGACGGCGATCGTCGCCATGTACATCGCCACCGCCAGCACGCCCGGCAATATGCCGGCGACGAACAGCCGGCCGATGTCTTGCTGCGTGATGAGCCCGTAGACCGCCAGCACCGTCGAGGGCGGAAAGATCGCGCCCAGCGTGCCGCCGGCGGCGATCACGCCGGTCGAGAAGCTCTTGGGGTAATTGTGGCGGCGCATCTCGGGATAGGCGACCGTCGCGAAGGTCGCGGCGGTTGCGACCGACGAGCCGGAGATCGCGGCGAAGCCCGCGCAGGCGGCGATGGTGGCGAGGCCCAGCCCGCCGCGCCGGTGGCCGATGAAGGCGTTGGCGGCGCGAAACAGCTCCGCGCTCATGCCCGATTGCGAGACGATGGCGCCCATCAGCATGAACATCGGGATCACGCCGAAGGTGTAGTCCGTCACCGTGCGCATCGAGGTGAGGCCGACCATTTTCAGCGCTGGCGCCGTGCCCACGATCGAGGCGTAGCCGGTGACGCCGACCAGTCCCATCGCCATGCCGACAGGCACGCGCAGCAGGATCAATGCGAACAAGCTGACGAAGCCCGTGACCGCAAGGGCGTCAGGGCTCATGGCGCGCCGCGGCCGGCGACGAAATTCCAGGCCCGCACGGCGATCAGCACGACCGCCGCGACATCGCCGGTCCAGGCGAGCGCGAAAAACGGCCAGGTCGGCAGGTGCAGATCGTAGGTCAGCACATGATCGAGATAGGTCGAGTAAACCTTGCCAAACAGCATCCAGGAATGCACGACGACAACAAACAGCAGCACCAGCGTCGCGAACACGTCGATCGCGCGTTTGCCTTTGTCTCCCAGCGCGCTCCACAGCAGATCGACGGTGATGTGCGAGCCGCGATAGCTCGTCGCCGCGATGCCCCAGAAGATGAGGACGCCGAGCAACATCCGGCCGAAATCGTAGGAATCGGGGATCGAAACGCCGAAGGCGTAGCGCAACAATACAGAGATGAACACGTCAGCCGCGACGATGCCGATGAAGGCCGCGGCCGCGAATTCGATGGCCCCGATAACCCGGTCCATGCCGCTCACGGAGCGGCGCCGAACTTCGCTATGTCGTCGTCCAGCGCCTTGCGCGCTTCAGCGGGGTCGACGCCCGCCTTTTGCGCCGCTGACGTCCAGTTCGCCTGCAACGGCTTGACCGCGTCCTTCCAGGCCGCCATTTCCTCTGATGTCAGCTTGTAGAAATGATGGCTCGGGTCGTTGCGGGCCTTCTCGCGCCCAGCCGCCTCGAACTCGCCCCAGGCCGCGGCGAGTTTGACCGCCCATTCCGTCGTGCAATGCGAATCGAGCGCGGCGCGCTGCGCCGGCGACAGCGAATTATATTTGTCCGTATTGACGTTGAAAGTGAAAACGGTGGTGTAGAGGGCCACGTCGATATGGTGTTTGACCACCTTGTCGATGCCGAAGATGAACAGCGAGCCCCAGGGAAAGGTGATCGCGTCGGCCACGCCACGGTCGAGCACTTCGCGCGCTTCCGGCGCGGAGGCCTGCACGTTAGTTCCCCCCAGTTGTTTGACGAGCTGGCCGATCGTGCCCTGCGCCGGGCGAACCTTCAGCCCCTTGAGATCGGCGGGCGTCGTGATCTTGCGCTTGGTGTGCAGAGAGCCCGGATCGTGCACGAAGGCGAGGCAGAAGTGCGTGTCCTTCATCTCCTTGGCCGCGTAGGCGCGATACCATGTATCGAGCGCCTGCGTGCCCTTGGCGGCGTCGCCGAAGGTGAACGGGATTTCGCCGATCGCTATGACGGGAAACCGGCCGGGCTGATAGCCCGGATTGACATAGGCGATATCTACGATGCCGTCGCGCGCCATGTCGTAATGGTCGAACGCCTTGCCGAGCTGCTCTGAAGGGTAGACCGTCACGCTGAGCGCGCCGCCCGATTGTTTGGCGACGTCGTCCGCCCAGACCTTGGTCGCCAATGTCAGGGCGTGAGCGGGCGGCACCCACATCGAGAACCGCAGATTTACGGGGGCGTCGGCCGCAAGCGCGGGCGATAGTGCGCCCAGGACCAGACTGGCCGCCGCTCCGCGCAAGGCGTTTTGCACGATACCCATGTTTCCCCCGACTCTTTGGCGGGGGATGTGGCAACCCGAGCGGCGCCATGTCAAGGTGGCGTCGGCGCGCAGCGGCGACGCCCGCCCCCTCAGACCGTCGCCATCAACCGTTGCACGGCGCTCAGAATCGCCTTCAGCGACGCGGTGACGATGCTCGGGTCCATGCCGACGCCATGCACCGTGCGGCCGCCCGCATCTTGAATCTCGACATAGCTCGCGGCGAGCGCATTGGCGCCGCGCCCGACCGCGTGTTCGTGATAATCGAGGAACGAGAAGCTGACGCTTAAGCCCTTCTGCAACGCGTCGACGAAGGCGTCGATCGGCCCATTGCCCTCGCCCTCCAGCGTCAGTACGGAGCCATCGGCCTTGCGCAGTTTGGCGATCAGCTCGCGATTGTCGGGGCCGGTCGGGCTGACCTGTTGTTTGACGAGCGTCATCGGCGCATCGGTGAGATAATAGGTCTTCTGGAACAGCGCCCAGATGTCGTCGGAGGTCAGTTCCTTGCCCTCCTCGTCCATTGCGCCTTGCGCGATTTTGGAAAACTCGACTTGCAGATCGCGCGGCAGATCGAGGCCATGGTCGGTCTTGAGCAGATAGGCGATGCCGCCCTTGCCCGATTGGCTGTTGATGCGGATCACCGCCTCATAGCTGCGCCCGACGTCCTTGGGGTCGATCGGCAGATAGGGCACCTGGAACAGCGGCGCGTTGCGCTTCTCCTGCGCCTCGAACCCCTTCTTGATGGCGTCCTGATGCGACCCGGAAAAGGCGGTGTAGACGAGTTCGCCGACGTAGGGGTGGCGCTGATGCACGGGCAACTGGTTGCAATGCTCGACCGTCTCGCGGACCCGGTTGATGTCGGTGAGATCGAGGCCGGGATCGACCCCTTGCGTGAACAGGTTCAGCGCCATCGTGACGATATCGACATTGCCGGTGCGCTCGCCATTGCCGAACAAGGTGCCCTCGACCCGCTCGGCGCCGGCCATCAGCGCGAGTTCGGCCGCCGCGACCGCAGTGCCGCGATCGTTGTGGGGATGCACGGAGAGGATCACCGTTTCGCGGTTTGAGATTTTGCGCCCGAACCACTCGAACATGTCGGCATAGGTGTTGGGCGTCGCCATCTCGACGGTGGCGGGCAGATTGAGGATCAGCCTGTGCTCGCGCGTCGGCTGGATCACGTCCTTGACCGCCTCGCAAATCTCCAGCGCGACCTCCAGCTCCGTGCCGGTGAAGCTTTCGGGCGAATATTCGAACGTCCATTGCGTCTCCGGCGCCTGCGCCGCCAGCGTCTTGATCTGGCGCGCGGCGGCGACCGCGATCTCCTTCACGCCGCGCACGTCGGTGCGGAACACCACGTCGCGCTGCAAGGTCGAGGTCGAGTTGTAGAAGTGGAGAATGACGCGTCGGGCGCCCTTGACCGCCGCGAGGGTGCGCTCGATCAGTTCCGGCCGACACTGGGTCAGCACCTGGATCGCCACGTCGTCGGGGATCTTGCCGGCCTCGATGATGGAGCGGACGAAATCGAAATCGGTCTGCGAGGCCGAGGGAAAGGCGACCTCGATCTCCCTGAAGCCCATCTCCACGAGCAGATCGAACATGCGGTTCTTGCGCTCGACGCCCATCGGCTCGATCAGAGCCTGATTGCCGTCGCGCAGATCGACGGAGCACCAATAGGGCGCGTGATCGATGATGCGGGACGGCCATTGCCGGTCGGGCAAGGCGATGGGTTTGAACGCCTGATATTTCTGAATCGGCATTGTGGGCATGGCTGTCGCCTTTGCGGGCCGCGGCCTCTTAAGGCGCGCGATAGACGGGATGAGGATTTAAGCGAAGTCGAACGAACGCGCCCCGGCGCTTCAAAGCGCCGGGCGGCTAAGTCGCAGGCTAAGGCTCAAGACCCGAATTCGCATGGCGCTTAAAAAACAGGTTTCGCCGCAAAAGGCAACCGTCTCACGCCGCGAGCGCCTCCAGGCCGCACTCGCCGATCGTTCCGCCGGCGACGCCGAAGCTCGCCGACACGATCCGGCGTTCCTGCGCGCCGGCGTGGACGAGGTTGAGCGCGAAAACGGCCGCGCGCAATTGCTCGGCGATCGCCTCGGCTTGGCCCGCCGCAACGCCCGTCAGCAGCGCCAGGAATTCCTCGCCGCCGTAGCGGACGAACAGGGCGTCGCTTCGGCTCAATAGGGATTGGGCGGCGGCGGCGATCTTCTTCAGGCAGAGGTCGCCGGCGGGATGGCCGTAGAGGTCGTTGTAGGCCTTGAACCTGTCGACATCGAACAAGATCACCGCCACCGGCGCCGTCCGATCCTTGTCCAGCCAAGCCGCGCGCGCGGCGATCTCCAGCCCGCGACGATTGGCGACGCCGGTCAGCGGATCGCGGTTGGCTTCGGCGTCGATGTCGGCGATTCTGAGCCGGTCGCGCAACGTTTTGAGATAGGCGCGGCGGAAATCACGCTCGCGGTCGGCCATGCTCCGCAGCGTCACCCGGCCGCAGACGGCAAACGAAAAGACCTGCATCACGGCCACCTCGATCGGTATTTTTTGCGTCGCGATCAGCGTCGCGACCAGCAGCAGCAGGGTCGCCCAGGTCGCCCAGGTCGCCGCGCGATGCCGCAGCCGCATCGAGGTGTTGACCGTGGCGGCGTTGAGCGCGACGAAGAACAGGTAATGCGAGGCGGTCGGCGACGCGGTGAATGCGAATACGCACAGAATCTGGCAGGCGATCAGAAACGGGATCGATCCGCCGGCGATGTCGCGCGCCTGCGGCGTCAAGGGCTTGCGGCAAATTCTCGCGACCGTCAGCATGACCGGCGTGACGGCGAGGAAATGCAACCCCGCCGCCAGCCTCACGCTATCCGGCGTCAACATGAAATCACCGACGATGAAGAGGTTGTAGTAGATCGCGGTGCGATTCAGGTCCTCGCCGAGAAGCTGGCCGTAGCGCGCGCCGGTTTCCGCCTCGAACCTGCGTTCGAGCCAGACGGGAAACGCGAGGCGGCGGCGGCTCGCCAGGTCCTCGACCGCGATCAGCAGCTCCCGTTCCGAATTTGGCTCAACTGACCCGTCCAACCGATAGCTCCGCCGCTCCCGACCACGCAACTCATCCTCGCCCATTGTCTGCAACTTTTGGTTGTGGATTTGACAATCGCGACCGCAGCGGAGGCGCATCTTGGCGGGAGGATTAGGGAATCGTAAACAGGACTGGCGACCGGCTCGCGGCCGTGGAATGACGCCGGAGGGAGGGCAAATGGGGAAATCGACGATTTTGCCGCTCGCGGCGGCATTCGCGCTCTCGGCCACTCCAACACTCGCCGAAGGACCAGCCAATTCCATCAAAGCCATGTTCGCCGAACTCAACCGCTGCCTGTCCACGGTTCGGGTGGCGCAGGGAACTGTCGTCACGATCGAGTTCATGCTGAACCGGCGCGGCGGCGAAATCGGCAAACCGCGCATCACCTACGCCCATTGGGTCGGCGGCGACGCGGATCGCATGGCCTCGGCGGCCTCGATCGCGCAAGGCTTCGATCATTGCCTGCCGTTGCCGATCACCGACGCGCTCGGCGGCGCCATCGCGGGGAGGCTGATTCTATACAATTTCCGCGGCGTGCGCGAGCAGCAGCTCTAAGCGGCCTCGTTGCGCATGGCGCTGGCGTGGGCGGCGGCGAGGCCGAACAGGATCAGCGCGAACGCTTGATGCGTCAACGCCGCGTGCAGCGGAACCCCCATCACCAGCGTGCCGACGCCCAGCGCCGCTTGAGCCAGCGCGGCGGCGGCGAGGATCGCGGCGCGGCGGGCGAGCGCGCCGCCAAGCCGCGCCGCCGCGAGCGCGTGCGTGAGCGCATAGAGCACGACGAGATAGGCGACCATGCGATGATCAAACTGCGTCGTCGTCACGTCGTCCCAGAGCGCGCGGATCGCGGGCTGCGTCGCAAACAGGCCGGTCGGGATCAAGCGTCCGTCCATCAGCGGCCAGGTGTTGTAGACGAGGCCGGCGCGCAGGCCCGCCACCAGCGCGCCCAGGCCAAGTTGCGCGAACACCAGCGCCGCGAAGACATGCGCGGCCGCGACAAAGCGCCGCGCGCCGGGCTGCGGCGCGCGGGGCCGCATTCCCACCGCCGCATAAATCAGCGTCCCAAAGGTCGCGGCGGCGATGAGAAGATGCAGCGCCAATCGCTGCTGCGCGACCTCGGTGCGCTCCGACAGGCCCGAGGCGACCATCCACCAGCCGACGACCGGCTCCAGCGCCAGCAGCGCCGTCGCCAACCCGACGCGGGCGCCGAGGCGCCCCTTCAGCCTGCCGGTCGTCCAGAAGAACAGCGCGGGAACGATATAGATCAGGCCGAGCACGCGGGCGAGCAGCCGGTGGCTCCATTCCCACCAGAAGATCGTCTTGAACCCCTCCAGATTCATGTCGGCGTTCAGCCTGGCGAATTGCGGGATCTCCCTGTAGCGCGCGAATTCCGCCTGCCAGTCCGCCGGATTGAGCGGCGGAATGACGCCGGTCACCGGCTTCCACTGGGTGATCGACAGGCCGGATTCGGTCAGCCGCGTCGCGCCGCCGACCAGCACCATCGCAAATATCAGCGCGGCAGTCAGCAGCAGCCAGAAGCGCACGAGCCCCTCCCTCGGCGCCGCGCGGGCGGCGCTTCGAGGCAACACATCTTGCAACGCCATGGAACAATCCGCATCGAAGGGCGGCTTGGCGCGCCCGGCGGCGATTTAGGCGCTTGGCCCGCGCCCGACAATCCGCGTCATCGTCGCAGCCGACATTATCCGCCCAAGGACACGCGCGTCTCCTGCGCGCCCCTATCCGTCTCGACTGTCAGGCGCAGGGCGATAGGGGGCTTGCCCCCGTCGGGGGCCTGCTTCAGGGCGAGGCCGAAGCAGCGCCCGTCCGCTTCGCGCTTCGGCTCGACCCAGAACCCTTCGGGGGCTTCGACGAACATTTCCCGCGGCGTCGAGGCGAAGCAGAGCCGCCACGCCTTGTCGCCCGACGGGCTCGCCACGGCGCCCAGCGCCTCGGGCGCGACCTCTTTGGGCACTCGCGCGCGCGCCTGCGCCAGCGCCGCCGCATGGGGCGATGCGTCCTTGTCGCCGAGCCCAAGCATCGCATCGGCGCGCGCCGGCAGGCAGATTTTTTCGCACACGCCGTAATCGACGTGAACGACGAGCCGCACGGGCATGGCGGGATCGGCGGGCGTGACGCGCAGCGGCAGCGTAACGGCGTCGCGATAGCCGAAAGCGAAGCTGCCGTCAGGCTCGGGGATACGCACGGGCGCGGGAAAAAAGACCTCGACCCTGGCGACATTTTCCGACTTCGAGAAATCGAAGCTCGGCGGCACGCCCGCCTCGCCGGGATCGCGCCAATAGGTGATCGCGCCGGGGCTCAGCGCGATCTCCAGCCCCGCGCCGTCGGCGTCGGCGACCAGCCGCGCGCGCGATTTCGCGGAAGTCGACCAGTCGGACTCGAACCGACCGGCAGCGTATGCGGGCGCAGCGAGCAACGCCGCGAGGGCGGCCGCGTAGAAATGCATCGACTTCATGCCTGCTTGTCCTTCTTCTCCCGGAGCGCGAGATAACACGGCCCCGTCGGGCGCGACTAACGACCGCGGCTCGTCGCGGGCGGCGGCGCAAGACCCAGCGCCTGGCGGGCCTGGCGGGTGAGGCTCGCCGCGACCAGTTCGTGCGACTTGCGGAGATAGGCGCGCAAATCCTGATCGGAAAGGCTCGATTCGTCCACCCGTTGAAGCCAGCTCAGCCCGCGGGAGGCGAGATAGGGCGCCGGGCGCAGGCCGGGCGCCGATTTCATCATCTCGAACCCAAGCGGCGTCGCCTTGAACGTGAAGGCCGGGCCATCCTTTTCCCAGCCGCCGATGGCGAACACCTTGGCGCCGACTTTCCAGACATGCGCCCCGCCCCATTGCTCGACATAGGTCGTCGCCGGCAGCGAGGCGCAGAAAGAATCGAATTCCTGGTAGGTCACATTCCGCCAAGATGCTCGGCGACGGAGAAGATGTCCTTGTCGCCGCGCCCGCACAGGTTCATCACCATCAGATGATCCCGGGGCTTCTTCGGCGCCAGTTCGATCACGCGCGCCAGCGCATGCGCCGGCTCCAGCGCCGGGATGATGCCCTCCAGCTTCGAGCAAAGCTGGAACGCTTCGAGCGCCTCCTTGTCGGTCGCCGAGAGATAGGTGACGCGGCCACTTTCCTTCAACCAGGAATGCTCGGGTCCGATGCCGGGATAATCGAGCCCGGCGGAGATCGAGTGACCCTCGTTGATCTGCCCGTCTTCGTTCATCAGGAGATAGGTGCGGTTGCCGTGCAGCACGCCGGGGCGCCCGCCCGCGAGCGAGGCGGCGTGGCCGTCGGGCACATCGAGCCCGTGGCCCGCCGCTTCCACGCCGAAAATCTCGACGCTCTCGTCGTCGAGGAAGGGATGAAACAAGCCGATCGCGTTGGAGCCGCCGCCGATGCAGGCGACCAGGCTGTCGGGCAGACGGCCCTCGGCCTCCTGCATCTGGGCGCGCGTCTCGTTGCCGATCACGCTCTGGAAGTCGCGCACCATCGCGGGGTAGGGATGCGGGCCGGCGGCGGTGCCGATGCAATAGAACGTGTCGGCGACATTGGTGACCCAATCGCGCAAGGCTTCGTTCATGGCGTCCTTCAGCGTGCGCGCGCCCGATTGCACCGGTACGACTTCGGCGCCCAGCATCTTCATGCGGAACACATTGGGCTTCTGCCGCTCGACGTCGACCGCGCCCATATAGACCACGCATTTGAGACCGAAGCGCGCGCAGGCGGTCGCCGTGGCGACCCCGTGCTGGCCCGCGCCCGTCTCGGCGATGATGCGCGGCTTGCCCATGCGGCGGGCGAGCAGGATCTGCCCCATCACATTGTTGATCTTATGCGCGCCGGTGTGGTTGAGTTCGTCGCGCTTGAAGTAGATCTTGGCGCCGCCGAGATGCTCGGTCATGCGCTGCGCGAAATAGAGCGGGCTCGGCCGGCCGACATAGTGGGTCAGGAAGGAGTTAAGCTCCTTGTGGAAGGCCGGGTCGACCTTGGCCTCGGCGTAGGCTTTTTCGAGGCTGAGGATCAGCGGCATCAGCGTTTCGGCGACGAAACGGCCGCCGAAAATGCCAAAATGGCCGCGCTCGTCGGGGCCGTTGCGGAAGGAATTGGGCTTGTCGATCTTGGTCAAAGCGCCGCCATCTCCGTCATGGCCGGGCTCGTCCCGGCCACCTACGCCAAGCCGCGCTGCGTCGGGTCTAGCCTCCGCCATGCCGCCTAGCGTTACAATCTTTGCAAACGACGAAACACTCCGCGACGTGGATGGCCGGGACAAGGCTGGTCCTGACGCGCAGAGTGTGCGCCCTTTTCGAGATTTCCCTTAACCCCGCCAGCGCGCGCCCGCAATCACTCCGGCTCGACCGCCGCGAAACCGGCGCGCGCCGCCGCGATAAAGGCGGCGATCCTCAGCGGATTTTTGACCCCCGGCGCGCTCTCGACGCCCGAGGACACGTCGACCGCGCGCGCGCCGCTCGCCCGGATCGCCTCGCCGACGTTCTCCGCCGTCAGGCCGCCCGACAACAGCCACGGCTTCTTGGGGCGGAAATCGCGGACGAGGCCCCAGTCGAAGGCGACGCCATTGCCGCCCGGCAGCAGCGCGCCTTTCGGCGGCTTGGCGTCGATCAGCAGCGCGTCGGCGTCGGCATAGGCTTCCACGAGCGCGAGATCGGCCGCCTCGGCGACGCCGAGCGCCTTGATGACCGACACGCCGTATTTCTCCTGGATCTCCGCGACCCGCTCCGGGCTCTCCTGCCCGTGCAACTGGATGTAGTCCGGCCCGACCCGGCGCAGGATCGCCTCCAGCGTCGCGTCGGGGGCGTCGACCGTGAGCGCGACCACTTCGGCGCGATCGCGGCAATGCCTTGCGAACTGCCGCGCCGTGTCGAGGCCGATGAAGCGCGGGCTCGGCTCGTAGAACACGAAGCCAACCATGTCGGCCCCCGCGTGCAACGCGACCGACAAAGCCTCTTGCGAGTTCACGCCGCAGATCTTGACGCTCGTCGCCATGTCCTTCTCCCGTTAACGTGCCCGATGTTATCACGAATTGAGCGTGCGGGTCGAACGCAGCCGCTCGGCGTAAATGTTGATGACCAGCGCCACCAGCAGGATCACGCCACGGATCAGGATTTTCAGGAAGCTGTCGATCTTGACGTAGTCGAGCCCGTTGTTGAGCACGCCGAGCACGAACAGGCCGACGATGGTGTTGCCGATGCCGCCGCGCCCGCCGAACAGGCTGGTGCCGCCGACCACCACCGCCGCGATGGCGTCGAGCAGGAAGGTGTCGAACTCGTTCTGCTGCGCCGAGCCGAAATAGGCGACGCCCAACATGCCGGCGATGCCGGAGCAGACGGCGGAAATCGTCATTACGGCGCCGGTGACGAAGCGCACGTTGACGCCGGAATATTCCGCCGCCTCGCGATTTCCCCCGACCATGTAGACATAGCGTCCGAACCGCGTGTGGCTCAGCACGAGATGCGCGACCAGCAGCATCAGCGCGGCGACGATGATGATCCAGGGCACGCCATAGAGGGTTTTCGAGCCGAGGGTGCGCACGATCGGCGGCACGTTATAGGCGATCTGCCCGCGCACCAGCACGGCCGAGAGGCCGGCGCCGATCTGCATCATGGCGAGCGTCATGATGAAGGAGGGAATGCCGATCTTGGTGACGCCGAAGGCGGTGATGAGTCCGAGGCCGGCGCAGGCGATCAGCGTCAGGGGTATCGCCAGCACGCCCGGCAGCGGAAGGTTCTGGATGTTCACGTAGTCGGGCTGCGCGGTGAAGAACGTCAGCACGATCGCGGTCGCGTTGGCGATCGCGCCGACGCTGAGGTCGATCTCTGCGGTGAGGATGACGAAGGTCAGCCCGACCGCGATCATCGCGGTGATGGAGACCTGTTGCAGGATGTTTTCGAAATTGCCCAACGTCGCGAACGACGGCGCGGCGATGCTGAAAAAACCGACCAGCAGAATCAGCGTCGCGAACGGCGCGATATTGCGTAATTGATCGCGAAAGATGCGGCCGAGATCGAAGCCGGGGGCCTTGGCCCCGAGATCACCATCGGCCATCTATGTTTGCTCCGCACTTATGTTTGGCGCCTCGGCTCGCCGCCTCCCTCTCCCCGCAAAGGGCGTCTTTCGAGGCCTTTTGCGGGGAGAGGGTAAGGGTGAGGGGCATATCGGCCTGGACGACGCTCACGCCGCCGCCAGCAGTTTATCTTTGCTGATCGCGCAATCCGCGAATTCGCTGGTGAGTTCGCCTTTGCGCATCACCAGCACGCGATCGGCGAGCGACAGCACGGTCTCCGGCTCGGTCGACAGCACGATCAAGGCCATGCCCTGCGCGGCAAGGCTCTTGACGATATGCACGACATCCTCCTTGGCGCCGACGTCCATGCCGCGCGTCGGCTCGACCAGCACCAACACCTTGGGCGGCCGGGTCAGCCATTTCGCCAGGGCGACCTTCTGCTGATTGCCGCCCGACAGCGCGCCCAGCCGCGCCTCGACGCCTGATGGCCGCACGCCAAGCCGCTCGGCGTGAACTTTCGCCGCGGCGCGCTCGGCGCCCGGCCGCAAAAACAACTTCGAGAAATGTTCGAGGAAGGCGATCGAGATATTGCGGTAGATCGGCTCCTCGCGAAACAGCATCAGCCGCCGGCTCTCCGGCACGAAGCCGACGCCCGCGTTTTTCGCGTCCGTGGTGCGCTTCAGCCGAGCGATCGCGCCGGCGATGCGAAGGCGGCCCTGATCGGGCCGCAGCTTGCCAAACAGCATCCGCGCCAGCTCGATCTGCCCACTGCCCATGAAGCCGTAGATCCCCAACACTTCCCCGGCATGGGCCTGAAACGACACGTTGCGGAAGAAGGGCTCAAGCGTCAGCCCCTCCGCTTCCAGCACGACCGGCGACTGCTTGCGGGCTTTGAGCGCGATATCGTGGAGATAACTCTCCCCCAATTCGTCGCGGCCGGCGCCGATCATGTTCTCGATGATCCAGGTCTTGTCGATTCCGGGTCCGACATCGGCGTGCGCGGCGCGCAGACCGTTGCGGAAGACGGAGACTTCATCGGAAATTTCGAGAATGTCGTCGAGAAAATGCGAGATGAAAACGATCCCGCGCCCGCTTTCGCGCACGCGGCGCAGCACCGCGAACAACCTGGCGATCTCGGGCGGCGACAGCGCGGAGGTCGGCTCGTCGAGAATGATGATGCGCGCGCCGGAGAACAGCACGCGGGCGAGTTCGACCAGTTGCTGCACGCCGATGGGAAAATCGCCGAGCCGCGCGCGCGGATCGATGTCGAGCCCGAGGTTCTTCAGTTGCTCGCTCGCCTCTCGCGCCATGCGGCCCCAAGCGATGGTCCCCATTCGGTTGACCGGCTGCGCGCCCAGAAACACGTTCTCGGCCACGCTCAAATCGGGCGCGACGCTGAGTTCCTGATGCACCATGGCGATGCCGCGCGCGCGGGCGTCACGCGCGGAGCGGAAGTGGACGGGCTCGCCGTCCACCAGGAATTGACCGGAATCGGGGCCGTGCACGCCGGCGATCACTTTCATCAACGTGCTCTTGCCCGCGCCGTTTTCGCCGGCGAGCCCGTGAATGCTGCCCGCTTTCAGCGCGAAGTCGACCCCGCTCAGGGCATGGACGCCGCCGAACGTCTTGACGATGTGGGTGAGTTCGATCAGCGGCGCCATGTCAGCCCATTCGGAGCGGTGACTTGCGTCATGCCCGGGCTCGTCCCGGGCATGACGCGGTTCATCTGGACGAAAGGCAACCGAACGCATCGCCGCCTTCCGTCGAAAATAGAAAATGGCTCGTCACGCCTCGGCGTGGAGGGCCGGGACAAGCCCGGCCATGCCGGAGTTCGAGATCAGATCAGGAACTGATCCTCCATCCACAACATGCCGTCGGCATTGGCCTTGGTGACGACGGGGCCGTCGGTGACGATGTTCTTCGGGATGCCGCCGGGGCCGGTCTTCTCGCCGTTCACCACCGCATTGACGCCGGCGATGACGGAGCCGCCATGGATGCGGCAGGACGGATTGCGGACGGTCGCAAACATCGAACCTTCCTGCACCGCCTTGATCGCCGGCGGCATGGCGTCGACGCCGCCGATCTTGGTCTCGGTGCGTCCCTTGGCCTGCATCACCTTCGATGCGGCCAAAGCCATGTCGTCGTTATGGAAGAAAGCGGCGTCGATCTTGGGATATTTGGTCAGCAGCGCCTCCCAGATGCGCGCGACTTTCGTGACGTCCCAATCGGCGGGCTGCTCGTCGAGCACCTGGATCTTGGGGAATTTGGCGACGACCGATTTGAAGCCGCGCGCACGCCCCTGCGCGCCGGTATGGCCAAGCGCTCCCTGCGTCATCACGATGGTGCCTTCGCCGTTGATGGCGTTGACGAGCGCCTGGGTGACCGAAGCGCCCATGAATTCGTTGTCGGGCGCCAGCAACGAATGGACGTTGATCTGGTCGAGCGGGGCGATCAGCGTGTCCATGTCGATCACGGGAATGCCGGCCTCGATCATCTTGTTGACCGGCGCGGTCAGCGTGCCGATGCCGAACGCCTGGATGGCGACGAAATCCCATTTCTGCGACGCCATGTTGTCGATCGCCGAGCGCTGCTTGACGGCGTCAAGCTGGCCGTCGAACCAGGTCACTTCAACGTTGAACAGCTTGCCCCAATATTCGGCCGCCTGCTTGCCCTGGGCGCACCAGGTCGCCTGCAGGCCAGCGTTGGAGAAGGCGGCTTTCAGCGGCTTGGACGAGCGTCCGGCTTCCTTGGCGATCGCCGCCATCTGCGGCGTCATGCCCATCCCGCCGAACAAAGCGCCGGCGCCGAGTGCTGCGCCCTTCATCAGATCCCGCCGCGAATGAGGTCCCGAGCCTTTGATGCTCATGTTGCGTTTCTCCCTTTGCGCGACCGCTCTTGCGCGGTTCGCATCGACGACCACGCTAACATGCCACTTTCGCCGCTGGCAACGGGGCCTTGCGACCTTTGTCTAATTCACGCCGCGCGGTTTAATCGTCCGCCCAGGGCGAGTGCCGCCAAAACGGCAGCGCCAGGAAATAGACGGCAATGATGGCGAAGCCCGCCTTCACCCAAGAGTCGACCGCGAAATTCTGCCAGATGGCGAGGGCGGATAGCGCCAGGAAAGCAAAGCACGCGACGATGTTGAGATAGCGCAGCTCCTTCACCCGCATCGGATGCACGAACACGATCGGCGCGAACATCGCCGCGACAAACACGACGATCGCGGCGGCGCTGACCAGGGCGGGCGGCCGCAGCACGAACAGATAGATCGCGAACACATTCCACAAAGCGGGAAAGCCGCGGAACCAGTAGTCGCGCGTCTTCATCCGCGTGTCGGCGAAATAGAGCCCGGACGCGAACACGACGATGACGCTGAGCCAGAACGAGAGATAGACCGGCATCAGGTCGGAGCGCCACAGCGCCACCATCGGCACCAGCACATAGGTGAGGAAATCGATCACCAGATCGAGCACGGCGCCGTCGATCGCGCTCGCGGTTTCCGTCACTTTCGCCATCCGGGCGAAGGTGCCGTCGACGCCGTCGATCAGGAACGCGAGGCCGAGCCAGGCGAAACAGGCCGGAAACTGCCGGTCGATGGCGGCATAGAGCGCGAGCAACGCCACCGCGCTGCCGGACGCCGTGAACAGGTGGACGGAAAAACCCGCCGCCCGCCGCACGCGCAGAGGCGCGCGACCGCCCTCGATGTCCATCCCGCCTCCGATGACGCGCCGATAAGCGAAGCGCGATATGGACGCTTAAAAGCACGCGTGCGAAAGGGTGACAATGGCTGTTTCTTCTCCAACGCCTTCGTTCGACGTGGCGGTGGTCGGCGCGGGGCTCGCGGGCCTCGCCGCAACGCTCGGTTTCGCGAGAGCCGGCTTCGACGTCGCCCTTATCAGCCGGCCCGAGCGTGGCGGGCCGGGGCGGACGGTCGCCCTGCTCGGACACACGCTCGATTTGCTGGAATCGCTCGACGTGCTGGCGGCAGTGGAGCGCCAGGCCGCGCCGATGCGCGTATTGCGGATTGTCGACGACACCGGCTCGCTGTTTGCCCCGCGGCCGGTCGCGTTTCGCGCCTCCGAGATGGGGCGCGACGTGTTCGGCTGGAACATCGAGAACGCGCAACTGGCGGGCCTGCTCGCCGGCCGGCTCGGCGAGACGCCGCGGTTCGAGGCCGACGTTGCGGCCTTCGAATTTTCGGGCGAGGCGGCGCGACTGAGCCTCAGCGACGGGCGCCATGTGACGGCGAAGCTGGTGGTCGGCGCGGACGGGCGCGGCTCGCCCTCGCGCAAGGCGGCCGGGATCGATATGACGGAGCGCCGCTCCGGCCAGACGGCGCTGACGCTGGCGCTGCGCCACGCGCGCCCCCACGGTGACGCCTCGACCGAGTTTCACACCCGCGAGGGGCCGTTTACGCTGGTGCCGCTGCCGCCGGGCCCAAGCGCGCCGCATCGCGCCAGCCTGGTCTGGCTGATGCGCGACGCCAGCGCCGCGCGCCGGCTCGCTCTAAGCGACGCCGAGTTGGCGCAGGACGTGCGCGCCCGCTCCCATGCGATGCTGGGTGAGGTCGAGATCGAGTCAGGCCGCGGTGCGTTCCCGATGACGATCCAGCGGGTGGCGCGGCTGACCGCGCCCCGCCTCGCTTTGGTCGGCGACGCCGCGCACGCCTTTCCCCCGATCGGCGCGCAGGGCCTCAACCTGGGTCTTCGCGATGTCGAAGCGATCGTCGCGGCGGCCGTGGATGCGCGGGGCGAAGGCCGGGACATCGGCGGCGGCCCGGCGCTTGCCGGCTACGCC
>JANYIH010000122.1 GCA_025358745.1 Hyphomicrobiales bacterium | reverse complement strand
CTGCTGAGCCAACCAGGTTTGCGCGGTCGCGGGTTCGAACATGGGTCAGTTCTCGGTGGAAAAACCCGCGCTGCCCGGGTCAGTTCTCGGCGGAAATCAACAACCGCGCGCCGAAATGGGCGCCGAAGTCTCCAATTTAGGGTCTCTGCAGGCGAAAATTTGCACTCCCGGCGCGCAAGCCACGGAAGTGTCGAAGTCATTCACAAAGTCGGAAAGACGATTAAAATTAGGGACTTGCTGGTGGAGCCAGACGGAATCGAACCGACGACCTCTTCAATGCCATTGAAGCGCTCTCCCAACTGAGCTATGGCCCCACGCTTTTCCCGCAACTTCCGGTTGGGACCGGACGTCGATCAGCGGGCCGCTCCTATAGCGGCCCGGTCGCCACGCGACAAGGGCCGGCGGAACTATTTTTACGGCTCCTCGTCGGGCGCGATCTCGCCGTCGATCAAAGAGCTGACGTCGTCTTCGTCTTCCTCCTCTTCCTCAAGGAAGGCGTCGTCGGCGGCCTCGTCATCCTCGACGTCGATATCATCCACCACCGGATCGGCGGCTTTCTCCTCCGCCGCCTCGACTTCATCGAGCGACACCATTTCGACGCCCGCCGCGTTGACCGGTTCGTCCTCGCTTTCCTCGTCCTTCGCGCTCGCCCGCTCGGCGCGCGCGCTCACGCCCTGGAACGTAGTTCCGCATTTCGGGCAGACGATGGGATCGCGGTTGAGATCGAAGAATTTCGCGGCGCAGGCTTGGCATTGGCGCTTGGCGCCGAGTTCGGGTTTCGCCACGGCAAAGTCCTGAGTAGGGATCGGGGTCGCGAGCCGTTAGTCGGCTGAGCCGTGCCTGTCAACGCTTCTCGCGTCGACAGCGCCCGCGCCCCATGTTACGCGCCGCCGCCCTATCGGCCCGAGATCGCCCATGTCGACCCAAAGCCTTGCTCCCCTGACCGCGCGCCGCAGCGGCCCCTTGCGCGGGCGGGCGCGCGCGCCGGGCGACAAGTCGATCTCGCATCGCGCTTTTCTGTTCGGGCTGCTGACGCGCGGCGGCGTGGAGATCCACGGCCTGCTCGAAGGCGAAGACGTTTTGCGCACGGGCCAGGCCTGCCGTCAGCTCGGCGCCGAGATCGTCCAGCACGGGCCCGGGCGCTGGAGCGTGCGCGGGCCGGGTCTGGGCGCGCTGCTGGCGCCCCGGGACGCGCTCGATTTCGGCAACGCCGGCACCGGCTCGCGGCTGATGATGGGGGTGGTGGGCAGCCATCCGATTCAGGCGACGTTCGACGGCGACGCCAGCTTACGCAAACGGCCGATGCGGCGCATTCTCGATCCGCTGCGGCAGATGGGAACCCAGGTCGTCGCGGAGGCCGAGGGCGGGCGCTGCCCGATCATTCTGCGCGGGCCCGACGCGGTGTCGCCGATCCTCTATCGAACGCCGGTCGCCTCGGCGCAGATCAAATCCGCGGTGCTGCTGGCCGGGCTCAACGCGCGTGGGCTGACCACCGTGATCGAAACGGAGGCCTCGCGCGATCACACCGAAAAGATGCTGGCCCATTTCGGCGCCGACGTCAGCGTGACGGTCGAGGGAGACGGGCGACGAATCGATCTGGTGGGCCAGCCGACGCTTGTGGCGAGGCCCGTGCATGTGCCGGCCGACCCCTCCTCGGCGGCGTTTCCGATCGTCGCCGCGCTAATCACGCCCGGCTCCGACCTCGTGGTCGAGGGGGTGATGATGAACCCGCTGCGCTCGGGGCTGCTAACGACGCTGCGGGAGATGGGCGGACGGATCGATACTCTGGAGCTGCGCGACGAGGGCGGCGAACAGGTCGCCGATCTCAGGGTCAGGGCGAGCGATCTCATCGGCGTCGACGTGCCGGCGGCGCGGGCGCCCTCGATGATCGACGAATATCCGATCCTTGCGGTCGCCGCCGCCTTCGCAAAGGGCGCGACGCGGATGCGGGGCCTGCACGAATTGCGGGTGAAGGAGAGCGACCGGCTGGCGGCGGTCGCCGCCGGCCTCGCGGCGGCAGGGGTGGCCCATGAGATCGTCGGCGACGACCTCATGGTGGAGGGCGGGCCCGTTCCCGGCGGGGGTTTTGTCGAGACCAAGCTCGATCACCGCATCGCCATGAGTTTCCTGGTCATGGGGCTGGCCTCGGAGGCGCCGATGCGGATCGACGATTCCGCCACCATCGCCACCAGTTTCCCCAATTTCCGGGCGCTGATGGAGGGGCTGGGGGCGGCGTTCGAGTGAGGCGTCGCGGACAGTCCGCGGGCGGCGAGTTTCAGGGGCTTAAGCGCCAAAACGTGTCCCTTGCGCCGGCCGAACCCGGAGGCGGCGGCCTGGACGGGCGGTCAGGGTCGGCACGCCTGGAAGCGAAAGATAAACAGGCATCCCTTGCCTGATTCGGTCTCAAGAGTAAGCGCGCCGCCCGAGTCCTTTGCCAGCATCTGCGCCTGGGCGAGGCCCAGACCCGTTCCCTTTCCCTCGGGTTTGGTGGTGAAGAACGGTTCGAACGCGCGTTTTGCCACTTCCTTTGACATTCCGACCCCGGTGTCGCGGACCAGTAACTCTACGCAACCCACGATTTTTGACTTTCTTGATGCAATCGAGAATATTCCCCCATCGGGCATAGCGTATTGGGAATTGACCGCCAAGTTAATAAGGACAAGCTCTAGTTGTGATTTGTTGGTTAAGACGTAATTTGCGTCCGACGCAATCTTCATTTCAAGATTTATTCCGTGACCAAGAATTCTGGTCAGCAAATCTCGGATGCTTTCGGTGGTCGCGCTCAACTCAAAGCAACTGATTTCCAGCGGTTTGTCCCTCACGAAACTTAGAAGTTGCCGCACAAGATTAGCGCCGCGTTCAATAGCGGCGTGCGCTTCTTGCGCCACCTTGCCTTTTTTCGCGGAATCGTCGGAGCTGGTGAGGATATTGACACAGGCGCCCATGATCGAAAGCAGATTGTTGAAATCATGCGCCACCGCGCTGGAAAAGGCGCCGATCGCCTCCAGCTTGTACGATTGGATGCGCGCGCGTTCGCGACGCCGCTCCAGTTTGAGATCGTTGAGCCCGTACCACGTGACGCCGCCGGCAAACAGCAGCGCGGCCAGGACCGCCAGGAGCGCGAACGAGGCTGAGCCGGTGGAAAGGAGATTGTACGTCGTGGCGGGCACGGCGATGTGCGCGGACCAGCCGGACAAGCCCGAGGTTGCATAGGCCGTCCGATTGTGCAGCCCTTCGTAGGTGACGCCGTCGTAGACGCCGTCGCCCGCGCGCGCGACCGCCTGTCGGACGTAGATCGTCGCCGGCGTGCCTACGCGCGTGGCGTTTTCGGCGGTTCGGGCGATGAAAAGGCCCTGCCGGTCCACGAGAGCGGCGATTTCGCCTTCCCTGATTTCCGTCATCAACAAATCGTGGAAGTCGGCAACGTCGCGCTCGACCGTCAGGACAAACAGGGAGCCGTTGATCTCGATTCTGCGATGAATCGGAACGCACACGCAGGCCTTGCGCGCTTCGCTTATCCCGCCGATCTCGCTGTTCGCCCCGGCAGCGGCGAATTGGAGCGCATTCGCGCGCGCCGGAACGGGAGCCGCGTCGGGCGCGCCGGTCTGCCAGAAGATCTCCCGCGTGGCGACATTGGTGAGTATCACGTTCTTCCAGCTTGGAAATTCCCTGGCCGCCGAAGCCGCCCGCAGGCGCGCCGAATCCGGCGCGCCCGAAACGACCGACGGCGATCCCGCCAGGACGGAAAGCGCGCCCAGATCGCCAGCCAATTTCGCATCGACATGCGCGAGGTAGGCGCCCGCGCGGTCGACGGACTTATCCTCGGCCTCCCGTTGCTTGTCGTGCAGCAGAATTCCGACGTAAAATATGCCGAGCAGCAGCAGCGGAACTACAGCCGCCACCAACCATGCGATCACGGATCGCTTCAAAAGCCCCGCCCCACCTCTGCCGAGTCGCCCGACTTGCACAGGCAATCTATCGTGAAGGGCAAGGAATTGTCCAAAGGAGAATTGGGAGCTTTCAAGCCCTGGAAGCAGGGTTCGGCGGCTCATTCCACGGCGAAGGCCATATGTTCGGATCGTGCCGGCCTTCCATGCGGCGTTCGTGAAATACCAGGGTCCTTTGGAACTGACCCTTGTCATGCCCGGGCTTGTCCCACGGCTGTCCGGTTGGATTTTTCTTGATTGGGCGCACGGCGTTGATTGTAATTGGTTCAGAGGGTTTCGCGACGCATCTGGACACGAAAGGAATCTGCGTCGTGCGCCATCTGAATACCGTCCATCACGACGTTCAGAAACTCATTCCGTGGTTGGCGTTCGACAAGCTTGTGGACGCGCACGGAGCCGACGACCGGGTGCGGCGGTTTACGACCCGCCAGCAGTTCAGGGTGCTGCTGTTCGGACAGCTGAGCGGCGCCAGTTCGCGGCGCGACCTGATTGCGACGATGGAAAGTCACTGCGGCCGGCTCTATCACTGCGGCGCCACGGTCACGAAGCGTTCGACACTTGCCGACGCCAACCGTTTGCGCCGTTAGTCGGTGTTTTCCGATCTCTTGAAGACGATGCTGGCGGGCCGGGCGCGCGGCCTGTGGCGCAAGATGACTGACGCGGTGCGCCTGATCGACACGACCGGCCTGCGCCGGCGCGGGATGGGCGCTTTTCGGCTGAGGCGTGCGGCGCCAAGGCGCATATTGCATACCACCCGGAGGCCGAGGTTCCGGTCTATTGCGAGGGGAGCGCAGCCAACGTCAACGACGTCAGCGTCGCCAGGCCGATGCCAAACCGGCGGCGGAAAGCGCGTGAGTTTCAGGCCGGCGCGAGACGGGTCTCGCGCCCGCGCACGAATTCGAGCGGGCGCCGCAGCGCCGCCCAGCGTGGCGCGAGCGCCGAACCGTCGATGAATTCAAATCCGCCGGCGGCGTTGAACGTGTGCAGGCGGCGGCCGGGCCAGTTGGCGCAGGGGCGCAGGATCGCCTCGACGCTCTGAGCGAAGCCGCCCTCGTCGAGCCGGTCGACCCGAGCCAGCGCCAGCGCCGCGCCATAGCCGGCGCGACAATCCTGCACCGGGCGGTAAAGCGCGCCGTCGCGCTCGAACATGCGGCCGGCGGGCCGGGCGGTGGCGATGTCGATCAGCACCGGGTTGGCGCGGTGCGGCGCCCAGGGGCCGCGGAAATCGGGCGCCGACCACAGCCATAACGCATCTGAATAAGCGCCGCCGCCGTCGCGCACGCTGGCGAACATCCACCAGCGGCCGCCTTTCTCGATCAGCGTCGCATCGCTGGCGACGACGTCGGCGACCAGCGTCGCTTCCGGCGCCCAGGAATGGGGGAAATCGAGCGCGCGGTAGAGATCGATCGTCCCCGCCGACCCGCTCTCGGGGATCATCCACATCTCGCCGTCGCGCTCGAACACGTTGGGATAGGAGAGATGCCCCGGGCGCTCCAGCACCGGCTGCGGAGCTCCGAGCGGTCCCTGCGGCCCGAACTCGACGACGGAGATGACGCCCTTGCCGAGGCTGTGCGCGAAATCCTCGACGAACAGAAAGGTCCGGCCGCGCCAGACAACGGGAAACGGATCGGCGTAGAAGCGCTGCCCGTCGTCGGGCAGATCCGACCAGCCGGCGCCGAGGCGGCCGTCGGCTCCCAGCCCGCTCACGCCCCGCCGCCAACCGATGCGCCAATGCGGCGCGTGGCAAAGCGTGGTGTAAGCCGCGCGCATCGCCCCCTGTTTGACGGTTCTGGCCGCCCGCGCGATCCACCTGCGCGGCGCCAGCGCGGCGGGGTCGAAAGCTTGCGCCGGCTCGCCGGGGATCGGCGGCGGCGTGGACGCCGCCGCGCCGTCCATCGCCGCCTCGATCAGCGTGGCGACGCGGGCGAGCATGTCCTCGAACGCGGCCTTGACGAGGCCCGGAGCGTCCGAGCCCGGCCGGGCGACGGCGATCGGGCCGGTCGGCCCCAGCACCCGCACGGTCGGCGAGCGTCCCGCCACCAGCGCGGCGAGCAGTCCGGCTTCGAGCCCCGTCCCATCGCATTCCACCCGCCAGACGCGCTCGGTCGTGCGCGCCGGGGTGTGCGCGAGATCGATCACGAGATAGGCGTCGCGCTGCGTCGTCGCGGCGTCGTCGCGCTGCGGCTTGAGCCGTTGCGAGCCGCCCCCGCGGGACAGCCCGAACATCAGCGTCTCGATTTGAAACAGGGTCTCGGTCGCCAAAGACGCTCCCGCGCCCTCCTCGAAACGGAAGCCGACTTCGCATCCCCCGCGATTGGCCAGCCGCTCCGCCAGCTCCAGGTGCCAGCGCCGGAGCGAAGCGCGATCTACGCGTAAATCGATCTTCATCATCACCGCGCCCGAGGTCGCGCCAATCTAACCCCGATCCCGCAAGAATTCAGCCAAAGCCGCAGGGAGCCTCCTGTTAGCGTAAATGCGTTGTTAATGGGATGCTGCCAAGACGTTAAGGCGCGGGGCGCGCGTCGGTTTCCGCGTGGGACGATAAGCGAACGAGACGGGTACATGCGGGCAGAATTCGCCGCCACGCCAGATATAGTGACGTCGAGCCCGCCGGCGCGGGCCGAGCCGGCGCCTCGCGCGGCCGGCGAAGTCGAAACCGCGCTGATCGGGCGCATCCTGTGGCGGCGGCGCAAATGGATCGCCGCCGCGACCGTGCTCGCGCTGGTCGGAACGCTCGGCTACGCCCTGCTCGCCACCCCGCAATACACGGCCGTCACGCAGATCCTGGTCGATCCCCGCGACAAGCAGGTGGTGGGCAACGACGTCAACCCGAGTTCGATCGCGGCCGACGGCGGCGTCACCCAGGTCGAGAGCCAGGGCAGCGTGCTGCAATCGAGCGGCGTGCTGCTGCGCGCGATCGCCGCGACCCACCTGGAGAACGATTCCGAGTTCAACGGCAGCGGCCTGTTCGGCGCCCTCACGCGCGTGTTCTCGTTGTTCGGCAAGGCGCCGGACGCGGCCGGAGAAAGCGAAAGGCTGAAATCGCGCGCGTTGGAGACCTTGCGCAAGCACATGACGGTCAAGCGCGCCGAAAAAGTGCTGGTGCTCGATCTGGCCGTGCGCGCCAAAACCGCCGAAAGGGCGGCCGAGATCGCCAATTCCGTCGCCGACGCCTATCTCGCCGATCAGGCGGAAGCGCGCGCCGCCGCAGGTCGCGACGCGTCCAAATCGCTGGCGGGCCGGCTCGGCGAATTGCACGAAAAGTTGAAAGACGCCGAAAACGCGGTCTCCGACTATCGTGCGGCCAATGGGTTCGTTGTCTCCTCCGGCCAGCTCGTCAGCGATCAGGAGATCAACCAGACGACCGCGCTGCTGTCCGCCGCGCAGAATCGCGCCTCATCGCTGAAGGGACAGCTCGACCAGTTGCGCCGCGATCCGGCCTCGCAGGGCACGCCGGAGGCGATGGCCTCGGGCGCCATGGTGCGGCTGCGCGACCGCGAAAGCGCGATCGTCGAGAAGCTGGCGAGCGCGGGCAAGCAACTCGGGCCGCTGCATCCCGAAATCGCCTCGCTCGAACAATCCCTGCGCGACCTGCGCGGCCTGATCGCCAGGGAGACGCAACGCCTGCGACAGGCGGCGGAAGCCGATTACGCGCGCGCCAGGGACGACGAGACCGCTTTGTCGAAAAAGCTCGCCGGCATGAAGGTCAAATCGCTCGATGACGACAAGGCCGACGTGCATCTGCGCGAGTTGCAACGCCAGGCCGAGGCGGCGCGCTCGATCTATCAGGCGTTCCTGCTGCGCGCCAAGGAGACGATGGAGGCCTCCAACGTCGACACCACCAATGCCCGCATAATCACTCACGCGCTGCCGCCGTTGCAGAAAAGCTGGCCGCCGACGCTGCTGCTGCTGCTGGGCGCCGGGTTCCTGGGGATGAGCCTGGGCGCCAGCGCCAGCCTCGCCCACGAATATGTGCGCCCGACCCTGTTCACGGCGCGCCAGGCGCGCGACCTCGCCGGCGCGCCCGTGCTCGGGATCGTCGCCGGGCGCGATCTCATGGGCGCCAACAGGCCGGACCGGCCCGACGCCGTCGCGCGCGCGGTGTTGCGCCATTTGAGCGACGGCGAGGCCGCCAACGGCCCCTCGATCGGCCGCTGCCTCTATCTGACTTCGGCGCCCGCATCGGCGGCGGAGCGCGCGCGCCTCGCCGAGCGGATCGCCGCGTTGGCGGCGCTGGGCAAACGCGAAATTCTGCTGATCGACGGCGATCTCTGCGAGGACGTCGCCTCCGACCGTCCCGGCCTTACCGAACTGCTGCGCGGCGAGCATTCGATCGCCGACCTCGCCTATCGCGAACCCGGCGAACGCTTCGTGCGCCTGGCCATGGGCGGCCCCGACCCGGCCGACTGGACGGCGCGCGAGGGAACCGACGCGTTCCGGCTGCGGCGGGTGCGGCGCTGCTACGATCTCGTCGTGATTGACGGCGGCGCGATGAGCGCCAACCATCGCCTCGCCCCGCTCGCGGCGCAAGCCGATTTCATCCTGCTCGTAGCCGCAATGGGCCAACCGCAGGCGGAAATCGTCGGCGAAACCGAGGCCGCCGCCGCAGCCGGCGCCGCGTTCGACGGCGTCGCGCTGGTCGATCGCGGCGAAGCCGCGTGACATCGGCGCTGAAAACGGCGACCCTTGTCGGCGTCGTCGTGTTGCTGTCGGTGTCGGGCGGCCTGCTTTGGCATCTCGGCTACAACTACGACGGCCTGACCGGCGGTCCGGTCACCAAGATCCATCCCTTCACCTATTTCCTCTTCGCCGCGCTCATCTGGCGCGCGCTCCAAACGGGGGCGCCGGCCACATATGTCGCGCGCAAGTTCGCGATGCGGCCAGCCGCGTCCTGGCTGCTGATGCTGACGATGCTGCTGGTCGCCGCCACGCTCATCAGATCCGGCCCCGGCATGGCCGGCCTCGTCGACACGTTCGGCGGCCCGGCTGCGTTCGCGCTGCTGCTCGATGATTTCTCGGAAGCCGATCTCGTTCCGCTTTCGCGCGCGCTGCATGTCGTGATGACAATCAACGCGCTGATGGCCTTAGGCGAATTCGCAGGTCACACGTTGATCCTGCCCTATCGCCTCGACGGCGTGGCGCATCTCGAGGACACCCGCTCGACCGCCCTGCAGGGCCATCCCCTCATCAACGCCGCGCTCACGGGCGTCTACGTGCTGTCGTTGATGGGCGGCGCGAAGGGCCTGAAGCCCTGGCTGCGCGCGGGCCTCATTCTGCTGCAATTCGCCGCGCTCGCGGTGTTTGGCGGGCGCACCGCCATCGTCGTCTCGCTCGCGCTGACGCCGATGTTTGCGCTCTACAACGGCTTCGCCACGCTGAAGCGCGGCCGGATTTCGCTGCTCGGCGCGGCGACGTTCTGCGCGGCGCTCCCGCTGTTGGCGCTCACCGTGATGGCGGCGCTCGCTTCGGGCATCGCCGACACGCTGCTGATGCGCTTCGTCGACGACAGCGGCAGCGCCGCCACGCGCGTCATCATGTTCGAGATGCTGAAGCCGTTCACGATTCCCGAATTGATCGTCGGCCCCGACATCGAGCAGGTCGAGAGCCTGCGCCGTCATTTCGGCTTGGAGCAGGGCGTCGAGAACCCGTTCGTCCGCATGACGCTTTATCAGGGCGGCTTTGTGATGGCCCTGGTGTTCGGCAGCCTCGTCTGGTTCTTCCGCGAGTTGCTTAGGGGTCGCGGCCTCAGGGTGATCGGGCCGGCTGTGGCGATGGCGGTGCTGCTCAACGCCTCCGAGAGCATTTCGGTCAAGACCAACTTTCTCGACAAGCTGGTGCTGATCTTCGTCTGCCTGTTCCCGCATCTGCGCGCGGCCGTGACGCCTCAGCGCGCGTCAAGCCCGAGCGCGCCGAGGATTGCGGGATCGAGCGTTCGGTCGGCCTCGTCCATCAGACCCATGCTGTCGAACAGACACCAGAACGCCCAGGGAAAGCCGAAGCTTTCCGCGCTCTCGCGCACGTCCTTCAGATAGCGCGCGCGGTCGGGGGCGCGCGCGCCGGCGTTGCGCGCGTCGTTGCGCAGCGCGCCGAATTCGCCGAGCAGCACCTGGCTCGAAGGCACGCCGTGGCGTTTGGCCCAGGCGGCGGCGGCGCCGAGATAGCCGTCGATGAAAGGGCGCGCCGGATTGGCGTCGAAATAGACTTTCATCACCTTCTCGGTCTCGGCCAGCACCGCGGCCCGCTCGGCGGCGGGCAGGGCGTCGATGCGCGGACTCGTTTCCCGCATTGTCTGTTCATACGAGCCCGCGGCGCCCGGCCATGGCACGCCGGTCAGTGTGCGATAGAGCCGCTCGCCCATCCAGGACGCGCTCTGATGCGTGAACAGATAGGGCTCGTAGAAGTGGAAGGTGTAGAGCAGCGGCGCGAAGCGGGCGACCGAAGCGGGATCGAAATCGGTCAACCCCTGAATCAGACTGCCGCAGCCGCCCGAGGCGATCAATGTCAGATCTGGCGCCGCATGCCGAGCCCGCGCCAGCAGCGCCTCGCGCACGCCGCGCGTCTGCGCGGAAGCGCAGGCGCCGATCGGTTCGTTGATCGGCTCCAGCGCCGTGCGCGCCGGCATCAGCGCCGCGATCTCGCCCACCAGCGCGAGATAGGCGGGAAACTCGGGCGCGTCGGTCGAGGCCGTCATGCGCGCGGGCGTCCAGTAGTGCGTGCCGGCATTGGCCTGCACGTTGACGACCACTTTCAGCTCCGCCTTCAAACAAAGCTCCACCGCGCGCATCAATTGATCGAACAGCGCCCGCCTGTCCGGCGCGCTCGCGCCCAGGAACGGGCCGGGATCAACCGGCAGGCGCAGGAAATCGAAGCCGGCGCGGCGCAGCGCGTTCAGGTCGCGCAGCGAGGGAACCGGCCGCGTCGGTTGAAACGGCGGCGAGGCGTAGTCCCGGCGGGGGGCGGGATATTCCCGCGTCAGTTGAAACCACGGAAACGCATTCACCCCCCGGCGCAGGCTGAGCGGCGCGGGAGCCGCGCGCGCGAAAGGCGCTGCGGCCAGCGCCGCGCCGGCGCCCGCCAGCGCGGCGCGGCGCGAAATCAGACCCATCGCGGGGTCGCGGGTTGCAGCGCTTGGGTGCGCGCGCCGCGCGGCGCGGCGATGGCGACGCACTCGCGCTCGTAAGCGACCAGCACGTCGCGCCACTGGAACGCCTCGGCCGCCCGCGCGCGCGCCTCGGCGCCGAGTCGCGCCACCAGCGCGTCGTCGGCGATCACAAGCGCAATCGTCGCCTCGCAGCTCGCTTCGTCCTTGAATGTCAGCGCCGCCGCGCCCGCTGTCCATCTGTTATAGACGTTGTCATGCGCCACCACCGCATTGCCGGCCCATAAAGCCTCGACCAGGGAAGGATTTGTGCCGCCGACTGTGTGTCCATGCAGATAGGCGCGCGCGTGGAAACGCAACGCGCGCACCACCGCCGGCTCGTAGATCGCGCCGGGAAACACGACCTCCTCGCTCGCCGCCGCGCGCACCTCGGCGTGATAGGAATTGTCCTCCTCCAGCTTGCCGAGCACGACCAGCTTCATGCCGCGCTTCTTGGCGGAGAAGGCGCGCACCATCGTCGCGATATTGTTGTCGGGCTCGATGCGGGCGATCGAGATCAGATATTTGTTCGGCTCCAGCCCGAGCCTCTGCACCGGCGCGACCGCCGCGCCGACGATGGCGTCGCCGCCATAGGGGATGACGACGGCCGCCGAGCGCGGCCTGCGCGTCGCCAGATGATCGGCGATCGCGGGGTGATCGGCGACGAGGCGCTGCGAGGTCCAGGCGGCGATCCATTCGTTGACGAAGAACCAGGCGCGGACGGGAAGCGGCCACTTCGGCCGCTTCCATTCAATTCCGTCCATGTTGGTTAGCACTTTGCGGCCGGCGAGCCGCAGCGCGGGCAGGAACGCCGCGCCGTTGTAGCCCAACACCAGACAGACGCCCGGCCGCTTAAGCGCGTCGCGCACGCATTTGAGATCGAAGTCGAGCGCGCCCAGGCCCCCCTTGCGCGCGGTCTGGATGAAAATACGGTTGACGCCGCGCCAGACGTCGACGCGCGCGGGCGGTGGCGCCGCTTCGACATCCTCCTGACAATAGACGCTGACGTTCCAGCCGCGCTCGGCCAGAAACAGCGCGTAGCGTTCCGCGAAAGTCTCGAAGCCGCCGTGATTGGCGGGAATGCCGCGCGTTCCCAGGATGAGAAGGGTTTTCTCGGGTTGTGTCATTCTGGGGCGCCCTCTGTCCTGAAGCGATCCGCTTAAGGCGGCGTTCGGCTTCTTGGGCCAAGAAGGAGCAAGCGGGAGGCCTGGCACGTGGATTGCGCGGGGACGGCCGTCGACGGCGGATTGGATCTATAGATGCGGATTGCCTGCGTGCATCAGGGCTACGAGCTGTATGGCTCGGATCGCTGTTTCGTGGAAAGCGTCGCCGCGTTGCGCGAGGCCTATCCGCAATCGCAGATCGAGGTCGTGCTGCCACGCGAGGGGCCGATCGTCGCGGCGCTCAAGCCCTTCGCCGACCGCATCGTGTCTGAGCCGCTGTTTGTCCTGCGCCGCAGGGCTTTACCGCGTCTGTTGTTGACGGGCGTGGTTGCGCTGCCCGCCGCGTTGTGGCGCGCGGGCCGGCGGTTCGCCGACGCCGATCTCGTCTATATCAACACCTCCGTCGTGCTCGACTATCAGATTGCCGCTCGGGCGTTCCCCGGCAAGGCGCTGCTGCATGTTCACGAAATTCCGACCGGCCTCGTGCGCGCCGCGCTGCGCCGGCTGGCGCTGGCGAGCAGAGCGCGGTTGATCTTCAATTCGCGCGCCACCCGCGACAGTTTCGCTCCCCCCGCCAACCAACCTTTCGACGTCATCTACAACGGCCTCGAAGGACCGCCGACGCCCGAGCCGGCGAGCTACGACGGCGCGCGCCCCTTACGCGTCGCGCTGATCGGCCGCATCAACCGCATCAAGGGTCAGGACGTGCTGCTGGCGGCGTTGGGCAAACTCGACGCGCGCCGGTTGCAAGTGCGCATGGTCGGCGGCGCGTTCGAGGACCCCGACGCCGAGACGCGGCTGCGCGATTCTGTGAGGCAGGCCGGGTTGGCCGAGGTCGTCTCCGTCGAGCCCTTCGCCGCCGACACCGCGCCGATCTACCGTTGGGCCGACATCGTCGTCGCGCCGTCGAAACTGCCGGAATCGCTTGGCCGCACCGCCATCGAGGCGATGGCCTACGGGCGCCCCGCGCTGGTCTCGGCGATTGGCGGCCTGACCGAAGTCGTCGCCGACGGCGAGACCGGCTGGCATGTCCCGCCCGGCGACGCCGACGCGCTGGCGGAGCGCCTCGCCGCTATCCTGGCCGATCCGTCGGCGTGGCGCGATTTCGGCGCTAAGGCGCGCGCGCGCTACGAGCGGCTGTTCAGCCGCAAGGCGGCGGCGGATGCGCTCGGCGCGGCGGCGGCGCGCTGTCTGGCGCGCGATGTCTCGCCTTCGTCCGCTCAGGCGCTGGCGGCCAAGTCCTCATGAAATTTCCGCGCATATCGGGCGATCTGCGACGGCTCGCGCTGGTGCTGGGCGGCGAGGCGATGCAGAGCGGCCTGCATTTCGGCCTCAACATCGCGCTGATCGCGCTGCTGCCGGCGCGCGATTACGGCACGTTCGCCTTCACGCTGGTGCTGGGCGGCGTCGGCCTCACCTATGTGCGCTCGCTGACGGCCATGCCGGCCAGCACCTATATCGGCCGCGCCCGCAGCGAGGTCGTCGCGCATTTCTACGAAGGCGCGTTCGGGGCGGCCGCGCTGACCCTATGCGCCGCGATGGCGCTGATCGCCGGCGCGGTGATCGCCACATGGTCGCCGGACGCGGCCGTCAGCGGCGCGGCGGTGGTGGGCTTGTGGAGCCTGCGCTCGCACCTGCGCACGGTCGGCTTCGCGCGGCGACGCGCCGGCGCGGTGACATCAAGCGACGCGGTGTTCGCCGCCATCGGCGTGGCGGCGAGCGCGGCGGCGCTGCATTTCGCGCAGGATCAGTTGCAGGGCGTGTTGTATGCGCTGGCGCTCGCCAATTTCGCGGGCGCGGCGACGCTGTCGCTGGCCCGCCGCGCGCCGCCGCGCGCCGATTTCGGCCGCCGCGCGCGCTGGTTCTATTTCCGGCTGGCGCGGCGACTCGCGTGGTCGCTCTACAGCGTGACGGCGACCATCCTTCAGGGCCAGGGCGTGGCCTTTCTCGTCGTCGCCTTCGCGGGGCCCGAAGCCTTCGCGCCGATCGCCGCGATGCTCGCCTTTTTCGCGCCGTTGCGCATCTTCGCGCTGTCGCTCGCCAACATGCTGCAACCGGAAATCTCGCGCCTCGTCGCGCGCGGCGACGAAAAGGGCTGGCGCGCGATGCGCAACGCCTGGACGCTTCGCGCTTGCCTGCTCGCGCTGCTCTACGGCGATCTCGGCTTCGCCGCGATCCCGCATCTGCATCTGCGATCGATTGAGGGTCATCAACCAGTGCTGTTCATCGCGGTGTTCGGTTGGGCGCTCTATGCCGTCGTGCTCGGCTATCTCCTGCCGCGCATTCTGTTGGAGGCGCGCATGCGTTTTCGCGACATCGCCGTCATCACCACCTTCGGCGCGGCCGTCACGTTCGCGGTGACGGTCGCGCTGCTGCATGTCGCCCCGCCGGCCTATGCGATCCTGGGCGCGGTGCTAGGCGAAAGCATCGTCGCGGCGGCGACCTGGAAGCTGTCGACGCAGCGCTTTGCGGCCAAGCGAAGCGCCGGCGAAATTCGACTCGTGCGCGCCGCCCCGGCGCCCTCCTCGGGCGCAACCTGTGAAGCTGGACGGTCCCCATGAGCAGCAGCGTCGTCACGAAATTCCCGGCGCCATCCCGCAATCCGCCGCCCGCCGCGGGCAATCACTCAAGCGCTCGCGTTCGGCCGCTGACCGAGACTGACCTGGAGCCGGTCGCCGACCTGTTCCTGCAGCGGTTCCGCGCCTCGCGCCGCAGCCCCCGCGCCCGCGCCGAAATCGCGGCCTGCATGAAGGCGCTCTATCTCGATCACCCCATGCGCGAGGGCGACGCCGACGCGCTGGTTTCGGTCGATTCGGACGGCGCGATCGGCGCCTTTTGCGGCGGCGTGCGCATGAACTTTCAATTCGACGGCCGCCCGGCGAAGGTCTGCGTCACCGGCACGCTGATGGCCTCCCCCGCGCCCGGCCACGCCATGGCCGCGGTGCAGATCCTGCGGGAGTGCCGCAGGCTCGATTACGATCTGTTCGTCACCGACAGCGCCAATCGCAATTCGCTCGCGATCTGTCAGGCGATCAACTATCAGGTCGCGTCGCCCGACAGTCTGGAATGGGCCTGCGTGTTCGATCCCGCCAGCCTGGCCTTGCACAAGGTCCGCCAACGCCTCGGGGCCGGCTGGCTGGGCGCGTTGAAGCCGCTGGCGCGCGGCCTCGATCTCGCCGCCGGGGCGGCGTTGCGCGCGGCCGAAGGGGCGACGAAACGGTCGGAATGGCGCGACGAAGCGGTCGACGCGGAAACTTTCGTCGAAATCGCGCCGCGCTTCTATGAGCGCTACCGCCTGCGGCCGGATTTTTCCAAGCCGGAATTCCTGTGGCTGATTGACATGGCCAAGCGCCGGCGCAGCGCCGGCCTGTTGCATCTGCGCGTCGTCTACGATCCCTCGGGAACGCCGGCGGGGGCCTACGCCGCGTTCGGGGCTAAAGGCGATGTGGCGCGGGTGTTCCATGCCGTCGCTGCGCCGCACGCCTGGGGCCGCCTGTTCGACAAGATGCGCGAGAGCGCGCGCGAACGTGGGTGCATCGCCATTCACGGCCCGCTGAAAAAGGCGATGCTGGCGCACGCCTACAGCGTGCGCGGGGTGTTCTTCTATTACGCCGGCGGAACGCTCGCCTATTCCGCCCGGCCCGACATCCGCCGCGCCATCGAGAGCGGCGAGGCGATGCTGGGCGGTTTCGCCGGCGACCGCTGGACGCAACTCGGTTCCGACCAATTTGGCTGAATGCCCGGCAATGGCGTCAACATATCCGTTCGACCCAAAGTGAGCCCGCGATGGGTTTTGCGCCTGCCAAATTGAAAGTCGCGATATCGTCGAAAAGTTCGCGGAAAAAAAGATCGGAGAAAAACCTCACGCAAAAATTTGAATTGTACATAAGAAAGGCGCGCACTGCGTAGATTTCGTTCCAGGACCAGCGCTTGTTAAAGACCCACTCCGATGGGTATTCAAAGGGAAACTGGATATCGTGAAAATGGACGATGACGCCTTTTGCTGCGCGCGGCAGTATATTAAATAACTCGTGATGAACGTCACTGCCGGTTTTTAATACGTGAGATGAATCTATAAATATAAAATCATCTTTTTCAAGCGAATCAAATAAAGATACCTCGACGTTTTGCACCGCAGTGCCGAGTATCGTCACCCGGGCTTGATCTTCATCACGCAGCAACGATTTCAACCGGGCGGGATAAGGATCAATGCATGTAATAACACACTCCTTATCGTCCATGGCATCCAGAATATCGAGCATCGCCGCAGTCGAAAACCCCGACCCGATCTCAATAATCCGCTTAGGCCGATGTTTAAACATCATGGCCGCTAAAACGAGAACGTCGCCGAAAGGATACCTTTGATCGCCCGTATAATATCTCGTCATTTCCTGTGTTTTAGAAGAGAAACGCAAAGTTTTCAAAAAATCGAGACTATGCGCCCAAATTGACTTCATTTCCGCCAGGTTTATTCCAATGCCCTCAATTTCTGAAGCCGAAATATTTGATGACCGCGCGAAATATTCTCCAATTTCATCAGTCTTCACGATCGGCGAGTAAAAATGTCCAGGTATATGACCAGGGACGATCTCGTTTAATTTTCTAAATTCTGCCGATTTGGTGAATTTAAACATGACTTCGCGGTCGCTCATACAGGTTTGAACAACCTGAACCCATGCGTCCCTTTCCTCCAGACGCGGATTTCGCTTCAGCAGATGAGAAAATAAAGCGCTGACAAATTCTGCATCGGAGGGCGAACGCGCTTTCGGATCGGTCATTCCACTCTCCCGTATCATGATCTCAATAGCCTTCGACCCGATCTCGTCGCCGGCCAAACCGCCGACGCCTTCCCGCGCGTTCGCGTGCGAAGGCCAAAAGCCGAACAAGGGCTCGCGGGCGGCCGCCCTGACCAAAACTAGTCCGTCGGCGCGCCCATCAGCTTGCGCGCCTGCGCGGCCGTCATGGGCAGCCCGAAGGCCAAACCCTCGGCGAATTCGGAGCCGAGTTGAGCGAGTTCCACCGCGTCCGATTCGTTGTCCGCCCCATCCGTGATAACGTCCATGCCGAGATCGTGCGCCATCGCCACCGCGGCGCGCAGCACGACCGAGCGGCCCGAGCCGCCGCGGGGTCTGGCGAGCGCCGAGCCGATCTTCAGCGTGTCGAAGCGATAGCGCTCGATCTCGCCCAGCGAGGTGTAGCCGGAGCCGAAATCGTCGAGCGCGACGCCGGCGCCCAGTTCGCGCGCGCGCGGCAAAAGTTGGGCGGCGAATTCGGGGTTCTCCATCACCAGCGCCTCGCTGACGCCCAGCTTGAGCGAGCCGCGCGCGACATTGTGGCGGGCGAGCGTGGCGCGGATATCGCTCAGGAGATCGTGCGCCAGCATCTGGCGCGAGAACAGGCCGAGCAGCGCGAAGATCGGCGGATTGACCTCCAGCGCCTTCTGCCAGGCGGCGAGTTCGCGCGCGGCGTAATCGAGCGCGAAGGCGCCGATTTCCGTCATCGCGAGGGCGCCGTCGGCGTCGCGCAGGAACTCGGCCGGGCTCAGAACGCCCAGACGCGGATGGCGCCAGCGCGGGGTGGCTTCGAAGCCGGCGACGGTGCGGTCCTCAAGCCGGACCACGGGTTGAAACAGCACGAATATTTCGTTGCGCGACAAGGCGTGACGCAGTTCGGAGCCGAGCGAGGCGCGCGTTTCGCGGGCGTTGCGCATCATGCGCTGGAACACGGCGGAACGGTCGCCGCCGCCCGCCTTGGCGTTGGCGAGCGCGATTTCGACCTCGCCGAACAGGTCGGAGGCCTTGGCGTGGCGCGCGCTCTCGAAGATCGCCAGACCGACGCTGGCGGTGACGGAAACCTCGCGGTCGCCGAAGCTGATGGGATTGGCGAGTTGCTTGCGCAAGCCGTCGCCGAAGGCGGCGAGATCGAATTCCGCCTCGCGCGGCAGAATGGCGCCGAAATGGTCGCCGCCGAGCCGCGCCAGCGTATCGCCGGGCTTGAGGTCGCGCGCGGCGCGCCGCGCGATGGTCAAAAGCGCGGAATCGCCAAATGACATGCCGTGCGAGGCGTTGATCGCCGCCAGCCGGTCGATGTCGAACAGGGCCACCACCAGTCCCGGCGAGCCCGGCCGTCGCGCCGACACCACGGCGCTCTCCAGCCGGTCGAAGAACAATTCCCGGTTCGGCAGGCCGGTCAGATGGTCGTGGATCGCGTCATGCAGGATGCGCTCGGCGGACGCGCGGCTTTCGGTCACGTCCTCGAAGGTGCCGATCACCCGGATCACATCGCCGCCTGCGTCGAGCACCGGGCGGGCCTTGAGCAGGAACCAGGTGTAGTGCCCGTCCGCGCCGCGCAGGCGCAGATCGTGGCGGATGCGGCCCGAGCGTTGCAGCAGCAACCCGTCGAGCGCGGCGGAATAGCGGTCGCGGTCGAGCGGGTGCAGTACTTCAAGCCAGCCTGCGGCCGGACCCTCCAGCGCGCCGCGACGCAGGCCCAGATGGCTCTCCGCGTCGCCGCTGACATAGATGCGGTCGGCGGTGACGTCCCAATCGAAGATCGGATCGCCCGCCCCGGTCATCGCCAGCGCGCGCCGCTCCGCGTCGTCGCCCAGCGCTCGCAACGCCCCGCCGCCGGAGAAGGCGGTCTGCATGATGGTGAAGCCGATCAACAGCACGATCAGCACCAGCCCGCCGATCAGGCCGGGCGAGGTGAGATCGTTGGTGACATGTCCCAGGGCGGCGGCCGCCGCCGCCACGACCCAGACGCTGAGCAGGAACCAGGTCGGGATCAGCAGCACCGCGCGGTCCGAGCCGCGCCCGGCCAGCGTCATGATCAGCAGCAGCCCGATCGCCGCGACGCTGGCGATCGAGATGCGCGCGACGCCGGCGGCGACCGTCGGATTGTAGACCGACAGACCCACGACGATCGCCATCGCCAGCATCCAGGCCAGCCCGATGTGCAGGAACCGGGCGTGCCAGCGGCGCAGGTTGAGATAGGCGAACATGAACACGATCAGCGTCGCGCCGATCGAGGCCTCGATCGCGGCGCGCCAGATGCGTTCGGTGGCGTCGTCGAAATTGAAGATCTTGCGCCAGAAGCCGAAATCGATGCAGACATAGGCGAACACCGCCCAGGCCAGCGCAGCCGCCGCAGGGAAAACCAACACCCCGCGCACGACGAACACGATCGTCATGAACAGAGCCAGCAACCCGGCGATGCCGATGACGATGCCGCGATAGAGCGTGAGGCTGGCGACATTGGCCTTGTAGGCGTCGGGCTCCCACAGATAGATCTGCGGCAGCCTGGCCGTGCGCAGCTCCGCGACATAGGTCACGGTGGTGCCGGGGTCGATGGTGAGCCGGAAGGCGTCGGCTTCAGCCACGTCCTCGCGCTCGGGCGGGTTGCCCTGGCTGGCCGTGATCGTGGCGATCCGAGTCGAGCCGAGATCGGGCCAAACGATCCCTGAGCCGACGAAACGATAATGCGGCGCGACCAGCAATCGCGTCAGTTGCTCGTCGGAATCGTTGGTGAGCGCGAACACCATCCAACTGGGATGCGCGCCGGCCTGAAGCGCGCCGACCTCGATCCGGCGTGTGATGCCGTCGGGGCCGGGCGCGGTCGACACCTGAAGCTTGTCGCCCTCGCCCGAGAAATATTCGACCGCCGAGGCGAGGTCGATGGCGTCGTCGGTGGCCGCGAGCCGCACGATCTTCGTCGCCGCCAGGGCCGGGGGGCCGATAGCGGCGAGGAAGGCCAGCAACGCGAGCAGCGCCGCGAAACGGGAGCGGTAACCGAACGTGTTGAACCGCGAGGCGTCGTCATTGCGAGGAGCGCCGAGCGAAGCGCGCCGCGACGAGGCAATCCATCGCGCCGCGATGCCCAGGATTGTGTTTGCAACGCGCCGCGGGCGCCAAGCTGGATTGCTTCGTCGCTGCGCTCCTCGCAATGACGGCGCTTCAACTTGATCGGAAGCCACTCTACACCCCACGCGGCGCCTCATGCTCAAGCAGGGCATAGAGGACATGATCGCGCCACGCGCCGTCAATCTTGAGAAAGGCGCGGGCGAAACCCTCGCGCTGGAAACCGTTGCGTTCGAGCAAAGTCATCGAGGCGACATTCTCCGGCAGGCAGGCCGCCTCAATCCTGTGCAGGCGCAGCGTCGAGAAACCATAGCGCGTCGCCGCCGCCACGGCGCGCGTCATGCGGCCTCGCCCCGCGTATCTGCCGCCCATCCAGTAGCCCAGCGTCGCCGTTTGCGCCACGCCGCGGCGAATGCCGCCGATCGTCAAGCCGCCGAGCAGCGCGTCGGTCGCCGTGTCGAAGATGAGAAACGTGAACGATTCGTCGCGCGTCATGTCCTCGACCTGCCGGCGCAGGCGGCGGCGGAAGGCGGCGCGGGTGAGATCGTCGTCGGGCCAGGTCGGCTCCCACGGCTTCAGGAACGCGCGGCTTTCCGCGCGCAACTGCGCCCAGGCGGGGAAATCGGCGGAGACGGCCGGGCGCAAATAGAGGCCGTCGCCGCGGATCAGCGGCTCGGTCTCAGGCGCCCTTGTCAGTCGAAACAGCGACATTTCTACATTCTACGCCGTCGAGAGCCGGCGGGCGACTTTTTCCACAGTGAAAACTTTGCCCACCCGCCCGATCGCCGCCACCGTCGGGACCGAGGCCATCATCGCCGCCCCGGCGCGCCGCACCTCGGTCGCGTCAATCCGGTCGATCCGCGCAATCGACTCTTCGAGCGTCAGCGTTCGGCCATAGGCGAACAACTGCCGCGCGAGTTGCTGCGCGCGCGCGCCCGGCTGCTCCAGCACGCTAAGGGTCGCCACCTTGAGCTGCGCCTTGGCGCGCGCGACGGCCGCCTCGTCGAGCCGTTGCGTCGCCTCGGCGATACAATCGAGCGAGGCCGCCATCAGTTCGCCCGCGTCTTTGCCCGCGCAGCCGGCGTAGAAGCCGAACAGGCCGGCGTCGGCGAACGACCAGTGGAACGCATTGATGGCGTAGGCGAGCCCGCGCTTCTCGCGCACCTCCTGGAACAGCGGCGAGGACATGCCCCCGCCGACCGCCGTGGCGAACACCTGCGCGGCGTCGTGATCTGCCTCGCCAATGGCGCGGCCGGCGAAGGCGACGACGATATGGGTCTGTTCAAGCGCCTTCCTGGTCAGCCGCTCGCCGCCGGTGTAGTGCGCGGTCGAGGGCGGCGGCGCGGTTTGGAGGCCAAGGCTCGCCAGCGCGACCTGCGCCCGCGCGACGATCTCGTCGTGCTCGACCGCTCCGGCGGCGGCGACCACTGTCGCGCCGGCGCGATAATGGCGCCGCAGATAAGCGTCGATGGCGGAGCGGTCGAAACCCGTCACCGTCTCGCGCGTGCCCAGGATCGGCCGGCCGATCGCCTGATCGGCCCAGGCGACGGCGCTGAGGTGGTCGAACACGAGATCGTCGGGCGTATCCTCCACCGCGCCGATCTCCTGCACGATCACGCCTTTCTCGCGCTCCAGCTCCTGGGAGTCGAACCGGCTGTCGCAATAGATGTCGGCCAGCAGGTCGAGCGCGAGCCCGGCGTCCTCCTTCAGCACGTGGGCGAAATAACCGGTCTGCTCGACGCCGGTCTCCGCGTTGAGGTCGCCGCCGACATTCTCGATCACCTCGGCGATTTCGCGCGCATTGCGCGTCCCCGTGCCCTTGAACGCCATATGTTCGAGCAGATGCGACAGCCCGTGTTCGGTCTGGCGCTCGTGACGCGAGCCGGCGGCGACGAACAGGCCGAGCGCGGCGGTGCGCAGATGCGGCGCGGCGTCGGTGACGACGCGCAAGCCTGAGGGCAGCGTGGTGACGCGAACGCTCAAGAGCGCGCCCTCGCGTGGGCGGCGACGTAATCGGCGACGGCCTTGGGGTCGTTGGGCAGGCGCGCGAAACGTTCGCGCCGGCCGAGCAGGTCGGCCAGATGCGGCGGCAGCGGCGGTCGCACCCCCGTCGCCTTCTCCACCGCATCGGGGAATTTGGCGGGATGGGCAGTCGCCAGCGCCACCACCGGCGTCGAGGCATCGCGCTTCAGCGCCGCGCGCGCGGCATGAACGCCGACGGCTGTATGGGGATCGAGCAGCACGCCGCTTTCCCTCCACGCCCGCGCCATCTCCGCTGCGCACTCGCTCTCCGCGGCCCGGCAGGCGTCGAATTCGGCGCGGATGTCCTGCAATGCGTCCGCAGGAATCGTGAAGCCGCCCGACTGCTTGAGACCAGCCATCAGCCCGCGCAAGGCCGCGTCATCACGGCCGAGCCGTTCGAACAGCAGCCGCTCGAAATTGGACGAGACCTGAATGTCCATCGAGGGCGATTGCGTCGGCGTGACGCCCGCCGGCCGGTATTCCCCGCTCGCCAGGGCGCGGGCGAGAATGTCGTTCTCGTTGGTCGCCACGATCAGCCGCGCCACGGGCAGCCCCATCCGCTTGGCGAACCAGCCCGCCAGAACATCGCCGAAATTGCCCGTCGGCACGGCGAAGGACACGCGCCGGTCGGGGGCGCCCAGCGAAACGGCCGATGTGAAGTAATAGACGATCTGCGCCAGAATTCGCGCCCAGTTGATCGAATTGACGCCCGACAGCGACAGCTTGTCGCGAAAGGCTAGATCCCCAAACAGGCTCTTCACGATGTCCTGACAATCGTCGAACGAGCCGTCGACAGCGAGCGCATGGACGCCCGGCTTGTCGACGCAGGTCATCTGCCGGCGCTGCACCTCCGACACACGACCGTGCGGAAACAGGATGAACACGTCCGTCCGCTCCGCGCCGCCGAACGCCTCGATCGCCGCCGCGCCGGTGTCGCCCGAGGTCGCGCCCAGGATCGTCGCACGCCGTCCCTTGTCGACGAGCGCCCGGTTCATGGCCCGGCCAAGGAACTGCATGGCGAAATCCTTGAACGCCAGCGTCGGCCCGTGGAACAGCTCCGCCAAAAACAGATTGTCGTCGAGCTGGGTCAGCGGCGCGCGCGCGGCGTGGCGGAAGTCGCGGTAGGCGAGCGTCGTCATGGCGCCGAGTTCGTCGTCGCTCCAGGCGTCGCCGACGAACGGGGCCATCAACGCCGCAGCCGCTTGCTCGTAAGGGAGTCCCGCCAGCGCTCGGATCGCCGGCGGCGCGAGGGTCGGGACTGTTTCGGGCGTGTACAGTCCGCCGTCGCGGGCAAGGCCCGAGAGCATGGCGTCCACAAAGTCCTGCCGCGGCGCCTGTCCGCGCGTCGAAAGATATTGCAAGTGCGAATTCCGTGATCGAGCGAAGCGTTCTCTACCCCAGGTCGGCGGGGCAGGGAAATGGCGAGCCGCAAACGAACCGACATCGGACGGCGTCAAATCCATTTTTGATACAACTTTTGGTTGCATTTTTGTGCAACACGGTTAAGACGCGTAACGGGGAATTGAACGAATAGTCGCTGTGTCGGGGCAGGCGCCGGAAGGCGATTCACCCGAGCTTAACAATCGACGCCCTAACATCGCGCTGGCTTGGGGTGCGCGCGGAGGACCGAATGAATTCCGACGCTGGCGAAACGAAGGTGGCGCTCGCTTCCCTCGTCAAGATGATCAACCTGCTCGGCGCCGAAATGCTGGTCGGCAAATATCGCGAGGATATCGACGTGTTCGAATCCTGCGTGCGGGCGAAACTGTTCGCGCATGTCGAGGGCGTCTCGGCGGAGGAGACCGCGGTCGGCGTCGCGATGGCGCAGAGCCTGGTCGATCCGGTGCTGCGGCAATTGCGCGAGCGCGTCCGCAACCTGCACGCCAGCGAGACCGCCGCAATGGCCGAACAGGCGACCCACGCCCATCGCCTGAACTGAGAACCTACGCCGCCAGCCCCAACAGGCTGCGCGCCTCGCGCCAGGTCGCCACCGGCCGCCCGTATTGCGCGCATAGATCCACGACCCGCCGCACCAGCGCCGCGTTCGACGGCGCGAGCCGGTCGCGGTCGAGCCGCACATTGTCCTCAAGCCCGGTGCGGGTGTGCCCGCCGCGCGCGACGCACCATTCGTTGATGACGATCTGATCGCGCCCGATTCCCGCCGCGCACCAAAGCGCGTCCGGCGCAAAGCGTTTCAGCGTCTCGATATAGAAATCGAAGATGCGCTCGTCGGCCGGCATGGCGTTCTTCACGCCCATCACGAATTGCGCGTAGAGCGGCCCCGCAACGCGCCCGTCCGCCTGCATCCGCGCCGCCTGCACGATATGCGACAGGTCGAAGCATTCGATCTCCGGCTTGACGCCGTGCGCCTTCATCTCGCAGGCGAGCCAGTCGACGAGATCGGGCGGGTTCTCATAGACGCGGGTCGGGAAATTGTTGGAGCCCGGCGTCAGCGAGGCCATGTCGGGCTTCAGCTCCAACATGCCGCCGCGCGCCTTGCCGGACCCGGACCGGCCGCCGGTCGAGAATTGCACGATCATACCAGGACAATGTTGGCGCAAGCCCTCGCCGAGCCGCGCGAAACGCTCGGGGTCGGAGGTCGGCCCTCCTTCGGCGTCGCGCACATGGCAATGGGCGATGGTCGCGCCCGCCTCAAAAGATTCCTGCGCGCTTTCGATCTGCTCGGCGACGCTGATCGGCACGGCGGGATTGTCGGCCTTGGTTGGCACCGATCCCGTGAGCGCGACGCAGATGATGCAGGGGTCGCTCATGCCGGTTCCTCAGATTCGCGCTTGCGCAAACACCGGCTCGATCGAGCCGCCCCAGGCGCCGGCGAGTTGCGCCAGCCAGGCCCGCGCCGGCTCGACGCCGCTCTCGACCAGCGCGTCGAGCGGATCGAGGAAATGGGTCTCGTCGCGCCCGCGCGCGTCCTTGCGCGCCCGCCGCGCCAGTCCGGCCCGCGCCAGCGCCAGCATGTCGCGCGCGATATCGCGCGTCGTGCGGCCCGCGATTTCGGCGGCAAAGCCCAGCCGCGGCGCCTCGTCGCGCAGGCGCTGCCGCGCCTGCGCGCTCCAGCCGCCGATCAGTTGCAAAGCGCTGTCGAGCGCCGCGCCATCGTAATAGAGGCCGACCATCAGCGCCGATTGCGCGACGATGCGTGCAGGCGGCCCAACGTCGGCGCCGCGCATTTCGAGATAGCGTTTCAGCCGCACCTCGGGGAAAATCGTCGAGAGGTGATTGGCCCAATCCGAGATCGTCGCCCGCTCGCCGGGCAGGGCCGCGAGGCGCCCGTCCATCAGATCGCGAAAGCTCGCGCCCGAGACGTCGTGATAGACGTCGCCGCGTTTGACGAAATACATCGGCACGTCGAGCGCGAAATCGGCGTAACGGTCAAACCCCATGCCCGCCTCGAAGGCGAACGGCAACATGCCGGTGCGATCGGCGTCGGTGTGGCGCCAGATCTCCGAGCGCGCCGACAGCATACCGTTCGGCTTGCCCTCGGTGAACGGGGAATTGGCGAACAGCGCCGTCATCACGGGCTGAAGGGCGAGGCCGACGCGCAGCTTCGCCACCATGTCGGCTTCTGAGGAATAATCGAGGTTCGCCTGCGCGGTGGCGGTGCGATACATCATGTCGAGACCGCGCTTGCCGACTTTCGGCATGTAGTCGGTCATGATGCGATAGCGGCTTTTGGGCATCCGCGGCGTTTGGCCAAGCGTCCATTTCGGGCTCATGCCAAGCGAGAGAAAGCCGATGCCGAGCGGGCCGGCGGCGGCGTGGGCGGCTTCGAGATGGGCGTCGAGTTCGGCGCTAAGCGCATGGATGTCGGCGGCCTGCGCGCCGGATAGTTCGAACTGGCCGCCCGGCTCCAGCGAGATCGCCCCTCCGCCTTCGCGATCATAAAGGCCGATCAGATGGCCGCCGTCCTCGATCGGGTCCCAGCCCAGGCTCGCCCGCATCGCGTGCAGCAGCGCGCCGATCCCCTGCTCGCCCTCATAGGGAACGGGCGAGAGGTGGTTGACGTAAAACGGGATTTTCTCGTGCTCGGAGCCGACCTTGAACGCGTCAGGCGCTTTGCAACCGGCCTCGAACCACGCGATCAGGTCGCGCCGTCCGTTCACCGGCTCCACGTCAGTCACATCGCGCGCCATGCCAAGTCCCGCCCCCCGCCTCCCCGGCGGCCGGCCCTAGATAGGGGCGAGGTCGCGACAAAGCAATGAAGGCGGCGCGGCCTTATCTAGGCAGAATTTGGTTGAGCGTCTGGGCGTGATCGGGCGACACCGCCATCCCCGGCGCGAACATGTTGATCAGCGTCGAAAGCCCGGGCGAAAGCGCGCCGCCCGCCGCGCCGCCGCCGCCGAGCATCCCCCCCACCGCCGACATAAGCGAGCCCAGCAGCCCGCCGCCGCCTGCCGGCGCCGCGCCGCCGGAAGTCAACACGTCGCCGTGGCCTTGGGCCTGCATCGCGTGCGAGAGGCCGCCCAGCGCCATCGAAGTCAACGCCGGCATCAAGCTCGCCACAATCTGCGGACTTAGGCCCGACACGCGCGAAATCTGCTGCGCGATTTCGTTCGTGACATTTGGGCCGCCAAAAATCTGACCCATTGCGCCCGAGCCGGCGTCGGCCGCCGAGCCGGTCTGGGAGGGGTCGGCGTAGGAGCCGGCATGGTCGCCGCTCGCGATTTCGCCGATCACGCCGCCTAGCGCGCCCGGGTCTTGCGCCGCCCGTTGCAAACCATGGCTCAGCGCGGGGACGGTCGCCTGCACCGCCGCCTGCATCTGCTCGGGCGACAGCCCGAGTTGATTGGCGAGGTTTTGCAGGCCTGCGCCGCCCTGGGCGCTTTGGAGGATGTCGCTCAGATTCATGCTCTTGATCTCCCGACCGACTTCTTAAACCGCTTCCACCCGCCTGGCGAGCCTCGCGACCAGGCCATAGGCGACGACGACCGCGCCCAGCCCGAAAATCGCCGCGCCCGCGATCAGACCGACCATCGCGCCGGGCACGCCGTCGTATCTGGCGCCCAGGATGACGAACGGAATGGTGCCCAGCGTCGCCCGGCCCCAGTTGAACAGCATCGCCATCAGCGCGAAACCGAGATTGTTGAAGGCCGTGTTGGCGACGAATAGACAGGTGATGAACACCCAGGCCAGCGCGCCATAGCGGCAGAACATCAGTACGAAAGCCTCGCTGTCGCCGCTGGCGCCGAAACCCTCGACCACGTACGGCGCGGCGATGGCGAGCGCGGCCCAGGCGGCGAGCGCGTAGCCGACCGCGAGGAGAAAAGAATCGGTCAGCGCCCGCCGCACCCGGAGCATCAGCCGCGCGCCGTAATTCTGGCCGATGATCGGGCCGATCGAGCCCGTCAGCGCGAAGATCACGCCGAACGCGAGCGGAATGACGCGATCGACGATCGCCCCGCCCGCCACCGTCGGCTCGCCGAAATCGGACCAGACGCGGGTCACGTAGATCGCCGACACGGGCGTCGCGAGATTGGCCATGATCGAGGGCAGGCCAATGCCGGCGAGCGGCCGCAAATCCCCCGCCAGCGCGGCGAAACTCGGCCGGCCGACCAGATTATGCACCCGCGCGGCGCCCGCCCAGCCGACCCACAGAAACACCAGCCTGGAGATCACCGTCGCCCAGGCCGCGCCATAGACGCCCAGATGCAGGCCGAAGATCAACGCGGGATCGGTGAAGGCGGTGACAATGCCGCCCGACAGCGTCACATACATCGCCCGCCGCGCGTCGCCGCAGGCGCGCAGCACCCCCGACAGCGCCATGCCGAGCGCCATCGGCACATTGGCGGGAATGGTGATGGCGAGCACCCCGCTCGCCACCTGCGCCGCCTCGCCGCGCGCATGCATGAAATGTTCGAGCGCGAAATCGCGAAAAAGCCACAACAGAGTCGACAGGGCCAGCGACGCCATGAACGTCAGCAACAGCCCGGAAGCCGCGTATCGGCGCGCCCCCGGCCTGTCGCCGGCGCCGAGCGAGCGCGACACGCGGGCGGAGATCGCGATGGTCAGTCCGATGTTGACCGACATCAGCAGAAACGAAAGTTGGCTCGCATAGCCGATCGCCGCCTTGTAGCTGACGACGCCGAGCTTGGAGACCCAGTACAGCGACAAGAGATCGACCGAGAACAGGGCGACGATCCCGATCGACCCGGTCGCGGTCATGACCGCGACATGGCGCATCAGGCTGCCCTGGGTGAAGACAGGCGCGTGCGGACGCGCGGCGGCGTGGGACAAGGCGATCCTCGCTGTGGCGGAGGCGGGGTTTTAGTCGCCGCCGCCGCTGGGCGCCAGACGAAAAAGCGCGAGGGCGCGCCCGGATCTTTCGCCAGGTCGAAACGCCGGTATCCCTAATCCGACGCCCGTGCGAAAACATCCGAAACCGCGACCGGAGGCGTGATTTCGAAAACCTCGTCGAGAAGTCTCGCCATCTCCCGCGCGTCGGCAATCACGCGCTCGCTTTCGACCACGCCGTCGCGACGCTCCACAATATAACGCCGGTTCACGATCTTGCGTCGCGTCGCTCCCACAATGCGTTCGACGATCAGGGTGGAGAGGAACGGCGGCGCGGCGTGGGTCGATGTGAACCAGTTGCTCATTATCAGATCCGCCGGCAACTGCGGCTCGAGGTCGAACACGTACATCGTGCGCCAGCCTTCGCCCCGGCGAGCCTTAAGCGCGTATCGTCCGTTCGCGTCGTCAATTCGGTAGACGCCCATGGGGGTGGGGAACTCCCGATCGACGATCAGAGGCAGCGGCGCATCGAGCATGCAGACGCCGAAGCCGACGTCGGCCAGGTAAGGTCCCTCCGAAGTTTCCACCTTCAAGAGCATGTGAGACCGTGGGCCGAGGGGCGCGTCTGGCGCTGACATCCATCGCACGCGCCCGGCAAGCGCCGTCACGGAATATCCGATCGCCTCCAGGGCCGCCATGAACAATGTGTTCAACTCGAAACAATAGCCGCCGCGGCGATGTGCGAAAATTTTTTCTTGCAGCGTCGCGAGATCGAGAGCGACAGGACGGCGCAGATACGGGTCCAACCCTTCGAATGGGATCGCAGCGACATGCGCCGCCTGCAACGCCATCAACGTCGAAAGATCGGGCTTCGGCTCGCCCCCGAAGCTCAGGCGCTTCAGATAAGCGTCCAGGTCCAAAACCTCGGCCATGCCGTCTCCCATCGTTCTGGTTTGCTTCAGAATAGCGGCGGCTATCCCGGGCGATCAATAGCGGTCTTTCGTGAGATTGCAGCCGTTGGCGCATGTTCGCCCGGAGGCGCCTGCGATGTCGCGGCGCACAGCGAACGCGCGCCGCCTTGGCATCGCCTGCCGCTCGCCGTAAGTTCGCGTCAAATGGGAGGGCGGCATGACGCTTGGCTACGAGACTTTCGGCACTGGCGCGCATAAGGTGGTCGTGCTGCACGGCTGGTTCGGCGACCAGACTTTCATGGCGCCGATGCGCGACGCGCTCTCCGCGGACGAGTTCACTTATATCTTCCCCGCCTATCGCGGCTACGGCGCCTCGAAGGCGCAGAGCGGCGCTTGCACGGTGGAGGAAATTTCGGCCGACGTGCGCGCGCTGATCGACAGCCTCAAGCTCGACAAGGTCAGCCTGGTCGGCCATTCCATGGGCGGCAAGTTCATCCAGAGAATCACCGTCGACGCGCCCGGCCGCGTCCGGCGCATGGTGGCGATCACGCCGGCGCCGGCCGCCGCCGTGCCGTTCGACGAGCAGGGCTGGGGCTTGTTCAGCGGCGCGGCGCAGACCCTCGGCAATCGCCGCGCCATCATCGACTTCTCCACCGGCTCGCGGCTGTCGGGCGCATGGCTCGATCATATGGCGCAGGCGAGTTGGAACAATTGCACGCGCGAGGCTTTCGCCGCCTATCTCCTCGCCTGGGCCAAGTCCGATTTCCACAGGGAAGTGATCGGCGGGGAAATTCCGATTAAGGTGATCGTGGGCCAATACGACGCCGCAATCAACGAAGCGACGATGCAGGCGACGTTCATGACCTGGTATAAGAACGCCGCGCTCGAAGTCCTGCCCAACGCCGGCCATTACCCCATGAACGAGACCCCGGTCGCGCTGGCGACTTCGATGGAAGCGTTCCTGCGCGGCTAGGGCGCCAAGCCATGGGGGAGCGGGAGCAGGCGACGCTGATCGGCTTTGGCGCGATCGCGCTGTGGTCGGCCCTGGCGCTGCTGACGGCGGCCTCGGGCGCGGCGCCGCCGTTCGAGATGGCGGCGCTCACCTTCGCCATCGGCGGCGCGGCGGGCCTGATTTACGCCGTCGCGCGCGGGCGGCTGGCCGCGCTCAAGCAGCCGCCAAAGGTCTGGCTGGTGGGCGTCGGCGGCCTGTTTGGCTATCACGCGCTCTATTTCGCGGCGTTGCGCGCCGCGCCGCCGGCGCAGGCGAGCCTGGTCGCCTATCTCTGGCCGCTGCTGATCGTCCTGATGTCGGCGGCGCTTCCGGGCGAACGTCTGCGCGCCAAACATGTGGTGGGCGCGGCGCTCGGCTTTTGCGGCGCAGCGCTGCTGCTGTGGGGCCGGCTCGGCGAGGGGCGTCCCGGCGCGGGCCTGTGGCTGGCGGCAGGATGCGCCCTGGTGTGGTCGAGCTATTCCATCGCCTCGCGTTTTCTCAAATCGGCGCCGACCGAGGCGGTGGCGGGCTTCTGCCTCTTCACCTCGGCGCTCGCGGCTCTATGCCACGCTTTGTTCGAGACGACCGTCTGGCCGGCGAACGGGACGGAGATCGCCGCCATCGTCGCGCTGGGCTTGGGCCCGGTCGGGCTCGCCTTCTATCTCTGGGATTTCGGCGTCAAGCGCGGCGACATCCGCCTGCTCGGCGTCGCCGCCTACGCCGCCCCGGTGCTGTCGACGATCCTGCTTGTGCTGGCGGGATTTGCGCCCGCGACGGCGGCGCTGGGTCTCGCCTGCGCGGCCATCGTCGGCGGCGCCGTCATCGCCTCGCGCTAAACCTTTCGCATGAACCGCATGAGGCCGGGCCGTCGCTTCACCCACTCTCGCACCGCTCGCGAGGCCAGAAACACGGGCGCGGCGAGCCGTCCGAGCGGGGTGACGCCGAACGCGCAATCGCGCAGCGGCTCCTCGATCTCGCACAGCTCATTCTTGTAGCGGTTCTCGCCGACGCCGAGATCGAAGGTTTCCAAGCCCCGCGCCATGGCGTCGCGCACGACTTCGATCAGCAGCAATTCGCCCGGCGTCGCCGCCGCCGTCTCCGGCGCGTTGTCGTAGGAAACCACCAGCCCCGACAGCCGCTTGCCCTGCGCCAGCGCGCCGAACGCGGCCGCCACGCGACCGCCCGCGAGCAGCGCGTGCATTTCCATCGCCGGCGCCTCGCCCGCGATCAGCCGGCGCAGCAGATCGCGCACTCGGGGTTGAGCGAACGGGTCCGCCACGCCGCGCCCGCGCGCAAGCGCCGCCTTGTGAGCGAGCAGCGCGTCGAGAAAGCGCCCCGCCTCGACGGGATCGGCCGCGCGGACGTGCGCGACCGCGCCCAGCGCTTCGAGCTTGCGCGCCTTCTTGCGCAGCTTCTTCTGCGTCGCCCGCGAAACATGCGCGTCTAGCCATTGCGCATGTCCTCCCGTCAACGCGCTGGCGAAAGCGGCATTGGCGCTGCGTCGGCCTGGCAGGCGCCCGAGCGGATTGACGCCGCCCTCCCATGTCTCCGGCAGATTGAAAAACGCGAACAGGTCCACGCGCGCCGCGCGTCCCGCCGCGCGCAGGAGCGCCTGCACGTCCTCTTCGCTCCAGACGAGGCCGGGACGAAACAGCCCCATGTGATAATTGGCCCAGCGGTCGCCGACGAATCCGGCCGAGATCAGCGGGCCGAACCGGCACAGCCGCAGCGGCAACAACGCCGCCGCCCGTCCTGACGCATCGCGCGCGACGACGATGGCGAGCCGCGCGCCGAACGCCGCCCGCCACGCCTCGACGAAGCGCAAAGTCTGGTAGGCGCCGCCCGCCGGCTCCAGCTCGCGCCACGCCTCGCACGCCCGCACGGGATCGGAGAAGCATTCGACCGACGCGAAGGGAAGCGCGCAATGGCGCGGAGGGGCGCGCTGGTCGGCAAAGGACATGTTCGCGACCCTAGGGCCTCGACAATTACAATGCGTAAAGACGCCCGCGCTAGGGATTGAGCGATCGTTTCGTCGCGGAGACCGCCTTGTCGTTCAAACGCGCCCTCATCGGCGCCGGCTTCGCCGCCCTGGCGACCTCGCGGCTGCACCGGGCGCTCGCGGCGCCTGGCGTCGGCTTTCTCCTCACGCTGCATCACGTGCGGCCGTTCCGGCCGCGTCTGCCCGGCTATTCCCCCAATCGCCTGCTCGAAGTGACGCCTGAATTTCTCGATCAGGCGCTGAGCCTGATCGCCGCGCGCGGCTTCGCCTTCGTCACGCTGAGCGAGGCCGCAAAGCGCCTGCGCGAGGGCGGCCCGCCGTTCGCCGCCCTCACCTTCGACGACGGCTATCGCGACACCCGCGATGTCGCTTTGCCCGTGCTCGAACGCCATAACGCCGCCGCCACGGTCTATTTCGCCCCTGGCCTGATCGAGCGCACGGCCCGGCTGTGGTGGCTCGAACTGGAGGAGGCGATTGGCCGGCTCGATGCGATCGAGGGCGCTGGTCTGCGCCTGCCCGCGCGCGACGTGGGCGAAAAATCGGCCGCCTTCGAGCGCCTCTATTGGGCCTTGCGCGCCCGTCCCGAGGCCGAAATGCTCGACACGGTCGCAAAGCTGGCGGCGAAAGCCGGTGTGACCGGCGCGGCGCTCGCGGAACCCGATTTCCTCGACTGGGACGAGACGCTCGCCCTGGCCCGCCACCCGCTGATCTCAGTCGGCGCGCACAGCCTCAGCCACCGCCGCCTTGCGCAATGGCCTGAACGAGACGCCCGCGCTGAGATTTTCGGCTGCAAGGCGGCGCTGGAGGCGCGCCTCGGCGCGCCCGTGACGAGCCTGTCCTATCCCGTCGGAGACCCCAGCAGCGCGGGTCCGCGCGAATTCGCGCTGGCGCGCGAGGCTGGCTTCGAGACCGCCGTGACGACGCGGCCGGGCATGCTTTTTCCCGAGCACGCCAATCATCTGCACGCCCTGCCGCGCGTTTCTCTCAACGGGCTGTGGCAGGATTTGCGCTATCTCGACGTGCTTCTGTCGGGCGCGCCGTTCCGGCTGTGGAACCGGGGACGACGGCTCAACGTCGCGTAAACCGCCCGCTCTCCATCCATAGGATCAGCGGCATCAGCGGCAGAACCCAGATCAGGCCGAGCACGATGTAAACCGCCGTGCGCATCAGTTCCGGCGCCTCGTTGACGGGGCGCGAATCCGCCAGCGCCATCGCCACGAGGGCGTAAAACAGCACGAACGCGAGCATACCCGCGCCGCCGACCAGTTTACGCATCCGTGGAGCCATATCGATCCTCGCCCGCCTCCCCTACAAGAGGGCCGCTCCAAGGTCCACCAGCGGGTCAGGAATAGCGCGGCCCGCCGCGCGCCACCGAAAGCGCGCGCGCGAATTCGCCGGCGAACTGCGCCTTGCGGTCCGGCCCGACGCCGCTGGCGATCCGCCAGGAGCGGCCCCGGCTGTGCAAGGTCAGCCTTTGCGGGCCATAATCCTCGTCGTCGACCCGCTCAAGCCGCACCCAGGCCGGCGTCAACCGCCATTCCCGCCGCGCGCCGGCCGCGCTGATGCGCGCGAAGGTCAGCTCGAAATAGGTCAGGCGGAAATGCTCGCACGCACGGGCCGAGCGGAAATTCAGGCGGAAGGCGAAATAGATCGCCAATACGTCTAGCCCGAGGAAGCCGACGACCGGCCATGCGCCCAGGAGGTAGAACGGCACGCTCAGCGCCGTGCTGGCGCCGCCGACCGCCAACATCAACGTGCGAAACCCAGCGGGCCCGAGCGAACGGTGCGGCCTCAGCGTATCCTCGAACAGCGGCGCGTCGAAATCGGGTGGCTCCGGCATGGCGGCTCTTTATGGCGGACCCGGTCAGGCTGACATATAGGACGGTCATGGGGCAAGAGAAACGACGACCCCCCGCGCGGGGATCAACGAAAATTGCGGCGCGCGCCGCGGCGATTTTCGAGCGGCTGTCCGCCGCCGCGCCCGAGCCGCGCACTGAGCTTGAGTACGTCAATCCCTACACGCTGCTGGTCGCCGTCGCACTGTCGGCGCAGGCGACCGACGTCGGCGTCAACAAGGCGACGCGGGGGCTGTTCGCGATAGCCGACACGCCCGCCAAAATGCTCGCGCTCGGCGAAGACGCCCTGCGCGAGCGCATCAAGACGATCGGGTTGTTTCGCAATAAAGCCAAGAACGTGATCGCGCTTTCGCGGGCCTTGATCGACCAGCACGGCGGCAAAGTCCCGCGCGAGCGCGAGGCGTTGGAGGCGCTGCCCGGCGTCGGCCGCAAGACGGCGAATGTCGTGCTCAACGTCGCCTTTGGCGAGCCGACGCTGGCGGTCGACACGCA
>JANYIH010000058.1 GCA_025358745.1 Hyphomicrobiales bacterium | reverse complement strand
CCTGGGCGAGCGCGGATGCGCTGAAGGCCCACGCCGCCGCGCCGCACATGGTCGCCTACGGCAAGACCTCGCGCGAATTGGTCGCGGAGCGAAAAATTCTCATCTTCTCCCCTGCCTGAGCTGCTACTTCCCCGTCTCTATCGGCACGCAATCGCGCCGCCCCGAGGCGATGCAATTGTCGATCTCGCGGTGGCGCTGCAAATCGCTCATCACCCACCAGCCCGCGACCAGCAGCAACGCGGCGACGACTAGACCGACAAGGGTCTGGCGCCAGCGAGCGGTTTCCTCGGGATCTTCGCTCATCGCGCCTTCGTGCCTCAGCGCCGCCGCTGCGTCCAGTGGACGCGGCGGCGGCGCTCGCCTAAAGCCAGGGCATGACATGGCGGGCTTGCATCGGCATCGTTCTTCTGGCGCTCGGCGGCTGCGCGCCCGAGGAGGCCCAGGTGGGCGAGGCCTATCTTTTCAACCGCCCGGCGGCGAAAATCCGCGCCTGTTTCGGCAAGCCGGACCGGCGCATCGCGATCGGAATCGAGCAGATCTGGGTCTATCGCGTCGGACAGCTTCGCTTCGAGGGCTGGCTGCCCGCGCTCGGCGCGGACGAGCGCCCGACCTTCTCCGCCCCGTCGCTGGATTGCGAGGCCCGCTTCACCATCGACAGCCACGGCGTGCGCGGCATCGCCTATACCGATTCGCGCGGCCGGCCGCTGCCGCAGGGCGAGCGGTGCGAAATAGCGGTGCGAAAGTGCCTCGACCGCTCATAACAGCCCAAGTTCCGACAGCGAACGCCGCAGTTCCTCCGGCATATCGCCTGCCCCCGAGCCGCCGAGATCGGCCGGCGCGTCCTTCCCGACGAGATAGCGCCAGCCCTGAAACGGCCGATGCGGCCGCGGGCTCACCTTGACCACGTCAGGGTCGAGCCACAGCCGACAGCGCCCGATCCCGTCGACATCGACGAACGGCTCGATCTCCCGCACCTGTTGCCGCGCCGCGAGCTGACCCTTGATGATCCAATAGAGCGAGCCGCCGTCAGCGATTTCGTTCGCCCGCGTGGGCGTCATGCGGGTGACGTGCAGCGAGCGCGGCGGCTCGCGTTTGGCGACGCGCTCGCGCACGCGTTCGTCGACCCATTGTTCGAGATCGGCGACGGAGTCCGCGCCGACGCACAATTTCAGGAGATGCAGGGGCATGGAAAACGTTAGCGCGCCGCGCGGGCGCGGGCCAGCGCGCCTTGTGGATAAGCCTCAGTCCAGCCCGTTGACGAGGCTCTCCTCCAGCATCAGCCGCGCGCGGGCGCTCACACGCTCGGTCTCGCTCTTGAGTTGTCCGCAGGCGGCCAGAATGTCGCGGCCGCGCGGCGTGCGCACCGGGCTCGCGTAGCCCGCGTTGAACACGATCTCGGAGAAGCGCTCGATCGTGTCCCAGTCCGAACATTCGTAAGGGCTGCCCGGCCAGGGATTGAACGGGATCAGGTTGATCTTGGCGGGCAGGCCTTTGAGCAGTTTGACCAGCGCGCGCGCTTCCGCCGGCGAGTCGTTCACCCCCTTCAGCATCACGTATTCGAACGTGATGCGGCGCGCATTGGAGGCGCCGGGATAGTCGCGGCAGGCCTGCGTCAAGGTTTCAATCGGATATTTGCGGTTCAGCGGCACCAGCTTGTCGCGCAAGGAATCGTTGGTCGCGTGCAGCGAGACGGCGAGCATGGCGCCGCATTCCTCGCCGAGCCGCGACATTTCCGGAACGACGCCGGAGGTGGAGACGGTGATGCGGCGCTTCGACAGCGAAAGGCCCTCCCCGTCGGTCAGCACGGAGATCGCGTCGCGCACGCTCTCGAAATTATAGAGCGGCTCGCCCTGCCCCATGAACACGACGTTGCTGACCGCGCGCACGCCCTCGCCCGAGGGCACCAGCCCGTCGGTCGGCGCGACGCCGCCGGGAAAATCGCCGAGCCGGTCGCGCGCGACCATCACCTGGCCCACGATCTCGGCGTGAGAGAGATTGCGCGCCCAGGCCTGCGTGCCGGTATGGCAGAAGGTGCAGTTGAGCGTGCAGCCGACCTGGGACGACACGCAAAGCGTGCCGCGGTCGTTCTCCGGGATATAGACGCACTCGATCTCGGCGCCCTTGTCGTGGACCCCGCGCGCGGGCATCCGCAACAGCCATTTGCGCGTGCCGTCGGCCGAGATTTGCTCGGCGACGATCTGCGGCCGCGCCAGCGTGAACCGCTCCGCCAGCTTTTCCAGCAGCGGCCGGGCGATGTTGCGCATGGCGGAGATATCCGCGACGCCGCGATGATAGATCCAGTGCCAGAGCTGGGCGGAGCGCATCCGACGCTCGCCCTCGGGCACGCCCACTTCGGCCACGGCTGCGACGAGTTCGGCGCGCGTGGCGCCGGCAAGGCTTTTCATAGGGACGGTCATCGCCCCTATCTATAGATGCAAGTCCCCAACGGCCAGCCTCTTGGCCGTCGCCCCGCGCCCGTGCGATGCTGGGCGAAAAAGGAGACCGACCCTGATCATCGCCACCTGGAACGTCAATTCGGTGCGCCAGCGTCTGCCGCACCTGCTCGACTATCTCCGCGAGGTCGCGCCCGACGCGATCTGCCTGCAGGAGATCAAGTGCCAGGACGAAGCCTTCCCGCGCGAGGAGATCGAGGCGCTCGGCTACAACATCGCCACTCACGGGCAAAAGACGTTCAACGGCGTCGCGATCCTGTCGAAGCATCCGCTTGAGGTCGAGCGCGGCCTGCCCGGCGACGAGAACGACCTCCAGTCGCGCTATCTCGAAGCCGTCATCCCCTGGGGCAAGACCGTGTTGCGGCTGGTGAGCCTCTATTTGCCCAACGGCAATCCCGTGGCGACCGAGAAATTCGACTACAAGCTCGCCTTCATGGACCGCCTGATCCGCCATGCGCGCAAATTGCTGGACTACGAGGAGCCGCTGGTGATCGCCGGCGATTACAATGTGATCCCCATGCCGCTCGACGCGGCGCATCCCGAGCAATGGACCGGCGACGCGCTGTTCCTGCCGCAAACCCGCGCCAAATATCAGGAACTGCTGGCGCTCGGTTTCACCGACGCGCTGCGGGCGACGACGGACGCGGGCGGGCTCTACAGCTTCTGGGATTATCAGGCCGGAGCCTGGCAGCGCAACAACGGCATCCGCATCGACCATCTGCTGCTGTCGCCCCAAGCCGCCGACCGGCTCGCCACGGCGACGATCGACAAGGCGATGCGGGGCAAGGAGAAGGCGTCGGATCACGTGCCGGTGCGGATCGACCTGAAGGGGTGAGAATCGCCTTCAGCCGCGACCGGCCGACGTTATTGCGCATTGGGAGAGAAAGCCATGTATGCAGCGATGAGACAGTTCAAGGCGAAGGCAGGCAAGTCGGACGAACTCGCCCAAAAGATCAAGGGCGCGGTTCCCATCATAAGCGGCGTGCCCGGATTCATGGGCTATTACGTGCTCTACGCCCCCGACGACACCGTAACCGCGATCAGCATCTTCAATACGGTCGAGGGGGCCGAGGAGTCGAACCGGCGGGCGCTGGCCTGGATCGAGAAGCACCTGGCGCCGCTGGTGGCCGAACCCGCGAAGGCGACCGCAGGGCCGGTCATCGTCCATTCGCTGCCGTAGTCGCGCGAGCGGGTCTGTCGCCGCGAGCCGCGCGGTTCAACCGGCTCTTCGCCAAGACGGACGCAGAAATCGCGACAAGTATGATATGTTTCATGATGGCGGCAATTTGCGATTCTGACCGAGGAACTTGCCATGAATTTAACTTTGGAGACCGAGCAGGAAACTGACGGTCGTTGGCTGGCCGAAGTTCCGGAAATCGAGGGCGCCATGGCCTATGGACCAACTCGCGAGGCCGCGATGGCGAAGGCGGAGGCGCTTGCCCTTCGCGTATTGGCCGAGCGTCTGGACAACGACGAAGCGTCGCCGATGGCGATTCAATTGTTGCTTGCGGCGGAGTGAGGCGGTTTGGCGCGGCCAGGCGCGTCGGGTTTTCGAAGCGCTCAAGCGGATCGGCTGGCGGCTGAAACGCCAGACTGGGTCTCACGCCACGCTGGAACGGGACGGTTGGCCGGACCTGGTCTTCGCATTCCACGATACGGATGAAATCGGCCCGAGGATGTTGGAGCGGATTGCGAAACGCTCGGGGCTGACCCCGGAAGACCTTTAACCGCTTCGCCTCGCGTCGCCTGGCCTTTGTCCCTGCGCCGCACATCTGCTAGACGCGCGCCTCCACTTCCCCGAGCCGCCCATGTCCGAGATCGTCACCCGCTTCGCCCCCTCGCCGACCGGCTTCCTGCATATCGGCGGCGCGCGCACGGCTTTGTTCAACTGGCTCTACGCCAAACATGTCGGCGGCCGGTTCCTGCTGCGGATCGAGGACACCGACCGCGAGCGCTCCACGCGGGAAGCGGTCGAGGCCATTATCGACGGGCTGCAATGGCTTGGGCTCGACTGGGAGGGCGAGCCGGTGCATCAGTTCGCGCGCGCCGCCCGCCATCGCGAGGCGGCGATGCAGATGCTCGCCAGCGGCAACGCCTACCGCTGCTATTGCAGCCAGGACGAACTCACCGAAATGCGCGAGAAGCAGCGGGCCGCCGGCCTGCCGCCGCGCTACGACGGGCGCTGGCGCGACCGCGATCCGGCGCAAGCCCCCGTCGGCGTCGCCCCCACCATCCGGCTGCGCGCGACACAGGAAGGCGAGACGCTGATCGACGACAGGGTGCAGGGCAAAATCGCCTTCCCCAACAAGGATCTCGACGATCTCGTGCTGCTGCGCTCGGACGGCAACCCGACCTACATGCTGGCCGTGGTGGTGGACGATCACGACATGGGCGTGACCCATGTGATTCGCGGCGACGACCATCTCACCAACGCCGCGCGGCAGACGCAGATCTATCAGGCCCTGAACTGGGACGTGCCGGTCTGGGCGCATATCCCGCTGATCCACGGGCCGGACGGGGCGAAATTGTCGAAACGGCACGGCGCGCTCGGCGTCGACGCCTATCGCGCCATGGGCTACCTGCCCGAGGCGTTGCGCAACTATCTCGTCCGGCTCGGCTGGAGCCATGGCGA
>JANYIH010000010.1 GCA_025358745.1 Hyphomicrobiales bacterium | reverse complement strand
GTTCGATCTCGCCGCCCGCAGCGCCGGAACGCAATCGCGCGCGGGCGACGCCTCCGCCCGGCAACGCGACGCGCGCGCCGTCGCCTTCGGCGCGTTCAAGCTTGACGGGGAAAAAATTCATGCCCGGCGAACCGAGAAAGGCGGCGACGAATTTGTTGGCGGGGCGGTTGTAAAGCTCAAGCGGCGAGCCGACCTGAGCGATGCGCCCTCTGTCGAGCACGACGATCCGGTCAGCCAGCGTCATCGCCTCGGTCTGGTCGTGCGTGACATAGATCATCGTCGCGCCCAGCGCCGCGTGAAGTCGCGCCAGTTCGAGCCGCATCTGCACGCGCAGTTTGGCGTCGAGATTGGACAGCGGTTCGTCGAACAGGAACACTTCCGGCTTGCGCACCAGCGCGCGACCAATCGCCACGCGCTGTCGCTGGCCGCCGGAGAGTTCGGCCGGACGACGGTCGAGCAGCGATTCAAGTTGCAGAATGCGCGCGACTTCCAGAGCGCGCTCGTCCTGCACTTTGCGCGAGGCGCCGGCGATCGACAGCGAAAACGCGATGTTCTGCCGAACTGTCATATGCGGATAGAGCGCGTAGGACTGGAACACCATGGCGATGCCGCGCTGCGCCGGCGGCAGGCGGGTGACGTCGGTCGCGCCGATGAAGCACCGCCCGACGGTGATTTCCTCCAGCCCGGCGATCATTCGCAAAAGGGTCGATTTGCCGCAACCTGACGGCCCCAGCAGCGCCGTGAACGAACCCCGCTCTACCGCGAGGCTGAGCGTGTCGACCGCCGTCACCGCGCCATAGCGCTTGGTCACCCCCAGCAATTCGACATGGGTTTCGCTCATCCCTTGATGCCCGCCGAAAGCATGATCGCCTGCGTCACCCGCCTTTGAAAGACGAGATAGACGACGGCGACCGGCAGCGCCGCCAGCATCGCCACCGCCAGATCGCGCGCATATCGCACGCCGAAAGCGTCATGCACCTGAGTGATGCCGACCGTGATGTTCATTTTGTCCTCCGAAGTCACGGCGAGAAACGGCCAGAGAAACAGGTTCCACGCGGCGATGAAGGTGATGATGGCGAGCGCAGTGGTGACGCCCCAGTTCATCGGCAGGTAGAGGCGGAACAGAAGCTGGAACTCGCTGGCGCCGTCGATGACGGCGGCCTCGCGAAAGTCCTTCGGCACCGAATCGAAGAACTGTTTGTAGATGATGATCGTCACCGGCGCGATGAGTTGCGGCGCGACGACGCCGGTCAGCGTGTTGACGAGCCCGAGCTGCGCCATCAGGATGAAATGGTTGACGATCAGCGCCGGGATCGGAACCATGAAACTGGCCAGGATCAACCACCAGCACAGACGCCGGCCGGGAAAGCGCAATTGCGAGATCGCATAGCCCGCGCCGGCCGCCATGCCGACGACGATCACCGTCACCGCCGCCGATGTGATGAGCGAGTTGACATACCAGAAACCGATCTTGGTCGACGTCAGCACATGCGCGTAATTGTCGAGGGTGAAATGCTGCGGCCACAGATGCACGCCCGATTGCACGGTTTCATCGTCGGGCTTGAACGTCGTCACCAGCCCCCAGTAGAGCGGGAAAGCCCAGAGGATGGCGAGCGCAAGCGTCGCCAGCGTTGCGATGAGGCCGATGCGGTCGAACGCGCGCAACCGCTGCAGCCTGGCGGCGACCGCGTTCATCGGGCGCCCCGCGCCCGCAATAGCTGATATTGCAGCACCGACAGCGCGACAATGAGCACGAACAGCACCACCGAGGCGGCGGCCGCCAGCCCACCTTTGTTCAGCTGGAACGCCTGCTTGTAGATATATTCAACCATGACGATGGTGGCGTCGACCCGCCCGCCTTGCGAGAACAGATAGACCTGATCGAAGATCTTGAGCTGAAGGATGAGCTGGATCGTGAACACCAGCACCGTCACCGGCCAGATCAGCGGCCAGGTGATGCGGCGGAACTGGGCCCAGCGCCCCGCCCCGTCGAGCGAGGCCGCCTCGTAGATCTCAACGGGGATGTTGCGCAATCCCGCAATGAAGAGCAAAACGTTGAACCCCAGGAGCCACCAGACAGTGACGAGCGCCACCGCCGGGAGAAACAAAGGGATGGTGCGGAAGATCGAGAGATGTTGCCCGTCGTTGAGCGGCGCGATCAACAATTGCGCCACGCCGAAGTCCTTGTCGAACATCCATTGCCAGAGGCGGAAGACGACGGAGACCGGCAGGATATAGGGCAGGAAGAACGCGGCGAGCATAAGGCTCTGCATCCAGCCCTTCAACCGGTTGACGCCGAGCGCCACCACCAGCGCGAGCACGACGCTGGGGATGACCGACAAGACGACGAAATAGAGCGTATCCCAAAAGGACAGCGCGAACAGGCGGTCCGACCACAGGCGGCGGTAATTGTCGAGGCCGATCCAGCGCCCATAGCCGATCAGCGGCGCGGCGCGAAAGCTGAGCTCGATCATCTTGATGGTGGGATAGACGAACAAGAGCCCGTAGATGAAAACGAACGGCGCCATCAGCGCGAAGGCCGCCAGCCATTCGCTTCGTCGGCTTCTCAGCATTCCGCGGCGCTCCCGCCTTTAACAATCAACGATCGGCGCGGCCGGCAGGCTGCGTCGATCGAGGAAATGTCGAATACCGATGCTATTTGGCCTGGTTTTGCAAATCGTCCCGCATCTGCTTGGCCGCGTCCGCCGGCGCCATCTCGCCGTTCATCGCCGGCATGGCGAAGTTTCCAGCCGCGTCGTAGACGGGAGAAGCGACGCCCGCCAGCGTCGAGACCGGATCGAACACGGCGGTCTTGGCGAGCGAAGCGTAGTCCGAGTTCGGCTTTAGATCCTTGAACGCCTGACTGTCCTGCACCGGCAGAGAGGCCGGCAGATGGCCCCCGCCGGCCCAGGCGAGCGAATGCTCGTTGAACCAGTGGATTGTCTGAAGCACGAGCGCGCGCTTGGCGGGCGAGACCGGGTTGCCGTGACGATCGGGAATCGCGAAGGCGTGCGAATCGGCCCAGGTGGCGGGGTGGGTGTAGAGCGTCGGTATCTGGATCGCGCCCCAATCAAACAACTTGCCGCTCTTGGCGAGGTCGACCATGGTCGGGATCTCCCAGACGCCGTTGATGTGCATCGCCGCCTTGCCCGAGGTGAACAGGGCGATCGAGGCGGGATATTCGGTCTTGCCCGGCGTCCAGCCGCTCTTGACCCACTTCTGCATTTCCCCGATCACGGCCGTCGCCTTGGCGAGATTGTCCCCGTCGAGGAATTTGCCGTCTTTGAGGAATACGCCGTCCTGCTGGTTGAGCAAGGTGTAGAAGACCCGCCAGACGCTGGCGTTGTCGGCGGTGGGGACGGAGAGCGCCGAGACCCCGTTGGTTGTCAGTTTGGCCAGCGCCGCGTCCCAGTTGGCCGCCCCGTCGAGGCCCTTCGGCCTGCCGTCGTCGCCGAGCAGCCCGGCCTGCTTCAGCAGGGTTTTGTTGTAGTAGAGGATGATGGAGTGGATATCGAGCGGCACCGCGTATTGCTTGCCGTCGGGCCCCTGCGCGGCCTTCCAGTCAGCGGCGCCGAAATCGCCCGCCTTGACGCCGGCCGCAGCCAGTTCCTCTGATCCAAGCGGACTTAGCGAACCCGTGGAGACGCCTAGCGGCATGCGCGATTCATGATAGGTCATGACGTCAGGGCCTTCGCCAACTGCGGCGGAGGTTTGCACTTTGGTGTAGAAGGGCACGCCCCATTCCAGCGTCGTCGGCTGGATCTCAATCGAGCCGGCGTGTTCCTTGTTGAACTCTTCAAGCAGCGCCTTCATGCGAACGCCATCGCCGCCGCCCAGAAAATCCCACCAGACAATCGTCTCCTTGGCCTGCGCGACGCCGACCATGAGAGCAGAAGCCGCCGCCGCGGCGCAGAGCAACTTGCGGATCACGTGCGTTCCTCCCTGTGAGTTCCAGCGGCTTCCCGCTCGTTGTCCAGAGCTTCCTCTGATTGATCGTGGAAGCTTCATTTTCATCGTAGCCGGGAATGCCCGGGGCGCCAAGCGCATAATATCGAAAGGACGGATCGTTATCGGAATGCCGGGAATGAACACGCTTGCGGCGCTATTTTCCGGCGCGGCCCGCGCTTGGTTCCTCACACCCCGCTCGCGCAAATTCACGGTCTGGCCCCGATCTCGCGCGGTTGGTCCTGTGCGGGCTTGACGCGGATCGCGAAATGGCGCTCCATTGCACCCGACTTTCAGATATAAATCGAAAATTCGGCCGAGCGAGGAAACATGAAGGCGACCGTTATCGCACACCGCGATTTCAGCATCGCACGCGTCGACGACCGCGTCTATGGCGCCTTCCTTGAGCATCTCGGGCGCGCGATCTACAGCGGCGTCTACGAACCTGGCCATCCCACCGCCGATCCCGACGGGATGCGCGGCGACGTCGTCAAACTGGTGCGCGATCTGGACATTCCCGTGGTGCGTTATCCCGGCGGCAATTTCGTCTCCGCCTATAATTGGGAGGACGGCGTCGGCCCGCGCGAGACGCGTCCGACGCGCCTTGACCTGGCCTGGCACACCTCGGAGTCCAACGCCGTCGGCCTGCACGAATTCGCGCAATGGTGCCAGACGGTCGGCACGCAGATGATATTGGCGATCAACTTAGGTTCGCGCGGGCTCGACGAGGCGCGCAATTTTGTCGAATACGTCAACGGTCCGACGGGCAGCTATTGGGGCGATCTGCGCAAGGCGAACGGCCGGGCGGAGCCGTTCGGCGTCAAACACTGGTGTCTGGGCAACGAGATGGACGGACCGTGGCAGGTGGGCCACAAGACCGCGCACGAATATGGCCGACTTGCCAACGAAGTCGCCAAAACCCTGCGCGCGTTTGACAATTCGTTGGAGCTTATCGTTTGCGGCTCTTCCAATTCCGACATGAAGACCTATCCCGAATGGGAGCGGGTGGTGCTTGAACACACCTATGAGGCGGTCGATCACATCTCGTTGCACATGTATTTCGCCAACCGACAGAAGAACACCGCCAATTATCTCGCGCTCAGCGAGAAGCTCGACGCCTATATCGGCGCGGTCGCCTCAACCATCGAGCACGTGCGTGCGCTCAAACGTTCGAAGAAGCGCGTGACGATATCGTTCGACGAATGGAACGTCTGGTATCCTTGCAGTCCTCATACGGGCCAGGGCCGAACCCCTTGATCGAGGCCAGGATCATCTTCGGGTTCAGCGCCTGGATGCGCTCCCAGGTGAAACCCATG
>JANYIH010000043.1 GCA_025358745.1 Hyphomicrobiales bacterium | reverse complement strand
CGAGGGCGAGGCCCGCCAGCAGCGCCAGCCCGATCATGCCCGCGCCGTCGCCGAACACGGGGCGCGGCAGATAGAGGCCGCGATTGTTGAGATAGGCGAGGCCCCAGAATGCGTGCGACTGCTTGGGTCCCGGCAGCGATTTCAGCACCGCGTTGTACCAGAAGTACAATTGCAGCAGCAGCGGCGTGTTGCGCATCAGCTCGACATAGACGAGCGCGATGCGCGACAGCAGATAGTTGGGCGAAAGCCGCGCCACGCCGACGACAAAGCCGAGCGGCGTCGCCAGCGCGATCGAGATCGCCCCCACCATCAATGTGTTGAGCAACCCGACCCAGAACGCCCGGCCATAGCTGGAGACGGCGGAATAGGAAATCAGCGACTGGTTGATGTCGAAGCCCGCGGTTTCGTTCCAGAAGCCGAAGCCCATGGGGATGCCGCGCGCCGCCATATTGGCGACCGCATTGCGCCAGGCGAACACGACCAGCGCCGCAAGCGCGGCGAAAAGCGCCGCTTGATAAACGACGCCGCGCACCCGCGCGTCTCGCCAAATCGCCCCCGTCATCGCGCCCCCGGCCATTAACGCGAACATTGCAGCCGCGGGCCGGACGCGCAAGACGGCGTCGCAGATCACGCTGTTGCGAATTCCGCCGGTGGAACCTTCGGCGCGCCAGAAAGTAGGCGCGCAGGACGTAGGCGCGATGGAGCCCTTAAACCAAGAGGCGAACATGAACATCTCGACGCGGAACAGGGAAATTATGGGGATGAGGCGGCAAATCGCCGAGTTGCAAGAAGCGAACGCCGGTCGCACCGAGACTTTCGCCGGCATATCCGTGCTGTTTGCGCTCGTGTCCCTGACGGTGGTGGCGGGCGGGGTTGTACTGCGCGACCCCGTTTTCGCGATCGGCGCCGGCCTTTCCTTCGCCGCTGCGGCGGCGTTCGCGCTAACGGCGCGCGATCTCAGGGTTTCTCAGCGGGCGCAGCCCCGACTCGTGCAAGTCGAAGCGCAGCCCGCTCGAATCGCGGCTTTGTAGGCCGGCTTGACGCGGCGGGCGCGGGCGGCCATGGCTCGCGGCGCTGCAATTTCAGAGACCCGACATGGCCAAGACACCGTTGGAGACCGGCACGGAAGAGATCAATTCCGGGCATTTACGCGCCTTTATCGAGCGCATAGAGCGGCTTAACGAGGAAAAAAAGGCGCTGGGCGAGGACATCAAGGAGGTGTTCGCCGAGGCCAAGGGCAACGGCTTCGACCCGAAGATCATCCGCAAAATCGTCTCAATCCGCGCCCAAGACCCGGAAAAACGCACCGAGGAAGAGACCCTGCTCGACCTTTATATGGCCGCGCTGGGCGCCAATTGAGCCCGGAGCGCGCCATGGAGACCTTGAGCCCCGCCGCAACGCGTGTCGCCGACGCTTTCGAGGCGTCCGTTCGGGCGGCCCGCGCGTTCGAGCGGCCCTATCGCCATTTTCTGCTGGAGAGCGTGTTTCCCGCCGACGTGTCGGACGCGCTGGCTGATCTGCCGTTCGCCCCGCCTGTGCTCAACGGAGTCTCGGGCAAGCGGGAATTGCACAACGACCAGCGCAGCTATTTCGACGCGGGCGGCGTCGCGCGCTTTCCCGTCATGGGGGCGGTGGCGGAGGCGCTGCAATCGCTGCGGATCACGATGCTGATCCGCCAAACTTTCGCCGCTGAGATCGACGACACGTTTTTGCGGTTGGAATATGCGCAGGACGTCGACGGTTTCTGGCTTCAGCCGCACACCGATCTCGGCGTGAAGAAATTCACCTGTCTGATCTATCTCAGCCAGGGTCGGGGCCACGAAAAGCTTGGCACCGACATTTACGAATCGCCGGAGAAGCATTTCGGCGTGTCGCCCTTCAAGCGCGGCGGGGCGATGGTGTTCGTTCCCGGCGACGATACCTGGCACGGCTTCGAGCGACGCCCCATCGAGGGCGTGCGCCGCTCGGTGATCCTCAATTACGTCACCCGCGACTGGCGTGCGCGCGAGCAGCTCAGCTATCCCGACCGCCCGGTGCGCGTCGACGCCTGATACCTCGTCGTCAAAAGGAACACTTGTTCCATCTTGACTTATAGATGGAATTTTTGTTTCATATTGGCGGATAAGAGATCGAAAGCGGAGGACGCCATGGGCGCGTTGAGCGGCAAGTATGCAGTCGTGACCGGCGGATCGCAGGGCCTGGGCGAGGCGATCGCCCGCACTTTCGCCAAATCCGGCGCCGCCGGGCTGGTGATCTGCGGCCGCAACGCGGCGAATGGCGAGCGCGTCGCAAGCGAGATCACCGACAGCGGCTGCCCCACCTATTTCGTGCGCGCCGATCTCGCCCAGGTCGCACAATGTCGCGCGGTGATCGGGGAGGCCGACAGGCGCTTTCACCGCCTCGACGTTCTGGTCAACGCCGCGGGATTATCGGATCGGGGCAACATCTTCGACACGACGGAGGAGCGTTACAACGAAATCTTCGACGTCAACGTCCGCGCGCCTTTCTTTCTGATTCAGGGCGCGGTGACGATCATGAAGCGCGACAAGATCGCCGGCTCGATCGTCAACATCCAGTCGATGTCGGCGCATGGCGGGCAGCCGTTCATCACCGCCTATTGCGCCTCCAAGGCCGGGTTGGCCGGACTGACCAAGAACGTCGCCCATTCGCTGCTGCGCCACCGCATCCGCGTCAACGGCCTCAACATCGGCTGGATGTCGACTCCGGGCGAGGACCGCATCATGAAGGCCTATCACGGCGCCAAGGACGGTTGGCTCGACGAGGCGATGAAGTCGCGCCCGTTCGGCCGTCTGCTCGACCCCTACGAGGTCGCCCGCGCCTGCGTTTTCCTCGCCTCCGACGAATCGGGTCTGATGACGGGCTCCAATATCGACTTCGATCAGAACGTCATCGGCGCCGGCGATCCGCCTCTGGAGCCGTGATGCAACCACGTCTCGACGTCATCGCCATCGGCCGCTCCTCGGTCGATCTCTACGGCGCGCAGGTCGGCGGCCGGTTGGAGGATATGGCGAGCTTCTCCAAGGCGGTCGGCGGCTGCCCGACCAATATCGCCGTCGGCACGGCGCGGCTTGGCCTGAAAAGCGGGCTGATCACCCGCGTCGGCGACGAGCACATGGGACGCTTTATCCGCGAGCAATGCGCGCGGGAAGGCGTGGATGTGAAGGGGGTGAAAACCGACCCGACGCGCCTGAGCGCGCTGGTGCTGCTCGGCATTCGCGACGACAAGACTTTTCCGCTGATCTTCTACCGCGAGAATTGCGCCGATTCCGCGCTCGACGAGAGCGACATCGACGAGGCTTATATCGCCTCCGCGAAAGCCATCGTCGTCACTGGCACCCATTTCGCTGCCGCCCACAACGCGGCGGCGCAGGTCCGCGCGATTTCGTTCGCCAAGGCGCATGGCCGCAAGGTCGCCTTCGACATCGACTATCGGCCGAACCTGTGGGGTCTTGCCGGCCATGGCGCGGGCGAGGAGCGATATATCAGGTCGGATGATGTCTCGCGGCGCCTCCGCCCGATTCTGGCCCAGTGCGATCTCATCGTCGGCACCGAGGAAGAGGTGATGATCGCCGGCGGGATCGACGATCCGCTCGCCGCACTGCACGCCATTCGCGAGCAAAGCGCGGCGACGATCGTGATGAAGCGCGGGCCGATGGGTTGCGTCGTATTCCCCGGCGCAATTCCAGAAAACATCGAGGACGGCGTGAAGGGACCGGGCTTCCCTGTGGAAGTCTACAACGTGCTGGGCGCGGGCGACGCGTTCATGTCCGGCTTTCTGCGCGGCTGGCTGCGCGACGAGCCGCTGGAAACCTGCTGCGCCTTCGCCAACGCGGGCGGCGCCTTCGCGGTGTCCAGACTCCTCTGTTCGGCCGAGTATCCGACCTTTCCCGAACTGCGCCGCTTCCTCGATCATGGCGCGGCGACCCGCGCGTTACGTTACGACGAGACGCTCAACCATATCCACTGGGCGACCACGCGCCGCGCCGAAATCCCGGAGATCATGGCGCTCGCGATCGATCATCGCGCGCAGCTCGAAAAGATCGCCGACGATTCGGGCGCGCCGCGCGAGCGGATCGGCGCGTTCAAACTGCTGGCGGTCGAGGCGGCGGCGCGGGTCGCGGCGGGGCGGCCCGGCTACGGCATGCTGATCGACGGCAGATATGGGCGCGAGGCGCTGTTTCGCGCCGATGCGCTCGGGTTCTGGATCGGCCGTCCGGTCGAGGAGCCGGGCTCGCGCCCGCTCGATTTCGAATTCGGCGGTTCGCTCGGCGCCCGACTGATCGAATGGCCGCTGAGCCATACGATCAAGTGCCTGTGTTTCTATCGCCCCGACGATTCGCCCGAGATGAAAACGCGCCAGGAGCGCGAACTGCTGCGGCTCTACGACGCCGCGCGGCGGGTGGGGCGGGAATTGCTGATCGAGATCGTCGCCGGCAAGCACGGGCCGCTCGCCGACGACACGGTGGCTCAAGTGATCGCGCGGCTCTACGCGCTCGGGATCAAGCCGGATTGGTGGAAGCTGGAAGGCCAGACGCCGGCCGCATGGGGCGCCATCGAGGCGGCGATCG
>JANYIH010000342.1 GCA_025358745.1 Hyphomicrobiales bacterium | reverse complement strand
GCTGCGGGTGCGAGACGCGCTACCCGACCAGGAGATTGCGAATGCGCCGCCGGCGCCGGAATTCGAGACGCCGGTGGTGGTCGATCCCTACCGCCGTCGCCTCTGGAACTGACGCGCCGAGAGGTCGCCATGCAGGGCGAGAATGAAAATCCCGCCACGGTCGTCACCCTCGCCGCGCTGGTGAAATTGGTCAATCTGCTCGGCGCCGAACTGACCGTCGGCAGATACCGCGAGGATATCGACCTCATCGAGCGCTGCGTGCGGGCGAAGCTGTTCGCCCATGTCGACGGCGTCTCGGCGCAGGACCACGCCGCCGGCGTCGCCCGCGCGCGTAGCCTCGTCGAGCCGGTGCTGAAAGACTTGCGCGAGCGGGCCGAAAAGCTGCCACCCGCCTGGCCGCCCACGCTGCACTGAGGCTTTCGCCTAAAGGCTGAGGTTACACCATCGCCCGCCCGCGCTAACCTATCCGGCAAGGGAGAGCGCAGTGACGAATCCGATCCTCGACGTCGCCAATATCGAGGTGGTCTATAACAGCGTCGCGCTGGTGCTGAAGGGCGTGTCGCTGCATGTGCGCCAGGGCGGCATTGTCGCGCTGCTCGGCGCCAACGGCGCCGGCAAGACCACCACGCTGAGGGCGATATCGAACCTGCTGCGCGCCGAGCGCGGCGAAGTGACGAAAGGCGAAATCCGTTTCAAGGGCGAGCGGGTCGAGCGCGCGACGCCGAACGAACTCGTGCGGCGCGGCGCCATTCAGGTGATGGAGGGCCGCCATTGCTTCGGCCATCTCACCATCGAGGAAAACCTGCTCACCGGCGCCTTCACCCGCCGGGATGGCCGCGCGGCGATCGCGCGCGATCTGCAGGCGATCTACGCCTATTTTCCGCGCCTGAAACAGCGTCGCACGTCGCTGGCCGGCTATGTCTCGGGCGGCGAACAACAGATGTGCGCGATCGGCCGCGCAATGATGGCGAAACCCTCGCTGGTGCTGCTCGACGAGCCGTCGATGGGCCTGGCGCCGCAGGTGGTGGAGGAGATTTTCGAGATCGTGCGCGATCTCAACGTGCGCGAGAACGTGTCCTTCCTGCTTGCCGAGCAGAACACCAATCTCGCGCTGGCTTACGCCGAATTCGGCTATATCCTGGAAAACGGCCGCGTCGTGCTCGACGGCGAAGCGGCGGCGCTGCGCGACAACGAGGACGTGCGCGAATTCTATCTCGGCGTCGCCGGGGCGCAACAGCGCTCGTTCAAGGACGTGAAGAGCTACCGCCGCCGCAAACGCTGGCTCGCCTGACCATGAAAGAATTCGCCCAACTGCGCGCCCGCCTCGCTGAGCTTGCCGCCCATTCGCCGCAGCTCGCGCGCCAGCTCGCCGGCGTGGCGCTGGATAGCCCCGCCGATTTCGCCCGCATCCCGCTGCTGCGCAAATCCGATCTGTCGCAGCTTCAGCGCGACGATCCCCCCTTCGCCGGGATCGCCGCGACGACGCGGGGCTTCCGGCGCCTGTTCATGTCGCCGGGGCCGATCTTCGAGGGCGAGGATCGCGGGTCCGACCCGTTCGGCGCGAAAGCCGCCTTCGCCGCCGCCGGCTTTACGGCGCACGACATCGTGCTCAACTGCTTTTCCTACCACCTGACGCCGGGCGCCTTCATCATGGAGAGCGGCGCTCATGCGCTGGGCTGCGCCGTCATCCCCGCCGGGCCGGGCAACACCGAGCAGACGCTCGCGGCAATCGCCCATCTCAAGCCGACCGCCTATGCCGGCCCGCCCGATTTCCTGAAAATTCTGCTCGACAAGGCAGGCTCGCCGACCTCGATTTGCAAAGCTTTCGTCTCCGGCGGCGCGCTGCCGGCGTCTCTGCGCGCGCAAATGGAGGCGCGCGGCGTCAAGACGCGGCAGGCTTTCGCCACCGCCGAACTCGGGATCATCGCCTACGAGACGGACGGGGCGGACGGCGCGCTCGAACCGGGCCTGAAGGTGGCCGAGTATGTCGTGCTGGAAATCGTGCGCCCCGGCTCGGGCGATCCGCTGCCTCAGGGTCAAGTCGGCGAGATCGTCGTCACGCAGTTGCGCGGCGGCTTCCCGTTGCTGCGGCTCGCCACTGGCGACCTCTCCGCCTATCTCAGCCCCGGCCGCATTCGCGGCTGGATGGGCCGCGCCGACCAGACGACCAAGGTCAAGGGCATGTTCGTCCACCCCTCCGCAGTCGTCGAGACGGCGCGCCGCCATCCCGAACTCGGCGGCGTCCGGCTGGTGGTGCGGCGCGAGGGCGAGCAGGATGCCATGACGCTGATCGCGGAAACCGCAAAACCTTCGACGGCGCTCGCCGAGGCGGTGGCGGCGACGTTGCAGGCGACGACGAAATTGCGCGGACGGGTCGAGTTCATCTCGCCCGGCGCGCTGCCCAACGACGGCAAGACCATCGCCGACGAGCGCCCGGTCGGCTAGGCCAGCGCGGCGATTGTCGCGGCGGGCGTATAGCCCTCGCGCGCGAACAGCGCGGCCCGTGCTTCGGCCCCGTTCATCGCCTCGTCGCGATGAATGCCGCCGGCGACGAACAGCACGTCGAGCCCTTGCGCGCGGGCGCCGGCGACATCGGTGCGGAAGCCGTCGCCGATGGCGAGCACGCGTTTTGGCGCGCGCCCGAGCGCGGCGGCGCAGGCGGCCAGCGCGGCGTCGTAGATCGGCGCATAGGGCTTGCCGGCGTAGATGACCTCGCCGCCGAGCGTCTCGTAGATCTGCGCCAGCGCGCCGGCGCAATAGACGAGATCCGCGCCGCGATGGATGACGAGATCGGGATTGGCGCAGACGAACGGCAGTTTTCGCGCCGCAAGTCGTTCAAGCCGCGCGCGATAATCCTCCGGCGTCTCGTCATGGTCGTGTTCGAGCCCGGTGCAGATGGCGTAAGCGGCCGCCTCCGGTCCGACCAGCGCGGGCCGGCGCCCCGTCCGCGCGGCGATGGCGTCGTATAGGCTCAGGTCGCGCTCCGGGCCGATGTGATGCAGCGGCGCCTCGCCGCGCGCCTCGATCAGGCCGAGCGTCACGTCGCCGGACGTGACGATGGAATCATAGGCTTCGCGCGCGACGCCGAGCCGGTCGAGCTGGGCCTGGATCGGCGCGTTCGGCCGCGGCGCGTTGGTGATGAGCACCACCGCGCCGCCCGCGCGGCGATAGCGCGCGAGCGCTTCCGCCGCAGCGGGAAAGGCGGCTTTGCCGTCATGCAGCACGCCCCAGATGTCGCACAGGATGGCGTCATAGGCGTCGGAGATCTCGCTCAGCGAGGCGATCAGGCGGGTCGAGGGCATGGGCGCTGATTGCGGGCGGAAGCTGAGCAAGTCAAGGCGAGCCCGCCGTCAGCCCACGCCATTGCGCAGATACACACGCGAAGCCCGGCCGTGCCGCTGGTCCAGTTCGACGAAAAAGGGAAATCCCATATGGGCGAACAGGTTGTCCCAGGCTTCGATCGGCAGTTCGTTGATGTGATGATAATGCGCCGCGCGATGACGGTCGGCGGCCGAAAACCACACGGCGTCGCCATGATCGACGCAGTTCTGCACGACTTTGGAGGCGAAAAACGGCTCGATGTGCTCGGCCACTTCGGTGCACATGACGAGATCGAATTTTCGCCCGAGCAGGGGCATGAACTTCAAATTGTGCTGCAAAATGCGCTCCGGGCTGACGCCGATCTCGCGTAGACGGCGCACGCCCGCGTCCGTGCCTTCGACCGTGACGAAATCGAGTTCCCGGTCGGCGAACGCTTTGGTGATCTCGCCGCCCCCGGAACCCAGTTCCAGCACCGAGCCCAGATCGCGTCCGAACAACGTGCGGAACACGCCTTGCATGTAATCGACCAAATCCCGCGCCGCCTGATCTTGTGGGTGGCCGTGGCCGTCGAAATATTCCGCAGGGTACATCGTATTGATGGATAGATATTTGAAGCTGTAGGGACAGCGCGGTTGCAGCCACCAATCATTGCCGAAACGGTGGTAGCCCGAAGCGCCGCGCGCGTCGATTACGACGGTAAGCGGTTCTTCTCCCGCTATCTCCACAACGCGCAGGCCGCCGTGCGTCTTTTCGCAGATCAGCCGATGCCGCCCGACCTTCGGGCCCAACCTGCGTTTCAAGATCCGCCAGGCGCGTTTGATGTCTTTGAGCATGTACGGCGCTTGGCCCCTGATCCCAAGATCGGGTCGTCAAGTGAACCTTTTGCAAGAGAAACATGCTAGTGGCAACACGGAGAGGGCCGCTTTGAGGGCTGACGGGCGACGAGAATTACGGTCTGTCCCATGCCCGCCGCGACGCGCTTTCTCTGGCCGAGGCGCTTCATGACAATTGTCCACCGCCGACCCCGTGGGGATGAGTTACAATCGACGCAGGACCATATCGCTCGATGCATCAATGATTTGTGTCAGCGCCATGGTTTCGGCGCGCCGGCCACCGCGCGGCAGGCGGCGTTTCAACTCCTGTCCTATGCGGAAGATCCGTCGGGATTTTGTGTCGCCATGGACGGCGACGAGCTGGTCGGCTCGTCCTTCGCCTGGTCGCGCGACGACTTTTGGTTCCTCGCCGAACTCTTCATTGCACCAGGGCGACAGGCCGGCGGCGTCGGCCGTGAAATGTTGCGCCGCGCCCTGGCCCATGCCGACAGCGCCGGCGCGGTCAGGCGGGCCTTGATCACCTTCGCCTTCAACACGAAGTCGCAGGGGCTCTACATGCGTCACGGCCTCTATTCGCGGTTGCCGCTGTCGATGATGGGCGTCGAGCGCAGGGCGATCGGCGCCGCCGACTCTTCGTCCTCGCTGGCTCTCGACAGAATGGATGAGGCCGGCGCGCCGACGGAGGCGCTCGCAGCGCTTGATCGGAGCGCGCTGGGCGTTTCGCGCGCAAATCATCACCTGTTTTTGCTGCGCGAGCCGGGCATGCGGGCGTTTCTCTTGCGCGAGGGCGCGCAGAACGTAGGATACGCCTATGTCGCCGCCACCGGCCATGTCGGTCCGCTCGCCGTTACCCGGCGCGAATTGTTGGGCCCGGCCTTGTCCGCCGCGCTCACGCAAGCCGCGCGCGGCGAGTCCGATCAGGTCTCGGCGTTCATCCCCGGCGCCAGCGAGGACGCGCTTGCGGTCGCAGCCGGCCATCGGATGCGCATCCTGTTGCCGTTCGTGCTCGTCTCGGATCGCGAATTCGGCGACTGGCGGCGCTATATGCCGCGCAATCCCGGCTTCATGTGAGGAGCGACCCTTCCGATTGACGAATGGCGCGGGCGTCGACACAAGGGCGCCCCAACCCGGAGCCTGTCTTGCCCGTCGCCCCCCGCATCGCCTTCGACGATTTTCTCAAGACCGACATTCGGGTCGGCACGATCCTGACCGCCGAGCCTTTCCCGCAGGCGCGAAAGCCCGCGTTCAAGCTCACAATCGATTTCGGGCCGGAGATCGGCGTGAAAAAATCCTCGGCGCAGATTACGAAACATTACACGCCCGAGGCGCTAGTCGGCGTCCAGGTGGCGGCGGTGGTCAATTTCGCGCCGCGTCAGATCGGCCCGTTCATGTCGGAGGTGTTGACCCTGGGCTTTCCCGATGCGGAGGGCGAAGTGGTGTTAATCTCGCCTTCGCAGCCGACGCCGAACGGCGGGCGCCTGTTTTAGCCGCCTTGACCGGCGCGCAACGGCTTCTTACCTAATTCGTCGGATAGTTTCCCAATCCCTTAACCCCCGAGGATAAAATGGCCGCCGCCGATTCCGCCACCGCCAAGGTCACCGACGCCACCTGGGCGCAGGACGTGCTCGAATCGTCGGAGCCCGTCGTCGTCGATTTCTGGGCGGAATGGTGCGGCCCGTGCCGCATGATCGCGCCGGCGCTGGAGGAAATCGCCACGGAGATGAAAGGCAAGGTCAAGATCGCCAAGTTCAACGTCGACGAGAACCCCAGGATTTCGGCGCAGCTCGGCATCCGCTCGATTCCGACGCTGATGGTGTTCAAGGGCGGCAAGCTGGTCGCGACCAAGACGGGCGCGGACCCGAAGAGCAAGTTGCAAAGCTGGATCACCAGCTCGGTCGGCTGAGACTCAGACGATTTCGCCGAGCGCCGTCAGCAGGCGCTCGGTGTGCTCCGGTCGTCCGACCGTGATGCGCAGATAATCCGATGTGCGCGGCCTGGCGAAATGGCGCACCAGTACGGCGCGCTGCCGCAAGCCCGCCGCCAGCGTAGCCCCTGCCGCGCCGGGCTTCCTCGCGAATACGAAATTGGCCGCCGAGGGCAGCACTCCAAACCCCAGCCGCGCCAGCCCCTCGGTCAGCGCGCCGCGCTCGCGCACGACATCGGCGAGCCGCGCCTGGAAATAGGGCTCGTCCTCGACGGAGGCTTTCGCGCCCGCCTGCGCCGTCGCGCCGAGGGGATAGGAATTGAAGCTGTCCTTCACCCGCGCCAGCGCCTCGATCAGCCCCGCCTCCCCCAGCGCGTAGCCCACGCGCAGGCCCGCCAGCGCGCGCGATTTCGACATCGTCCGCACGATCAAGAGGTTGGGATGGTCGCCCAGCAGCGGCAACGCCGTTTGCCCGCCAAAATCGATGTACGCCTCGTCGATCACCACGGGAATGTCGCGCCGCGCGGCGACCAGCGCGGCGATCTGGGCGAGCGGCAGCGCGACTCCTGTCGGCGCATTGGGATTGGCCAGGATGATCGCGCCGCAGGGGCGGCGATAATCGGCGACCCGCACGCGCAAATTCTCGTCGAGCGGCACGGTCTCGTAAGTCACGCCGGTCAGTTGCGCATAGACGGGATAGAAGCTGTAGGTGACGTCCGGGAACAGCAGCGGCCCGTCGTGCTTGAGCAGCGCGGCGAAGGCATGCGCCAGCACTTCGTCCGAGCCGTTGCCGACGAATACGTTTTCCGGCTTGACGCCGTGATAGGCGGCCAGCGTCGCGCGAAGGCCG
>JANYIH010000329.1 GCA_025358745.1 Hyphomicrobiales bacterium | reverse complement strand
GATGAAATCGACGCCGTAATGCACGGCCGCCGCGACGGCGCGCTCGGCCCCGGCGCGGTCCCATGTCATCGTCCACATGCTGGTGTGCACGCCAAAACCCTGCATCGCTCTTCCTCCCGGTTTGGCGACAGGGGGCGCGATTACGCGGCGGCTGTCAAGCGCGCGCGGCCTCCTCCATCGCCAGTTGCGCCATCAGCGGCACGCCTTCGCCCATCTTGAGGCCGCGCTGCGGGTTGGAGGCGTTGCCGTCGAGCGCGCGCTTGTAGACGCCCTGGACGATGGCGGCGATGCGGAAGAAGCTGAAGGCGATCAGGAACGACCAATGCGGCACGCCGTCGAGCCCGCGGCGGCGGCAATAAAGGGCGACGTATTCCTCGTCCGAGGGAATGGCGAGCGCGGCGCGGTCGAGGCCGGCAAGGCCACGGAAATCGCCTGTGTTGGGCAGCCGCCATTGCATCGCCTGATAGGCGAGATCGGCGAAGGGATGCCCCAGCGTCGACAACTCCCAATCGAGCACCGCGAGCAGGCGCGGCGAATCGGGCGCGAAGATCATATTGTCGATGCGGAAATCGCCATGCACCAGCGACACCCGGCCGTCGTCAGGCGGCATGTTGGCGGCGAGCCAGTCGATCAACGCGTCCATGTCGGGAATCTTGCGCGTCTCGCTGGCGCGATATTGCTCGGTCCAGCGCTGCGTCTGGCGGGCGAAGTAATTGCCCGGCTTGCCATAGTCGGAAAGGCCCGCCTTGGCGATGTCGATGTCGTGCAACTGCGCCAGCCCTGCGTTCATCGCGTTGTAGATTCCGGCCCGCTCCGCCGGGTTGGAGTCCGCCAGGCCGGGGTCCCAAAAGATGCGGCCCTCGACATGCGCCATCAGATAGAACACCGAGCCCGCGACGCCTTCGTCCTCGCACAGCGCCAGCGCGCGCGGCGCGGGATAGCCGGCGCGCTCCAGCGCGCGCAACACGCGGAATTCGCGCTCCACCATATGCGCGCTCTTGAGCAGTTTTCCCGGCGGCTTGCAACGCAGCACATAGGCGCCGCCCGGCGTTTCTATCCGGTACGTCGGGTTCGACTGGCCGGTCGGATATTTGATCGCCTTCGACGGACTCTGGTAGCCCGCCACGTGCTGGCCGGCCCAGGCGTCGAGACCGCTTGTGTCGGCAGGAAATCCGTTCACGCCGCGCCGCCTTCGTTGGTGTAGCGCTTCAGCTCCGCCTTGGCGATGACGCGGCGATGCACCGCGTCCGGCCCGTCGGCGAGCCGCAAGGTGCGCACGCCGGTCCACATCCGGGCGAGCGGGAAATCCTGGCTGACCCCCGCGCCGCCGTGCATCTGTACGGCCTGATCGATCACCTCCAGCGCCATGCGCGGCGCGACCACCTTGATCTGCGAAATCAGCGGGGCCGCCGCGCGGTTGCCCATCGTGTCCATCGCCCAGGCGGCTTTCAGGCAGAGCAGCCGGGCCATTTCGATGTTCATGCGCGCTTCGGCGATGATGTCGCGGTTGGCGCCGAGATCGAACAATTTGCGCCCGAACGCCTCGCGCGTGACGGCGCGGCGGCACATGGTTTCAAGCGCGCGCTCGGCCTGACCGATCGCGCGCATGCAATGGTGGATGCGGCCCGGTCCGAGCCGACCTTGCGCGATCTCGAACCCCTTGCCGCGCCCCAGAATCAGCGCGTCCCTGGGAACGCGCACGTTGTCGAATTTGATGTGGAGATGACCGTGCGGCGCGTCGTCGGAACCGTAGACGGTCATCGCGCGCAGCTTGGTGACGCCAGGCGAGGCCGCGGGCACGAACAACATCGAGTGGCGGGCGTGCTTGTTCGCCTCCGGGTCGGTCACCACCATCGTGATATAGAGCGTGCAGCGCGGATCGCCGGCGCCCGACGACCACCATTTCTCGCCGTTGAGCACCCAATGGTCGCCGTCGAGCTTGGCGTCCATCGCGATATTGGTGGCGTCGGAGGAGGCGACGCCCGGCTCGGTCATCAGATAGGCGGAACGGGTCTTGCCATCGATCAGGCCGGGCAACCAGCGCGCCTTGTGTTCGGCCGAGCCGTAACGCTCGATCACTTCCATGTTGCCGGTGTCGGGCGCGGAGCAGTTGAACACCTCCGAGGCGATCGCCGACCAGCCCATTTCCTCGGCGAGATAGGCGTATTCGACGGTGGAGAGGCCATAGCCCCTATCTGAGCCGGTGAGCCAGAAATTCCACAGGCCCTTGGCGCGAGCCTTGGCTTTCAGGCCCTCCATGATCTCGGTCATGCGCGGGGTGTAGGCGAAACGGTCGCCGCCCTTGCCCACCTCGGCCTCGTATTCGTGCTCGACCGGGATGACCTCGTCGCGCACCATCGCGCGCACGGCGGCGATGAGCGGGCGAACTTTGTCGGTGACGCCGAGATCCATGATTTCCTCCCCGAGACTTCGCCCGCGATATGACGCGGAATGGGGGCGGCGGGCAAGCCGGCGATAAATCGTTGACTGCGCCGCTATAGACCGAACCTATCGCGGTTACAGGCCCAGTTCACTCAGGCCGGCGTGTTCATCCGGCCGCCGGCCGAGCGGCCAGCGGAACAGGCGGTCGGCCTCCCCGATCGGCAGATCGTTGATGCTGGCGAAGCGGCGGGCCATCAGGCCGCTCGGCTCGAACTCCCAGTTCTCGTTGCCATAGGAGCGGAACCACGAGCCGCTGTCGTCGCGCCATTCATAGGCGAAGCGCACGGCGATGCGGTTGTCGCGGAACGCCCACAATTCCTTGATGAGGCGGTAATCGAGTTCGCGCGCCCATTTGCGCGTCAGGAAGCGCTGAACCTCGTCGCGGCCGCGCGGAAATTCGGCGCGATTCCGCCACATCGTATCGAGCGTATAGACCTGCGCGACGCGCGCGGGGTCGCGGCTGTTCCAGGCGTCCTCGGCCATGCGGACTTTCTGGCTCGCGCTCTCCAGCGTGAAGGGGGGCAGCGGCGGCTTGGTCTCCATCTCTCAACCTCCTGCGGTTAACGCGGCGAGCGCCTCGCCGTCGAGCCGGCACAGCCGCCAGTCCTGCGCGATTTCCGCCCCGAGCGAGCGGTAGAAGTCAATTGCCGGCTGGTTCCAGTCCAGCACGACCCATTCCATGCGCGGCCAGCCGCGTTCGGCGCAGAGACGCGCGAGATGCGCCAGCAGCGCCTTGCCGATTCCTCTGCCGCGGAAGGCGGGGCGCACGTAGAGGTCTTCGAGATAGAGGCCGCTGCGGCCCCGGAAGGTCGAGAAATTGGTGAACCAGAGCGCCTGCCCCGCCAACTCGCCGTTCCATTCGGCGATCTCGCAATGAGTCGTCGCGTTCGCGTTGCACAACGCCGCCTCGATCATCGCTGGCGTCGCGTCAACTTCATGCGCGAGCTTTTCGTAGTCCGCGAGTTCGCGGATCAGCGAAAGCACGGAGCCGGCGTCTTCGCGGCCGGCGGGTCTGATCCTCAGCGTCATCTCAATGGCCTCCGGCCCGCGAAAACAGGTTGATGACCAGCACGCCGGCGACGATCAGCGCCAGCCCGGCCACGGCGGGGAGATCGAGCGGCTGGCGGCCCCAGATCCAGGCGACCAGGGTGATCAGCACGATACCGAGGCCCGACCACAGGCCATAGACCACGCCGGTCGGCATCGTCTGCAACACCAGCGAGAGCAGATAGAAGGCCGCGCCGTAGCCTGTGACGACCACGGCGCTAGGCCAGAGCCGGGTGAAGCCGTCGGAACGGGCGAGCGCAGTGGTGGCGGCGACCTCGGCGACGATGGCGGCCGCCAGCAGGAGGTAGCGGTTCATGAAAACAGCTTCATCAGCCAGATACGGTCGAAGCCCAAGGGAAAATCGGCGATGCGGCCGAATTCGCTGTAGCTGTGCTTGTGGTAGAACGGCGCCGCCTGGAAGCTGAACGTGTCGAGATAGGCGCCTCGGCAGCCGTGCGAGCGCGCCTCCGCCTCGGCGCCCTGCAACAACCGAGAGCCTTCGCCCAAGCCTCGGTAAGGCGCGGCGACCCACAGCCAGTTTACGAACAGCCATTCCATCGCGGTGATGTATTTGACGCCGGATTGGACGACGCCGGCCGAGTCGCGGCCAACAAGAAAGCGCGGCGTCCAGTTTGCGCCCGCGCCGAAGGCCGCGTTATAGGCGTCGAGCCCGTCCGCGATGGCGCGAACGGTTTCCGCCGTCGGCGCGTCTTCCCGCGCGAGGCTCAGCGGCGGCGACGCGCTCATCGAGGCTCACTTCGGGAAAGGGACCGGCGATTCGGCGTCTTTTTGCAGATAGGCGAGGATGTCGGCGCGCCTCTGCGCCTCCGGTTCGCCGGGATAGGTCATCTTGGTGCCGGCGATGAAGGCGGAAGGCTTGATCAGGAAGGCGTAGAGATCCTCGTAAGTCCAATTGCCGCCCTTGGCCTTCAGGCCGTCGGAATAGCCAAAGCCTGCGACGGAGGCCTTCGGCCGGCCGACCACGCCGTAGAGCGGGGGACCGACCTTCGCGGCCCCGCCCTTGTCGAAGCTGTGGCAGGACTGGCAGACTTTGGTGTCCGCTTCGCCCTTCGCGGCGTCGGCCTTGGCGAGCAGCGCCGGCAGCGGCTCCTCCTTGGGCGCGTCTGCTTTGGCGGCGGCGGATTCGCCGGCGGGAAGCGCATAGCCGGGCTTGGCCGGATGGTCGGGCGCATAGAGCGCGTTTGAAAAGACGCCAAGCCCCATGGTGAGGAGCAGCACCGACATCACCGCCAGCGCGGTCTTGTTGGTATCGGTCGTGGTGATCCCGCCGCCAGACACGTGTGCGACACTCCCTTGTCTTTCCGCGCCCCCCCGTCGGACGCGTCGGTCAGGGCTGATTAGCCGCTTTGCCCGCGGCTTGGCAACACGTATAAGCGCGTTCCCTAGCGACCTTCCCTCTTTAAGTTTTCGCGCTTGTCCCGTCCGCTCATCCTGATCCCCGCCCGCATGAGTTCCACGCGGCTGCCGCGCAAACCGCTCGCCGACATCCATGGGGCGCCGATGATCGCGCATGTCTGGAGGCGCGCGATGGAGGCCGATCTCGGGCCGGTCGTGGTCGCCGCCGACGACGCGGCCATCGTCGAAGCCGTCGAAGCGGTCGGCGGGCGCGCTGTTTTGACGCGGCCCGACCATGCCTCCGGAACCGACCGAATCGCCGAGGCGCTGGCGCGAATAGATCCCGACCGCCGCCATGACGTCATCGTCAACGTGCAAGGCGATCTGCCGACCATCGAACCCCACGCCGTGCGCGCCGCCGCCGTGATGGGCGAGGCCGACATCGTCACGCTGGCGACGCCGATCCGGCGCGAAGAGGAGCGCGACAACCCCAATGTCGTCAAGGCGGTGGGCACGCCGGTCGGCGAGCGTCGCCTGCGCGCGCTCTATTTCACGCGCGCGACGGCGCCATGGGGCGAGGGCGAGTTGCTGCATCACATCGGCCTCTACGCCTATGCGCGCGCCGCGCTCGAGCGATTCGTCGCGCTGCCGCCCTCGACGCTGGAATTGCGCGAGCGGCTCGAACAATTGCGCGCGCTGGAGGCGGGGATGCGGATCGACATTTCCCTGGTCGACGTCGCCCCGCTCGGGGTCGACACGGCGGAAGATCTGGAGCGCGCCCGCGTGATGCTGGCGCCAAAAGGAGCAACATGAGCAGGATCGCCTATCAGGGAGAACCGGGCGCGAATTCGCATATCGCCTGCGCGCAGAATTTCCCCGACATCGAGCCGCTGCCCTGCGCCACCTTCGAGGACGCGTTCGCCGCGCTCAACGACGGCGCGGCCGAACTCGGTATGATCCCGATCGAGAATTCGATCGCGGGCCGCGTCGCCGACATCCACAACCTGTTGCCGGCCTCGAATCTGTACATCATCGGCGAGACCTTTCTGCCGATCCACTTCCAATTGCTCGCCCTGCCCGGCGCCCAACTGTCGGAGCTGCGCAGCGTCCACAGCCATGTTCACGCGCTCGGGCAATGCCGGAAGATCATCCGCGAACTCGGGCTGAAGCCGGTGGTGGCGGGCGACACCGCCGGTTCGGCGCGCGAGGTGATGGAGGCGGGCGACCTCTCGCGCGCCTCGCTCGCCACGGGACTGGCGGGCGAGATCTACGGGCTCGCAACCCTGCGCGAGAACGTCGAGGACGCCGATCACAATACGACGCGGTTCGTGGTGCTGTCGAAGTCGCCGAAATGGGCGCCGGCCGGCAATGGGCCGGTGGCGACCACTTTTGTTTTCCGCGTTCGCAACGTGCCGGCGGCGCTCTACAAGGCGCTCGGCGGCTTCGCCACCAACGGCGTCAATATGACGAAGCTGGAAAGCTATATGGTGGACGGCGAATTCACCGCGACGCAATTTCTCGCCGACGTCGACGGCCATCCGGACGATCCGGCGCTCGCCCGCGCGCTGGAGGAACTGAGCTTCTTCTCCCGCGAGGTGCGCATTCTCGGCGTCTATCCCGCTCATCCCTTCCGCCTGCGCATAAGCTGACGCTGCGCTGCGCGAAATAACATGAATCCCGCCCTTAGCTGCGAGGCGTTGCGCGTGCAGGGAACCCCGGCCGAATTGCGGACGAGGCTGATCCAGGCGGCCTACGAGGCGGCCGTCGCCGAAGGCCGCTACGAAGCGCCGCTGGCGCGACGCGCGGCGTCGCGCGCGCGGCTCTATCGCGACGGGCGCCTGACGTTGCTCGCGCCCTATTTCGACTATGCTTTTTACGCCGACGCCTGCCCGGATTTCGCCAGCTCCGGGCTCGACGAATTGGAGCATTACAATTTCTTCGGCTGGCGGCAGTCGCTCAATCCGACGGCGTGGTTCGACACCGACTATTACCTCGCCGCCCACGCCGATGTGCGCGCCGCCGGCGACAATCCATTCTGGCACTATATCTTCAAGGGCCGCGCGGAGGGCCGATCCGCGCAACGGCCACGCAACTCTGAGCGCACGATTCTCGAACGCGGACTGTTCCGCGACGCGCCGGCGGCGGCCGCGCCTGATCCCACCCTGCTCGGCGCGGACGAACTCGCCGCCCGGCTCGCCTTCGCGCTGCCGGGCGCGCAGGGGTTTCTCTACGCGGTCGGCGCGCAGGCGCTCGCCGCGCCGCCGGGCTGGCTCTGTCTGCAAGCCACGCCGCTGCGCGCGGCCGCCCTGCTCAAATCCATGCCGGCGGCGTGGTCGCAAACCCTGGTGACGCTGGACGGCGAAACACTGGGCGTCGCCATGGACGCGGAGATCGCCAAGGCGATCGCCGTGCTGGCGCCGTCGATGCCAGCGGCGCGGGCGCTCGTCGTGAACGACGCAGCGGGGTGTTCGGTCGAGGGATTGTTGGGCGTCGAGGCGGCGCTGGAGCCGGGACGGCGCGAATTTCATTTGAGCGATTTCGGCTCGATCTGTCCCAGCGCCCGGTTGCTGCGCAACGATGTCGCTTATTGCGGCGCGCCGCCGCCGAACTCGCCCGCCTGCGGCGTCTGTCGCCACGGCGAGGCGCGCAAGGCGCATCTGGCCGCGTTGCTGCGGCTGTTCCAGCGCTGCCGCTTCGCCGTCGTCGCCCCATCGCAGGCCGCGCTGGCGCTCTGGCGGGCGGCGAGCGACCTGCCGCACGAATCCGCCGAGGCGATAGCGCCGGCCCGGCTCGAACCGCTGCCCGATCCCGCCGAGGACGAACTCGTGGCCGGGGCGCCGCCCGTGCGCGTTGCCTATATCGGGGCGCCGACGCTGGCCGAGGGCTGGCCGACCTACGAGCGTCTGCTGGAGAGCTGCGGCGACCTCGCGGTTTACGCGTTCCATCAATTCGCCCGCGCGGCGGACCTGAAGCCGCGCGGCCATTTGTTCAGCGTCGAGGCGGCGCCCGAGGACGGGGCGAGCCTGCGCGCCAAACTGATCGAGCGGCGCATCGATCTCGTCGTCATGGCCAAGGAAGGGCCGCAGACCTATTCGCCCGAGGCGATCGAGGCGCTGGCCGCCGGCTGCGATCTCGTCGCGCTGGCCCATAGCGGCCATGCGACGTGGCTGACGCAAACGGAGCGGCGCGGGCGCGCATTCGATGACGAGAACGAGGTCGTCGCCTTCTTCGTCGAGGGAAAAGCGCTCGCCTATGTGCGCGAGCGCGAGCGCTTTCCCCGCCCGCTGGCGCATGTGCGCCGCGACCGCGACGATGGGGAGGCGACGTGACCGGCGTCGTGGCGTTCACCAGTTTCACACGCGACGATCTGCCCCGCGCGCTGACGCTGGCGCGGGGTCTGGCGGCTCATTGCCCGGACTGGGCGCGCGTGGCGGTGCTGGTCGATCAGCCGGCGCCGGGGGAGGACGAAAGCTGGCGTGAGGCGTTCGACCTCGTGCTCGGAGCGGAGGCGCTTTACGGCGAGGATTGGCGCCCCTTCGTATTCGCCCACGAGGCGTTCGAGGCGCGCGCGGCGGTGAAGGGTCGCGCGCTCGCCAAAATTCTCGCTGACGGGGCGCAGAAGGTGTTTTTCTTCAGCCCCGACATCGCGATCTTTCACGACCTGTCCGACCTTGAACAAAGGCTCGACGCCGCCTCGATCCTGCTGACGCCGCATCAGAGCGAACCCAACCTGAGCGCCCCGGCGATCGCCGAGAACGAGGCCAGGACGCAACGCTACGGCGTCTACAATCTGGGCTTTTTCGGCGTTTGCAACGACGCGGCCGGAATGGCCTTCGCGCGCTGGTACGCCGGCCGGCTCGAAGAAGGGTGCTACGACGATCCCCAGGCTGGGCTTTATCTCGACCAGAAATGCGCCGATCTCACGCCTGCGCTGTTCGACCGGGTGGATATCCTGCGCGATCCCGGCTGCAATGTCGCGTGCTGGAACCTCAGCCGGCGCCGGGTCGAGATCGCGCGCGACGGCGCGATTGTGATCAACGGCGATGCTCCGCTCAAGTTTTATCAATTCGCCGAAGTCGACGACCCCATGTGGATTGACCGCGCGGCCGGGCGCCAGCTCGCGCCCTATGAATTGGGGGCCTATTACGAGCGCGCCTGCGCCGCCTCGGGGGCGCCAGCGGCGCGGGGTTGGGCCTATGCGCGGTTCGACGGCGGCGCGCCGATCGCCCGCGCCGCCCGCCGGCTATGGCGGCGCGACCGCGAACTTGGCGCGCGCTTCGCCGACCCGTTCGCGGAAGGGCCTCGCTCGTTCCGCGCCTATCTGCAGGCGAGCCGGCCGGAATTGCTGTGAGCGCGGCTTAGGTGCTGCGCAGCACGACGCAGGCGCCGCCGACCCGCTCCAGCTTGGCGCACATCGCTTCCGCCACCTGGCGCGTCGGCGCGGGCGCGCGCACGCGGTAGTAGGGGCGCGCGCCGCGGCTGCGCAGGCGCCCGGCCAGAACCATCGGCTGAACGTCGCCCAGTATGGCGGCATAGGCGGCCTTGGCGCGGCTATATTGGTTGAGCGCCGCCGATTTGTTGAAACTCCCCGCGATCTGCACGCCCCACGGCGCCCAGAACGCGGAACGGGCGAAGGTTTTTGGCTCGGCGACGCGGAATTTGCCGACGATCTGCACGCACGAGGCGTCGGGAAACACCGCCTCGTCGGTCAGCTTGGCGGCGTCCTTGGCCCGCCATTCCTCGGCGGCGTGGCGGGTGATGACAGCCACATAATCCTGCGTCTCGCCGGGCAAATCGGCTTGGCCAACGACGAATTTGGCGACCCGGCCGGGTCCGGCGTTGTAGGCGGCGGCGGCAAGGCCGAGATTGCCGAACTGGTTGCGAAGCTCGGACAGCAGCGAGGCGGCCTTCGGGATCGCCGAGGCCGGGTCGAACGGATCGGCCAGGCCCCGCGCGTCCGCGGTCCCCGGCATGAACTGGGCGATGCCTTGCGCGCCGGCCGGGCTGACCGCGTTCTTCTGGAATCCGCTCTCCTGCCAGATCAGCCGGGTCAGGAAGGCGACGGGCAGGGTCTGGGCGCGGGCCGAAGAATCGATCATGTCGCAGATCGCGCCGATCACGGATTCCTGCGCCCGCGCGGGGCTGGCGCCGAGCGCCGTGTCCAGGGCCGCGCATACGCCGATCGCCGCGAGTAGTCGTTTCGCCCCGCGCATCTCGTCCCCTTGGAATTGTCAGGCCGCAGCAAAGACAAAGCCGGCAGGCCCGTCAACCGCAATCGCACGGCAGGGTTTCGTCCAAGCCGGGCGTTGCGCCGACAGGCCGCGCGGCCTATCTATCTCCCTAACGCCAGAGGACGCCGATGTTCATCCAGACCGAACCGACCCCCAATCCCGCCACGCTGAAATTCCTGCCCGGCCGGCCCGTGCTGGAGGCCGGCACGTTCGAGGCGACTTCGGCGCAGGAAGCGGAGCGCTCGCCGCTCGCCAAGGCGCTGATGGAGCTTGCCGGCGTGCGCGGCGTGTTCCTGGCGCCCGATTTCATCTCCGTCACCAAGGGCGAGGGCGAGTGGCAGCACCTTCGCCCGGCGGTGCTCGGAGTGGTGACCGAGTTCTTCCTTTCCGGCGCGCCGGCGCTGTCAGGCGAATCTGCGCAGGCGGAGGAGTTTTTCGCGGCTGGCGACCTTGAGATCGTCGATACGATCAAGGATCTGATCGAGACGCGCGTGCGCCCGGCGGTGGCGGGCGACGGCGGCGACATCGTGTTCAAGGGTTTTCGCGACGGGATCGTCTATCTCGGCATGAAAGGCGCCTGCTCGGGCTGCCCCTCCTCGACCGCCACGCTCAAGCACGGCATCGAGAACCTGTTCAAACATTTCGTGCCCGAGGTGAAGGGGGTCGAGCAGCTTTGAAGCGGCGGCGCGGCGTGGCCTCGCCGCCTCTTCGTTAGTCGAGATGACTCAGAGGTGGAAATCCGTTGCAGCCAAGCTTGAGACGTTTTGCAGCTTGATCGTGAAATCCGCCACGCCATCGCCGTTGACGTCGCCGCGGACGAAGGCGTTGCCCTGGATGACTTGGTAGAGCAACTCGGCGGCGTGATTGTCGAACGCCCCGGCGCCCAGGAACGTGAAGCCCTGATTGCCCGACAGCGACGAATTGGCGTCGATGCCCGAAAGATCCAACTTGTCGAGCGCGTGTTGGAAATCCGTGATCAGGTCGGGCGCGCCATTGCTCGAATCCGTGATGGAATTGAATACAAACGTGTCGGCGCCGCCGCGGCCGGTCATCGTATCCTGGCCATGACCGCCGGTCAGTACGTTGGCCGAGCTGTTGCCGACGATGGTGTCGTTGTTGATTGTGCCGATGACGTTGGAGATCGACGTTAACGTATCGGAGCCGACTTGAATGCTGACAGGGCCGTGGGTGGTCACCTGGGTCCCAAATTTCTGCGCGACGCCTTGCTCCAGGTTGATGGTCACCCGGTTGAGGCTGTCCTGACTATCGAGAAGGCTGTAATCGGCCGTGTTGGTTCCGACACCGCCGTTCAGAATGTCATTGCCGTGGCCTCCCTGGAGGATGTCATTGCCGCCGCCGCCGTTGAGCGTGTCGTTGCCATTGTTGCCATACAGGAGGTTATTGTTGTTGTCGCCGGTGATGGAGTCATTGCCGAGGCCTCCTTCGACGTTTTCGATCGAGACCAACGAATCCGATCCATCCCCTGCGCCTGTTCCATTGGCCAGATTCACGACCACGTTCTTGTGCGCAAAAAGGTATGAGACTTTGTCGATCCCGCTGCCGCCGTCGTACACGTTGTTGCCGTCGCCGGCGTAGAACACGTCGTTGCCGACGCCGCCGAAGAATTGGTCATTGCCGCTGTTCGAGCCGCCATTGTCGCCAATGATGCCCTTATCGTAGAAGAAGTCGTTCCCGGCTCCGCCGTTCACGATGTCGTTGCCGCCCCACACATTGAAGACGTCGCTGCTTGTGGTTCCGGTTTGGGATTCATCCCACCAGCCGACGAGATTAAACGTGGCCATGATCATTCTCCCTTGTCTGTCGTCCCTGCGTCATGCAGGAATGGGGCGACCATGGAGGCTTTGGGTCGGGATGGCTGTTCCCCGGGGAACAGGCGCGGTGCGATTGGAGCCGCTTCCAATCTAGCGGAGTTGGCAAGTCTCTTCGGAGCGCGCCTTGGTTGGACGCCGCGCCTTCCCATCAAGCTGCTTCGGAGGCGGCTTGTCAGCTTGACCCCGCAGCCCCGTCAACCCGATTTGGCGGCGGGCGCGAGCAGCCCGTCGAGGAACACGTCCATCAGCCTGAGCGCGCTCGCCTGCCAGCCGGGCCGATCGTGCGCGAGGCACATGCCGATCATGGCGCGGAACAGGTCTTCGGGCGAGATCTCGGTGCGCAGCGCGCCGGCGTCGCGCGCCCTTCCCAGCAGAAGCGCCGCCGCCGTGCTGAGCCGCGCGAAGGAATAGGCCGACAGCGCCTTGTTATGCGCGGCCAGCACCAGCGCGGCGGCCATGCCTTTCTTGGTGGCGACGAATTCGACATTGGCCTTCACCCAGCGCCGCAGCGCTTGCGCCGGCGAGGTTTCCCCCGACAGCCGCTCGGCCAGCGCCGCCAGTTCCTCGACCTCGCGCCGATAGACCGCCTCGAACAGCGCCTCGCGCGTGGGAAAGTGTCGGTAAAGCGTGCCGATGCCAAGGCCGGCGTGGCGGGACACCGCCTCCAGGCTCGCCTCGGCGCCGCCCGCGCTGAACACCGCCTTGGCCGAGGCGAGCAGGCGGTCGCGGTTGCGCGCCGCGTCGGCGCGGGGAGCGCGGGACGGCGGCGCGGGCAAGACTTCCCTCACAAGACCTCACTCACAAGCCTTCACTCACAAGCCTTCACTCACAAGACTTCACTCACAAGCCTTCACTCATACGTGTCCATAGACGGGTTGCAAAACGGAGGTATCCTCCGTATTAAATCGATCCGAAGGCCAAGCGTTATAGCCCGAGCCGAAAGCTCATTTCACTACACTTTTGGTCGACCGCTGAAACGGAGGCGCCGATGGCGAGCTTATTGACGATCAACGGCGCAAGGCGCGAAGTTGCGCTCGACGATCCCCGCGTGACGCTGCTCGACCTGCTGCGCGAGCGGCTCGGCCTGACGGGCGCCAAGAAAGGCTGCGATCGTGGCCAGTGCGGCGCCTGCACGGTTATCGTGGACGGCCGGCGCGTCAATTCCTGCCTCGTGCTGGCCGCGACGCTGGACGGCGCGGACATCCTCACCATCGAAGGACTGGCGCGCTGCGATACGTTGAGCGCGGTGCAGGCGGCTTTTATCGAGCATGACGCCCTGCAATGCGGCTTTTGCACGCCGGGGCAGATCATGAGCGCGACCGCCTTTCTCGACGAGGGCGGCGACTGGCGCGATCCCGAACGCATCCGCGAGGGCATGAGCGGCAATCTGTGCCGCTGCGGCGCCTATGTCGGCATCGTCGAAGCGGTGCAGGCTGCCGGGCGGCGGCTTGAGACGCAAAAGCTTGGGAGCGCCGCATGAACACGTTCGAATTCGTCTCGCCGCGCACGCTCGACGAGGCGCTCGCCGCCCTCGCCGCGCCGGATGCGGCCGCGCTCGCCGGCGGCACCAATCTGGTCGATCTGATGAAGGCCGGCGTCGCCCGGCCGACGCGGCTGGTGCATATCGGCAAGCTCGACGGCCTCGACTCCATCGAGCTGTCGCCCGACGGCGGCGCCCGCATCGGCGCGCTCGTCCGCAACGCCGATCTCGCCAGCCACGCGGGCCTCGCAGCGCGCTTTCCGCTGATCGCGGAGGCGACGCTTTCGGGCGCCTCCGCGCAATTGCGCCATGCCGCGACGCTCGGCGGCAACCTGATGCAACGCACGCGCTGCGCCTATTTCTTCGATCCCGTTAGCGCCTGCAACAAGCGCGCGCCCGGAGCCGGTTGCGACGCGCGGGCGGGCGAAACACGCAACGCGGCGGTGCTGGGCGCGAGCGAGGCCTGCGTCGCCACGCATCCCTCCGACCTTTGCGTGGCGCTGAGCGCGCTCGACGCGGTGGTTGAGATCGCCGGACCGGGGATCAAGCGCCAGGTCGCGCTCGACGCGTTCTATTCGCTGCCCGGCGCAACGCCGGCGCAAGAGAGCGAGCTGCGGCCGGGCGAGTTGATCGTCGCGGTCCGGCTGCCTGCGCTTGCCGCAGGCCTTGCCGCCAATGCGCGCTATGTGAAGGTGCGCGACAGGGTGTCCTACGCCTTCGCGCTGGTCTCGGCTGCGGCGGCGCTGCGGCTCGACGGCGGCCTTATCGCGCAAGCGCGCATCGCGCTCGGCGGCGTCGCGGCGAAGCCGTGGCGCGCGCGCGAGGCGGAGGCCACGCTCGCGGGCAAACCGCCGACGGAGGAAAACTTCGCCGCCGCCGCCGAGGCCGCGCTTTCAGGCGCCGAAGCGGTCGGCGACAATGCCTTCAAGATCGAACTGGCGCGACGCGTAGTGAAGCGCGCGTTGCGCCTCGCCGCGGCGGGAGCCGCCCTGCCCGCCTTGCCCGCCTCGCCTTTCGGAGGTTTGGCATGACCGAACTCGTTCTCTCGCAAAACCCCGCCCATACGCGCCACGGCTCCAGTTCCGGCCAGCCGCTGACCCGGCTCGACGGCCCGCTCAAGGTCACGGGCCGGGCGATCTACGCCGCCGATCAGCGCCCCGAGGGGCTGCTCTACGCCGTGATGGCGGTCTCAACCATCGCGCGCGGTCGGGTCGTCTCGCTCGATGTCGCCGCCGCAAGGGCGCATCCCGGCGTGGTGGACGTGATGACGTCGGAACACCGGCCAAAAATCTTCGTCGACCCCGACGTGCACGACCAGCCGTTCAACTTCTGCTTCCAGGCGTTGCAAGACGACCGTGTGCGCTACGCCGGCCAGCCGATCGCCGTGGTGATCGCGCAATCGCTGGAGGCGGCGACCGAGGGCGCGGGCCTGCTGGCGCCGCGCTACGAGAGCGAGACGGCGCGGCTGACGCTCGACGACGTCGAGAGTTTCACCCCGCCGTTCGTCGGCGTCGGCCATCCCGCAATGGCGCAAAAGGGCGACGTCGAGGCGGGGCTGGCGTCAGCCGCGCGAAAGATCGACGCCACCTACGAGACGCCGATGCAGTTCCATAATGCGATGGAGCCGCACGCCATCGTAGCCGCCTTCGAGGGCCGCAAGCTGACGATCGACACCCCGACCCAAGCGCTCGCCTTCGGCCGCGCGCGCTTCGCCGAGATTTTCGGCCTTTCGCCCGATGACGTGTTGGTGCGGTGCCCGTTCCTGGGCGGCGGCTTCGGCGGCAAGGGGCTGATGAGCGGGCCGATCGTGCTCGGCGTGATGGCCGCCAAACTGACAGGACGCCCGGTCAAGCTGGTCGCCGCGCGCGCGCAGCTTTACGGGCCGTTCGGCCACCGCTCGCCGACGCGCCAGCGCCTGCGCCTCGGGGTTGACGCCGAGGGGAGGCTGACGGCGCTGGCGCATCACGCCAAGATCGCGACCTCGACCTTCGACGCTTTCTTCGAGGCCGCCGCCGACGCCTCGCATACGCTCTACGCTTCGCCCGCGATTCGCACTTCGCACGAAGCGGTGCGGCTCGACACCGGCACGCCGATGTTCGTGCGCGCGCCGGGCGAGGCCTCGGGCTCAATCGCGCTGGAAAGCGCGATCGATGAAATGGCGGCGGCGCAGGGGATGGACCCCTTGGCGTTCCGCCTGCTCAATTACGCCGAGCGCGAGCCGATCTCCGGCAAGCCGTTCTCCTCCAAGCGCTTGCGCGAATGTTTCGCCCAAGGCGCCGAGGCGTTCGGCTGGCAGGGACGGCCGCTCGCGCCGCGCCAGATGCAGGACAAGGACGGGTTGCTGGTCGGCTGGGGCGTCGGCGTCGCGACCTTCCCGGCCGTGATGTTCCAGGGCGTCGCCCGCGCCGTTTTGCACGCGGACGGCTCGGGCCGGATCGAGGCGACGGGCCAGGACATGGGCCAGGGCGCCTGGACGGCGCTGGCGCAGATCGGCGCCGACGCGCTCGCCCTGCCGCTCGATAAGGTTGAGTTCCGCTCCGGCACGTCGAAATATCCCGACGCCGGCATGGCCGGCGGCTCCGGCCATACGGCGACGGCGGGGCTCGCCATTCACAACGCCGGCGGCGACGCGATCGCCAAGCTGGCGGCGCTGGCCACTCAAGACCCGCAATCCCCGCTCTACGGCGCCGGCAACGCCGGGGTGATCGCCCGCGACGGCCGGCTGATGCGCCGCGACGATGAGGCGCGCGGAGAATCCTTCGCCGTCATCATGGCGCGGGCCGGCGTCGCCGAGATCGCCGGCGAAGGCAAGGGCGCGGCCGATCCGGCGGCGCAGCAGCAATACGCCATGCACGCACACGGCGCTGTTTTCGCCGAGGTGAAAGTCGATCCCGATCTTGGCATGGTTCGCACGACGCGGCTGGTGGGCGCTTTCGCGGCGGGCCGGATTATCAACCCGCGTCTGGCGCAGAGCCAGTATTTCGGCGGCATGATCTGGGGCATTTCCTTCGCGCTGCACGAAGAGGCTTTGCTCGACCGGCGCACGGGGCGCGTGCTCAACGCCGACTTGAGCGAATATCTCATCCCCACCAACGCCGATGCGCCCGCGATGCAGGCGATCATGGTCGACGAGCGCGACCCCCACGTCAACGCGCTCGGGGTCAAGGGCGTCGGCGAAATCGGCATAACCGGCACGGCGGGGGCGATCGCCAGCGCGGTCTGGCACGCGACCGGGGTGCGAGCGCGAAAATTTCCGATCCGGCCGGAAATGCTGATGTAGCGGCGCGGTTTCCGGTCGTATGAGAAGGGCGCCGGTCGATCGCCTGCGCGCATCCGGAGCGTCGACCTCCAGGTCGACGGCCACACCCAGA
>JANYIH010000296.1 GCA_025358745.1 Hyphomicrobiales bacterium | reverse complement strand
GTCCGCCCGCGCCGACCGCCCCGCCTAAGGCGGCGGTCGCGCCCGCCGCGCCGCCCCGCGCGCCGGCCCCGCCGCTGCGTCCGCCGAGCCCGACGCCAAAGCCCCCGCCGGCGCCCGCTCCGCAGGGACTTCCCACCGCCGCCGCGTTCAAGGGCCCGCTCTTGGGCTCGGCGACGCCCGAACCCGCCGCCTCGTCCGAGCCGACGCTGGGATCGGCGCGCTATGACGAGGCTTCCGAGGCGGACGCGCCGCCGCTGGAGGCGCCGGTCAGCCGGCAGGATCGCGAACCTGCGCGCCCGACGCTGACCGACTTCAACCGGCGCAAGACCCCGACCTGGCTGTGGATCGCCGGCGCGGTGGCGGTCGGCTTCGCCGGCTCGATCGCAGTGGCGGCGCTGTTGATGCGGCCGGCGTTGCAGGATCTGTCGCCGCCGCCGACGACGGAATCGCCGCTGGCCTCGCCCGAAGCCGCGCCGGAGAAGTCCGCGCAGCGGGTGGGACAGACCCAGCCGCCGGAACCCGCGCCGAGCGCCCCGGCCAGCCCGAACACCGAGCCGAGCCCGACCGCGAGCGCCGCGCCCTCGCCCAGCCCCGAGGCCGTCACAAGCCCGACCGCGACGCCCGAGGCCGCGCCAACGCCCGCCGCGACCGCGGCGGCGACGCCGACCGCCGCGCCGACCGTGCCAATCGCCAGCCGCGCCGCCATGCTGGTGGCCACCGTCGCCGATGCGGCCAAGCCGTCCATCACCGTGGGCACGGCGGTGTGGTCGATCGTGCCCGCGCCCGCAGGTCAGCCGCAGGGGATCGGCGTCAAGGCCGAGATCGACATTCCCGATCTGAAGCTGCGCGCCTCGATGATCCTGCGCAAGAATTTCGACGCCAGCCTGCCGGCCTCGCATACGATCGACCTGCGCGTGACGTTCGATCCGGGTTCGCCGATCAAAGGGGTCAAGGACATCGCGCTGCCGCTGATGCGGCGCGACGATCCGCCGGCCGCCGACGCGCTGGCGGGCGTCAGGGTGAAGATCAGCGAGAACTATTTCCTGATCGGCCTCAACCGCGCCGACGCCGACCTCGCCCGCAACGTGCAGGAGATCGCCGAGCGCGGCTGGTTCGATTTCCCGATGCAGCTCGACGACGACCGCATCGCCAAGCTGACGTTCGAGAAGGGCAGCGACGGCGAGAAGGACGTCGCGCAAGTCTTGGCGGCGTGGAAATAGGCCGCTCCGAATTGAATAGGACGCGATTGTAAATTTGCGCCGACGCCGCCGCCGAGCCAAGAGTGCGGCATGGAAGCGTTTTTTATTGTTCTGCTGGCCGCCCCGCTGATCGCGCTCGCGCTGCTCGGCCATATCGGCTTTTTCCTGACGCTCGGCGCGCGTCGCCGCCTGCGCGCGATGGAGCTTGAGTTTGGCGTGGCGATGCGCCGGCTCGGCGACCTGGAGGGCGCCGCGATGCGCGCGCCGCCGCAGGCCGAAGCGGTCGCCTCGGTCGTCGCCGAGCGTCCCGTAGCGCAGCCCGAACCGACGCCCACCGTGTTGGAAACGCCTGCGCCGCCGCCTGTCGCCGAGCCCACGCCGCCCTCCGAGCCCGTCCCGCCGCGGCCCCGTCGCTCTCTTGAGGAGACGCTCGGCGCGCGCTGGACGGTCTGGGTCGGCGGCCTCGCGCTGGCGCTGGGCGCCGCGTTGATGGTGCGCTGGTCGATCGAGAATGGCTTGTTCGGCCCGTCGGCGCGAATCGTCCTCGGCCTCGGCTTCTCCGCAATTCTGCTGGTCGTCGGGGAGAGGCTGCGTCGTGGCCAGGGCGCGCTGGCGCCCGATAGCGCCGCCGCGCGCGCCAACGTCCCGGCTGTGCTGACGGGCGCCGGCGTAGTCGGCGCCTTCGCCAGCGTGTTCGCGGCGCACGCGCTCTACCATTTTCTCGATCCGACCTTCGCCTTCATCGGGCTCGGCGCCGTCGCCTTCGTCGCGCTGTTCCTGGCTTCGCTGCACGGCCCGGCGCTGGCGGGCCTCGGCCTACTGGGCGCGCTGGCGACGCCGCTGCTGATCTCCTCGGACCCTGCCTCGCCCTGGCCGGTCGTGCTCTATCTCGCCGTCGTCGGCGCGGCCAATCAGACGATGGCGCGGCTGCGCCGCTGGCTGTGGCTGGCGCTGGCGGCGGCGGCGGGCGGCCTGGGGTGGACGTGGCTGTTCTTCCAAGCCGCGCTGCATGATTCCGCGACTCCGTTCTACCACGCCGCGCTCGTCACGCTGGCGCTGCACGCCGCGCTGGTTGCGTGGTTCCTCGCCGTCGCGCCGCATCGCAACGCGCCGAAGGAGGAGGCGGCGCAGGACCCCTATGCGGCCGGCGCACTCGCGCTGCATGGGGCTGTCGGCCTCGTTCTGCTCAACGCCGCGCCGGCTTTCGCTGGACCGGACGCGATCTGGCTCGCCGCCGCCGTAGCGGTCGCCGCCGCCTTCGCCGCCGCGGGTTCGCTCGCCGCCCCGGCGGCCTCGGCAATGGCGCTTGCCGGCCTGTTCGTGCTGGGCGTGCTGGCCGTCTGGCCGGCGGCAACCGCCGCGCCGCGGCCCGATCTCTTCAGCATCCTCTCGCAATGGCGCTGGCCGGCGCCGCAGGAGCCGCGCGCCTTCGTGACTTACGCCCTGCTGGCCGCGCTCGGCGTCGCCGCGCTGGCGCTGGCGCGGTTGCTGATCGCCCGCCGCCTCGCGCTCCTGCCGGCGGCTTTGCTCGCCGGCGCGGCGGCGGCGACGCCGCTGGCGGCGTTGATGATCGTCGATGTCCGGTTGTCGGACGGCCGCGCCTCGGCGGAGATGGCGCTGGTCGCTGTCGTGCTGGCCGGCCTGTTCGTCGGCGCCGCGCGGCTGTTCCAACCTCGGCTCGCATCCGGCGATCCGGCGATCCGGCTTGGCCTCGGCGCCTTCGCGGCGGGCGCGATCGGCGCGCTGGCGTCGGGCCTCGTGTTCGCGCTCGACGGCGGCGCGCTCACCGTGGCGCTGGCGCTTTCCGCGCTGGGGACGGCCTATGTCGCCATCCGGCTCGACATTCCCGCGCTGCGCTGGGCGGTGGCGGGGATCGGCGTCCTGGTCGGCGCGCGGCTCGCCTGGGAGCCGCGGGTAGTCGGCGATGCGCTGTCGCCGACGCCGCTGTTCAACTGGCTGCTGGTCGGCTACGGCGTGCCCGCGCTCGCCTTCGGCATGGCGGCGCGGCTGATGCGGCGGCGCGGCGAGGACACGCCGGTGCGCATCGCCGACGCGCTGGCGGCGCTGTTCACCGCTTTCCTCGTCTTCTTCGAAATCCGCCATTACGCCAACGGCGGCGACCCGTTCGCGCCCGACGCCGGCCTCGTCGAGCTTGGATTGCAGGCGGTCTCGGCCTTCGGCTTCGCCAATGTGCTCACGCGGCTCGACGCGGCGCGCGCCAATCCCGTGTTCCGTTGGGCGTCGCTGGCGGCGGGCGTTCTCGGCGCGCTCGTTGTCGCAGCCGGCCTGTTCGTCGTCCACAACCCGTTTCTCGCCAACGAGCCGGTCGAGGGCGGACGAATCGTCAACACGCTGCTGATCGCCTACCTGTTGCCGGCGGCCCTGGCGGCGGCGCTTGCCTATTCCGCTCGCGGCGCGCGGCCGGGCTGGTATGTGCAAGGGGCGGGCTGGCTCGCCGCGTTGCTGGCGGGAGGCTATGTCTTCCTTGAGGCGCGCGTGCTCACCCACGGGCCGCGCATCGACTTCTTGCGCGACTTCACCGTGATCGAACTCGGGATCGACGCCAGCGCCGCGTTGCTGGCCGCGCTTGCGCTCGACTTCGTCGGCTGGCGCCGACGCGCCCTGCTCGCTTTCCGCGTCGCCGCCGTCATAGGTTTGGCGGGCCTGGCGGGCCTCGCCAATCCCCTTTGGTCCGGCCATAGCGTCGGCGACGGCGTCGTCCTCAATGCTCTGCTGGTCGGTTTTTTCGTCCCGGCGGTCCTGACGACCGCGCTGGCGCAGCGCGTCCGGCGGGCCGAAACGCGCATCGCGGCGATTCTCTGGATCTTCGCCTATGTCACGCTGGAGACGCGGCGGGTGTTCCAGTCGCCTCGGCTAGACCTCGACCGCGGCTTCCTCGATTCCGAACTCTACGCTTATTCCGCGATCTGGCTGCTACTCGGCGTCGCGCTGCTGGTCTTCGGCGTGCGGCGCGGGGCGCGCGAGGTGCGGCTCGCCTCGGCGTTTTTCGTGTTCGCCTCGACGGCAAAAGTGTTTCTGGTCGATTTCAGCGGGCTGGAAGGCATGTACCGCGCGATCTCCTTCATCGGCCTCGGCGCGGCGCTGATCGGGATCGGCCTCGTCTACCAGAAATTCGTGTTCGCGCCGCCGCGCCGGCCCGCCGTCATCCCAGATTGAACACCCGCGTCGAGACGAACTCGCCGTTCTCGACCATGCCCACCGCCACGGGCGAGCCGAAACAGACGGCGTAGGCCGGGCCTTCCTCAGGAGCGGAGGAGCCTCGCAGGATCAGCCGCTGGCCGCGCCGAAGCGTCGCCGCGCCGTTGCGGTCGATGGCGCAGCGCTGCATCTCCGTAAGCCCCGCCTCGACGCCGAGCAACGCCGCCGCCATCGCCTCGGGCGAGGCTTCGAGCTGCTCGAAGCCGACGCCCTGCTCGACGCTGAACGGGCCGACCCGCGTGCGGCGCAGCAACGAGACATGGCCGAAGCAGCCGAGCATGCGGCCGAGATCGCGCGCGAGCGAGCGCACATAGGCGCCCTTGCCGCACTCGGCCTCGAAGGTGGATTCGTCCGCCGTGTGTTCGACCAATTCCAGCCGATGCACCAGGATTTCGCGCGCGGCGATCTCGAACTGCGCGCCTTCGCGGGCGAGGTCGTAGGCGCGCTCGCCGGCGATCTTGATCGCCGAATACATCGGCGGAATCTGCATGATGAGCCCGACGAAGCGCGGCAGCGCGGCGACGATCGCGGCCGGGTCCGGGCGCAGATCGGATTGCGCGATGGCCTTGCCCTCGCCGTCGTCGGTGTCGGTCTCGACCCCCCATTTGACCGCGAAGCGGTAGGATTTCATGCCCTCCTGCACCACGGCGACGGTCTTGGTCGCCTCGCCGAAGGCGACCGGCAGCACGCCCGAGGCGAGCGGGTCGAGCGTGCCGGCGTGGCCGACCTTCTTCGCGTTGAACAGGTGCTTGAGCCGCCCGACCGCCTGCGTCGAGGTGACGCCGACGGGCTTGTCGAGGTTGATCCAGCCGTTGACCTCGTTGCGCTGGATGCGGCGCTGCGGCGGCCTCGCCGGGCGCAGGCGCGGGGTGGCGTCGGGCGTTGGGTTGTTCACTTTGGCTCCTCGTCCGGCCCGGTCAGGTCCCGCGCGACGCGGGGCGAGCGCAGAATTGCGTCCATGCGCGCCTGCACGTCGAAACTCTCGTCGACGACAAAGCGCAGATCGGGGGCGTATTTGAGATTGACGCGCTGGGCGACGCGCGTGCGCAGCGCCTTCTTGTGCGCCTGCAACGCGCTCAGCGTTTGCGGGACCTCCTGGCCGCCGAGCGGCAGGAAGGCGACGGTGGCGAGCTTGAGGTCGGGCGACATGCGCACGCCCGCGATGGTGACGAGGCGCCGGTTCAGCACGGGATCGTCGACATCGCCGCGCGCGAGAATCTCGGACAAAGCGTGGCGGATCTGTTCGCCGACCCGCTCGCTGCGATGCGAAGGCGCGCCGGATTTAGGGGCGGTTCGGGACATGGACAGGGCTTTCGGGGGAGGCGCGCGGGCGGCGGATCAATAATCGGCGAGCCGGATGGAAAATCCGGGAAGTGCGGGATGGGTCAGAACCTGGTCCGGCCCCACCTCTCGCCGACGCCGCCAACTCTTGCGCTGTGGGTCCGTGAATTGATGGGTCGTCCGGGCGAACACATCTACGACCCAATATTCTTGCAACTTGTGCTTGGCGTACAAATTCGCCTTGAAGCCGCGATCGTAGGCCAAGCTGGAAGCGGCGACTTCGATTGCAAGCGCGATATCCGAACCCTTCAAATTCTCCATCTTCACGGAACGCGGAAACACGACGATATCGGGCTCAACGAAGGTGGTTGCATCGAGGTAGATCGTCGCCTCGAAACCCATCCACAAGTTGGCTGGCAGCGCTCTGGCGATGAGGATGCTGAGCGCGGATTTCAAAGTCTCGTGCAGCGGCCCCTTGGCCTGCATAACAACGATCTCGCCTTCAATCAGTTCATATCTCTCCTTATCGGAGAGAATGCCGGCGTCCTGCATCCGCAGGACTTCGCTGACCGTGAAGGCGCGGCGGTCGTAGCCTTCCGCCGCGCGGGTTGTCGGGCGCATACCGTCCTCCTCGCCTTACGCGCTCACAGCGTGCGGCGGATCTCTTCGACGTTGTAGCACTCGATAACGTCGCCCTTGCGCATGTCCTGATAGTTCTCGAACGCCATGCCGCATTCCTGGCCCGCCTGAACGACCGGGACCTCGTCCTTGAAGCGCTTGAGCGTGGAGAGCTTGCCCTCGTGCACCACGACATTGTCGCGGATCAGCCGGACATGGGCGCCGCGCTGCACCACGCCGTCGGTGACGCGGCAGCCCGCGACATTGCCGACCTTGGAAATGTTGAAGATTTCCTGGATCTGCGCATTGCCGAGCATGGTCTCGCGCAAGGTCGGCGACAACATGCCCGACAGCGCCGCCTTCACGTCGTCGACCAAATTGTAGATGATGTTGTAATAGCGGATCTCGACGCCCTGCGCTTCGGCAAGGTCGCGCGCTTCCTTGTGCGCGCGCACGTTGAAGCCGATCACCACCGCCTTGGAAGCGACCGCCAGCGTGATGTCGGATTCGGTCACGCCGCCGACGCCGCCGTGGATGACGCGCGCCCCGACTTCGTCGTTGCCCAACGCCTCCAACGCCGTCGTGATGGCTTCGACCGAGCCGTTGACGTCGCCCTTGAGGATGATCGGCACTTCCTTCTTGCCGGTCACCTTCAGGTTGCTCATCATGTCGCTGAGCGAGGTGCGCACAACCCCGCCGCCGCGCGCGGCCAGCTTCTCGCGCCGCTGACGGTCGCGATATTCGGTGATTTCGCGCGCGCGGGCTTCACTCTCGACGGCCGCGACGCGGTCGCCCGCGTCCGGCGCGCCGGCGAAACCGAGCACCTCGACGGGGAAAGAGGGCGGCGCCTCGGCGACATTCACGCCCTTGTCGTCGAGCAGCGCGCGCACGCGCCCCCACACCGAGCCGGCGACGACGATCGTGCCGACCTTCAGCGTGCCGCGCTGCACCAGCACGGTGGCGACGGGGCCGCGCCCACGATCGAGCCGCGCCTCGATCACGGTGCCTTCCGCATTTTGCGTCGGGTCGGCGGCGAGATCGAGCAATTCGGCCTGAAGCGCGATCGCCTCCAGGAGCTTGTCGAGATTGGTGCGCTTCAGCGCCGAGACCGGCACGGCGAGCGTGTCGCCGCCGAACTCTTCCGTCTGCACGTCATATTGCAGCAATTCCTGCATCACGCGCTGCGGATCGGCCTCCGGCTTGTCGATCTTGTTGATCGCCACGATGATCGGGGCGTTGGCCGCCTTGGCGTGTTTGATCGCCTCGATCGTCTGCGGCATCACGCCGTCGTCGGCCGCGACCACCAGCACGACGATGTCGGTGACCTTGGCGCCGCGCGCGCGCATCGCAGTGAACGCCGCGTGGCCGGGCGTGTCGATGAAGGTGATCTTCTCGCCGCCGGGCGCGATGACCTGATAGGCGCCGATATGCTGGGTGATGCCGCCCGCCTCGCCTTCCACCACATTGGCGTTGCGGATGGCGTCGAGCAGCGAGGTCTTGCCGTGGTCGACATGGCCCATGATGGTGACGACAGGGGGACGCGGCTGCGCCTCGCCGACCTCGTCGGGGTTCTCGTACAGGCCCTCCTCCACGTCGGATTCGGCCACGCGCTTGACGGTGTGGCCCATATCCTCGGCGATGATCTGCGCGGTGTCGGCGTCGAGCGAATCGGTCAGCGTCACCATCTTGCCCTGACGCATCAACACCTTGATGACGTCGACGGCGCGCTCGGACATGCGGCTGGCGAGTTCCTGAATGGTGATCGTCTCCGGCAGCACGATTTCGCGCGTGATCTTTTCTTTGCTCTCGGCGTGGCCGTGGCCCTTCAGGCGCTGCGTGCGCCGCCGGAACGCGGCGACCGAACGCGTGCGCTCCTCCTCGGCGGAGGTTGCGGTGGTCACGGTGAGGCGGCCGCGCTGGCGCGGCTCGGCCCCGCGCGTCGGGCGCGGCGGAAGCATCGTTTTGACCGGGGCGGCCGGGGTCAGCACGCGCTTGATCGGTTCGCGCCGCGCGATCGTCTCGGTGGCGGGGCGGGGCGCCTCCGCGACGGCGGAAGCGGCGACGGCCGCAGGAGCGGCCTGCGGCGGAAGCGGGGCCTTGCGCGGATGCGCCATGGCGGGCGTCAACGAGGGTTCGCCGCCGGCGAGGCGGCGGCGCGCCTCTTCCTCGGAGGCTTTCTTGAAGCTGGCTTCCTGCTGGCGGCGATGCTCTTCCTCGCGCTTGCGCGCTTCGGCGGCTTCGCGCTCGGCGCGTTCGCGCGTTTCGCGCTCGCGGCGGATGGCGGCTTCGGCCTCCTGACGGCGGCGATCCTCTTCCTCGCGGGCGCGGGCGTCGTTGAGGGCGCGGTCGCGCGCCGCGCGCTGCTCGTCGGACAGCGTCTGCAGCACGACGCCGGTGCGCGGCGGCGGGGTCGCGGAGCGGGGCGCGACGGTCGGGCCGCGCGGAGCGGCCGGCGCAACGCTCGGCGTCGGCGCGGGGGCGACGACGGGCGCAGGAGCCGCCTTGGGAGCAAGCGATACCGTTGCGGCGCTGCTAGGCGGGGCGACTTCGCCCGGGCCGACGACGCGCCGCTTCTTCTCGACGACGACCACCTTGCTGCGGCCGTGCGAGAAACTCTGCCTCACCGTGCCGGCGTCGACCGGCCGCTTCAGATGAAGCGTCGGCTTGGCGCCGGTGAGCGACTTATCGCCGCTGTTGTTCGTATCCGTCATGCGTTGTTCCAGCTACCCGGCTTAAATTGCGTATATCTCGGCGATGCATTTCACTCGGTCGAGTCGGGCGCGGTCGAGAACGATCCGACGGACTGGCCTGACCGATAAGCGATCAGGCGCGCGATTTTGGCGAGGAAGGCCGCACTCGCCCGCCCCGCATGGAGCGCTGCATGTATCACATTTGACCGGCCCAATGCCAAATCCAATCGCGCGGATTCGAATAGATTTATCACGGCGACAGGCGAACGGGCGCCGCGTGCGATCCGATCCAGCTTTTCTATGCCGTCTCTCGCGCCTTCCCGCGCGTGGAGCAGAGCGACCACCCTGCCCGAGCGCAGCGCCGACTCGACCTTCGCGGCGCCGGCGACGACCAGACCAGATTTGTTAACGATGCCGAGAAATTGCAAGGCGTCGGCGACCAGAAGTTCGTCCACTTCGCGCGGCAGATCGGCGCTGGCCGTCACCGCCTGGCGGAACCCCTTGGCGAATCCCTTCGACGCGGCGCGCGCGACCGCGCCCGAGTCGAGACGCGTCCATACGCCCCGACCCGGCAGTTTGCGGCGCAGGTCCGGCGTGACGACGCCGTCAGGCGACAGCGCGAAGCGCAGCATCGCTTCCGGCGGCCCCTTCTCGCCGGTGACGACGCAGGTCCGCTCCGACCCGCCGTCTTCTTTTTCGACTCGCGCCAGCAAGATTACTCCGTCGCCTCGCCGGCCGGCTCAGCCGCAGGCTGCGCCGGCGTCGCCTCGACCCAGCCCGCGTGCACGCGGGCGGCCATGACGATCGCCTCGGCCTGCTCGCGCGATAGGTCGAAGTCGGCGAGAAAACCCGCGTGCTTCTGGTCCTTCTCAGTCCAGCCGACGAGGTCATCGGTCGCGCAGCCCGCGAGATCCTCGATCGTGCGGACCTCGTTCTGGCCAAGCTTGACCAGCATCGGCGTGGTCAGGCCCTCGATCTCCTTCAATTCGTCGGCGACGCCGAGCGCCTTGCGGGCGTCGTCGTGCTCGGCCTCGATCTTTTCGAGATGGCCGACGGCGCGCGCCTGAATCTCGGCCGCGGTGTCGCCGTCGAAACCCTCGATCGCCGCGAGCTCGTGCAGATCGACATAGGCAATCTCTTCCACAGTGCGGAACCCCTCGGATGCAAGCAACTGCGCCACCGTCTCGTCGACGTCGAGCGCGCTCATGAACGTCTGCGTGCGTTCGGCGAATTCCTTCTGCCGACGTTCGGATTCTTCCGCCTCGGTGAGAATGTCGATGTCCCAGCCGGTGAGCTGCGAGGCGAGCCGCACGTTCTGGCCGCGCCGGCCGATGGCGAGCGAGAGCTGATCGTCGGGCACGACCACCTCGATGCGGGTGGAATCCTCGTCGAGCACGACCTTCATCACTTCGGCCGGCTGGAGCGCGTTGACGATGAAGGTGGCCGCGTCCGCCGACCAGGGGATGATGTCGATCTTCTCGCCCTGCAATTCGTTGACGACCGCCTGCACGCGCGAGCCGCGCATGCCGACGCAGGCGCCGACGGGGTCGATCGAGGAATCGTTCGAGGTCACGGCGATCTTGGCGCGTGAGCCGGGGTCGCGGGCGACCGCCTTAACCTCGACGATGCCGTCGTAGATCTCCGGCACTTCCTGCGTGAACAATTTGGCGGTGAATTGCGGGTGGGTGCGCGACAGGAAGATCTGCGGCCCGCGCGCTTCACGGCGCACGTCATAAACGAAGGCGCGGATGCGGTCGCCGGGACGGAACATTTCGCGCGGGATCAGTTCGTCGCGCCGCACCACCGCCTCGCCGCCGGCGCCGGTGAGATCGACCACCACGTTGCCGTATTCGACCCGCTTGACCAGACCGTTGATGATGTCGCCGATGCGATCCTTGAACAGATCGTATTGCTTGTCGCGCTCGGCCTCGCGAATCTTCTGCACCAGCACCTGCTTGGACGCCTGCGCCGGGATGCGGCCGTAGTCGAAGGGGGGAAGCGATTCGGCGATCCAGTCGCCAATCCGGGCCGACGGGTTCTTCTTCTGCGCGTCGGCGAGCAGGATCTGCGTCGCGTCGGTCTCGATCTCGTCGACCACCAGCAACAGGCGCGAGAACTTGATCACGCCGGTCTTGGGGTCGATCTCGGCGCGCACTTCCGTCTCCTGGCCGTAGCGCGAGCGCGCGGCCTTCTGCATCGCGTCCTCCATCGAGGCGAGCACGATGGAGCGGTCGATCGACTTCTCGCGCGCGACCGCGTCGACGATCTGCAATAGCTCTAACCTGTTGGCGCTAACGGCCATGAGAGTCTCCTTCGCATCGGAAAAGGCAAGCGCTCGAAATCACGGCGAGGCCGGTTTCGGCGTCCGTCTCCTGTTTTCTTCCTTGAGCTTCTTGGCTAGCGCGGCTTGCGCGCGCTCCGCCGCCTTGGCCGCCTTGACGTCGGCCTTTTCCTGCTTGATCCCGGCCTTCTCGCGCCTTAGCGCGTCACGGATCAGCGCGTCGGTCATCACCAGCCGCGCCTCGGCCATGTCGGCGACGGCGAGCCGCGCGACGGTTTCCTCGCCGGCCAGCCGCAGATCGACGGCGACCTGACCCTCGACGAGTTCGACCGCCTCGATCAGGCCGCGAAACCGCTTGCGCCCTTCGAGCGGCCGCTCCAGCTCGACGCGCGCCTCATGGCCGAGCGCGCGGCGGAAATCCGATTCGCGCACCAGCGGCCGGTCGATGCCGGGCGAGGACATTTCCAACCGATAGGGCGCGCTGATCGGGTCTTCAAGATCGAGATGGGGCGAGATCGCCATGCTGGCGACCTGGCAATCCTCGACCCCCATCGTTCCGTCGGGCCGCTCGGCCATCACCTGCAACACCGGCTCGGCGGCGGTCGAGAGCCTCACCCGCACCAGACGATAGCCGATGCTGCGCAAGGCGGGGCCGACGATCTCGGCGATCCGCCGCGCCGGCCCGTGCTCGACGATCAGACGCGCCTCGTCGAGACCCTCGGGGGCCTGTTCAAACGGGGCAATGTGCTGTGTTTCCATGACGCGGCCAATAAAAAAGAGCGGGTCCCGGCCGGGGCCCACTCTCAAAACCTCTCCGCATTTTCATGAGGAGCTATGAGATTGACTGGACGGGCATATAGGGGAAGGCCGAGGGGAAAGCAAGCGGGCTGCGACGGCGTCGGCCGAATTGTCGCCCCGCCCGGCCGGCGTCGAGCCCCGGCGTCTTGCTGCGCCCGCAATTTCCATCGTATGCCCGAAAACTCGGATCGGATCACGGGCGGGGAACGCATGAAATCGCTGTCGCGGTCGCTCATCGTCGGAGCCATTGCCTTCGGCGCCAGCTGGCTTGGCATGGTTGCGCAGTCGCTGATCGCGCCCGAGGTGCTGACGGCCTCCAAACCTGCGATCGGGGCGATCACCGGCCTGATGGCGTTGTTGCTCGCCCTCGTGCTCGGCCTGCTGGTTTGGACCGCGTTCAGCGTGTTCACAGGCCAACAGACGGAGGCGTTTTCGCTCGGACCGATCATTGCGGAAATCGATCTGTTGCTTGAACAAAGCGGTCCCGAGGCCGCCAACGGCCGGGCGGGATTGCGGGCCTCGTTGCAACGCCTGCGCACGCGCTTCTTTGAAAGCGATGAGACCGGGCCGCAACTGTTGACGATCCAGGAGATAAAGGAAACTCGCGGCGGCCTGACCAGATATTTTGACAGCCTGACGCCCGTGGATGAGAGGCAACGACGCCTGTTCCAATCCGCACGCGATCTGGCGTTCAAGTTCCATGAAACGCAGACTGCGATGCTGATTCGGCTGGCAAGCCCGTTCCCCCCTCACGTGATCGAAATCGTCGTATTTTGGGCCGCCATTCTGTTCTTCGGCGATGGCCTGACCGCGACGCCGAACGTCGTCACGATCCTGGCGGATTTTACCGGGGCGGTCGGAATCGCAACGGCGATCTATCTCATATTGGAGCTTAGCAGCCCCTATTCCGGCTTCATCAGGCTATCTTCGAGCGGGCTCGATCGCGTGATCGCGGCCTTGGCGGCCCCCAAACCCTAGCCGCGCGGCGCGAGCCTTGCCAGCAAGCGCCGGGTTCGCCACCATCGGTGCAACGCCGTCGCCGGAGACCCCGCAATGTCCTTCCAAGGCTTCGGCCCGCAGGCGCTGCCGTTCCTGAAGGCGCTCGCCTTCCATCAGACTCGGGAATGGTTCGAGACCAATAAGGCGACGTTCGAATCCGACCTGAAGACCCCGATGGGCGATCTCGTCGAGGACCTCACCGACGCCTTCGCGAAAGCGAGGATCCCGCTCAGGGGCGACCGCAAGGCGTCCGTGTTCCGCATCCATCGCGACGTGCGTTTCGCCAAGGACAAGAGTCCCTACAAGACCCATCACGGCGCCGTCATGACGCGGACGGGAGCCAAGAACGACCCCGGCCTGTTCTACGTCCATATCGCGCCCGAGGGTTGTTTCACCGCCGCTGGATTCTACGACCTCGAGCCCGAGACGCTGACGAAACTGCGCGGCGCGATGGCGCGCAAGCCGAAGGCGTGGAAGGCCATGCTCGCCGGGCTTGAGGCAAGCGGGCTCGCGCTCTCGGACGAATATGCGATGACGCGCAATCCGCGCGGCTTCGAAGACGTGAAGGACGCCGAAATCGCGGCGGCGTTGCGGCTGAAATCCATCGTCGTACAGCGGCCGCTGGCCACGGCGCGGATCAATCAGCGCGGGTTGATCGCCGATCTCGCCACGTTCGCCCGCGAGGCGCTGGCGCTGCTGACTTGGGGCTGGGACGCGATCAGCGATCAGCGGTCGGCGTAATCGGGTGGCGGCGCGACGGCGGCGCGCGCATAGCGGGGCATCAGAATGTCGGAGGACGCCATGCTCGATATCCCCACGCCCCCCGCCGGCGATTACGACACCGTGCGGCGCGCGCTCGAATACGTGACCAAACGCTGGCGCGACCAGCCCTCGGTCGAGGATATCGCCGCCCATGTCGGTCTTTCCAGCTCGCATCTGCAATTCGTGTTCAAGCGCTGGGCCGGGCTGACGCCGAAAGCCTTTTTGCAAGCCATCACCATCGAGCGCGCGCGCGATCTGCTGCGCGATTCCGCGACCGTGCTCGACGCTTCCTATGAAGTCGGCCTGTCGGGGCCGGGGCGGCTGCACGATCTGTTCGTCACCCACGAGCGATTGACGCCGGGCGACTACCGGCGCGACGACCTGACGCTGTATTACGGCTTCCACGATTCGCCGTTCGGCGAGGCGATCGTGGTCGCCGCGCCGCGCGGGCTGGCCGGCCTCGGCTTCGTCGACGAGGGCGACCGCGAGGCGGCGCTGGCCGACATGCAGCGACGCTGGCCGCGCGCGCGCCTCATTGCCGACGAGGCCGCCACCGCGCCGCTGGCCCGCCGCGCCTTCGAGCCGGATCTGTGGCGGCCCGACACGCCGCTGCGCGTCGTCATGATCGGCAGCGATTTCGAGGTGCGCGTGTGGGAGACCCTGCTGCGCGTGCCGATGGCGCGCGCGACCACCTATGGCGACATCGCCGCGCGGCTCGGCAAGCCCACCGCCGCGCGCGCGGTCGGCGCGGCGGTCGGGCGCAACCCGATCTCATTCGTGGTGCCCTGCCATCGCGTGCTCGGCCGCTCGGGCGCGCTGACCGGCTACCACTGGGGGCTGGCGCGCAAGCAGGCGATCATCGGCTGGGAGGCGGGGAAGGCGTGAGGGGGATAGGCGTAATTTCGCCGCACGGACTATGAAGATGGGGTCGATTGCGGGACGTGCCGATGCTGGAGCCTGAAAACCTCATTTTGACGATCCTGCGCGAGATGCGCGCGGAGATGGCGACAAAGAGCGATTTCGCTCGGCTCGACGACAAGATCGCCGACGTTCGCTCTGAGATTCGCTCGCTCGGCGCCGACGTCGCCTCCGACATGCTCGCGTTGGAAAAACGTCTCGGCGGTCAAATTGCAACCTTGCGCCGCGCCGTGATGGAATATCATTCCTCCACCATCGGTCACGGCGTGCTTTAGTCAGAGATCGAAGTGCGCGTCCGCCGCATCGAGCAACACCTCAAGCTCGACGCCCACTGAAGCCTGCTCACTCCGCTAGCCGCCGCAGATACGCCCCGTAATCGCCCCTGTAGGCCTGCGCCAGCTCAAGCACGGCCTCGGCGGAGATCCAGCCCTGGTGGAAGGCGATCTCCTCGGGACAGGCGACCTTGAAGCCCTGCCGCTTCTCCAGCGCGCGAATGAACTCCGCCGCTTCGACTAGAGAATCGGGCGTGCCGGTGTCGAGCCAGGCGAAGCCGCGACCGAGTTTCTCGACGCTTAGTTCGCCGCGTTCGAGATAGATGCGGTTGAGATCGGTGATCTCCAATTCGCCGCGCACCGAGGGTTTGAGCGACTTGGCGAAGTCCGCGACCCGATCGTCGTAGAAATAAAGCCCCGTCACCGCCCAGGAAGATTTCGGCGCTTTCGGCTTTTCCTCGATCGACGTCGCCCGGCCCTCGCCATCAAAGGCGACCACGCCGTAACGCTCGGGATCGGTGACGTGATAGGCGAACACGCTTGCGCCCGGCCCCTGCTTCTGGGCGGCGGTGGTCAACATCTGCGACAGGCCGTGGCCGTAGAACAGATTGTCGCCCAGCACGAGCGCGCAAGGATGGCCCTTGATGAAGTCCTCGCCGATCAGAAACGCCTGCGCGAGGCCGTCGGGGCTTGGTTGCTCGGCGTAGCTGAGAGAGAGACCCCACTTGGCGCCGTCGCCCAGCAATTGCCGAAACATCGGCAGATCGCGCGGCGTCGAGATCACCAGAATTTCGCGGATGCCCGCCAGCATCAGCACGGCCAGCGGGTAATAGATCATCGGCTTGTCGTAGACCGGCAGTATCTGCTTGGAGATGATCTGTGTCATCGGATGCAGCCGCGTGCCGGAGCCGCCGGCCAGAATAATGCCGCGCATGATGTGTTCTCCGCTATTCCGACAAAAGCCGTTCAACGACGTTTCCCAACGAGTCCCGCCACGGCGGCAGCGCGACGCCGTAGTCGCGCGCCAGCCGGGCCCCGTCGAGCCGCGAATTGGCGGGACGGCGCGCGGGCGTGGGATAGTCGGCCGTTGCGATCGGCGTGACCTTAACCGCCGGGCGGCCGAGCGCATGGGCTTGCGCGAAGATCGCTTCAGCGAATTGCGCCCAGCTCGCCTCGCCTTCGCCGGTCATGTGGAACACGCCGTATTTCTCCGGGCCGGGCCGGGCGAGCAGCAAGGTGGCGATCGCGAACACCGCGTCGGCGATGTCGAGCGCGCTGGTCGGGCTGCCGATTTGGTCGGCGACGACGCGCACTTCGGAGCGCGTTTCGCCGAGCCGCAGCATGGTCTTGACGAAATTGGCCCCGAACGGGCTGTAAACCCAGGCGGTGCGCAGGATCGCATGACGCGGGTTGGCGGCCGCGACCGCCTCTTCGCCGGCGAGTTTGGAGCGGCCATAGGCGCAGATCGGATTGACGGGATCGTCCTCGCGATAGGGCCTGTCAGCCGAGCCGTCGAACACGTAATCGGTGGAAAGCTGGATGATCGGCGCACCCAGGCGGCGCGCGCATTCCGCGACCACCCCCGCGCCCTCGCCATTGACGCGACAGGCCAGCGCCTCCTCGCTCTCCGCCTTGTCGACGGCGGTGTAGGCGGCCGCGTTGACCACCACGTCGGCGGCGCGCCCGTCGAAGGCGTCGCGGATCGCGGCGGGATCGGCGAGGTCGATTTCGGGCCGGCCGAGCGCGAGCACTTCGACGCTCGCCGGCGCGCGCTCGATCAGCGAACGGGCGACCTGTCCCTGCGTGCCGGTGACGAGGATGCGCATCGCCCGCATCAGAACTGGGCCCCGAGTTCGGCCAGACGCGGATGCTTGCGGTCCTTGTCCGAGAGCACCGCTTTGATGGGATCCACGCCCCAGTCGATGCCGAGCGCGGGATCGTCGAACGCGAGGCCGCAGTCGTTGGCGGCGGAATAGACGTTGGTCACCTTGTAGAGCACTTCGCAATCGGGCTCCAAGGTGCAGAAGCCATGCGCGAAGCCGACCGGCACGAGCAACTGGCGCCCGTTGGGCCCCGACAGCTCCACCGCGACATGCGCGCCATAGGTCGGCGAGCCGCGCCTGAGATCGACCGCGACATCGCGCACACGGCCGCGCGCAACCCGCACCAACTTGGCCTGCGCGAACGGCGCGGTCTGGAAATGCAGGCCGCGAAGGGTGCCGACCGGCCCGGAAAACGAATGGTTGTCCTGCACGAACTCAAAGTCGAGCCCGGCTTTCTCAAACGCCGCGCGGCTGTAAACCTCGCAGAAGAAGCCGCGCGCATCGGTAAACCGCTTCGGCGTGATGATTTTCACAGCGGGGATGGCGGCGTCTTCGACCTGCATGGAGCCCTCTTGTCAGACGGAGACGCCGAGCCGCTCGCCGCGATAGGCGCCCGAGCGGATCGCCGTCCACCACGGCGCGTTAGCCAGATACCATTGCACCGTCTCGCGCAAACCGCTCTCGAAGCTGCGGGCGGGTTTCCAGCCGAGTTCGCGCTCGATCTTGGAGGCGTCGATGGCGTAGCGCAGATCGTGGCCCGGCCGGTCGACGACATAGGTGATGAGATCGCGGCGCGAGCCGGGGCGAGGCGAAAGTTCGTCGACGAAATCGCAGATCGCATGCACGACTTCGAGATTGCGCCGCTCGGCGCGCCCGCCGATGTTGTAGCTTTCGCCCGGCTTGCCCCGCTCGACCACGGCCAGCAGCGCCTCGGCGTGATCCTCGACATGCAGCCAGTCGCGCACGTTCTCGCCCCGGCCGTAGACCGGCAGCGGCTTGCCCTCCAACGCGTTGAGGATCACAAGCGGAATCAGCTTTTCAGGGAAATGGTAGGGGCCGTAATTGTTGGAGCAGTTGGTCTGCACCGTCGGCAGCTTGTAGGTGTGACGCCACGCCCGCACGAGATGGTCGGAGCCCGCTTTCGAGGCCGAATAGGGGGAGTTCGGCGCATAGGGCGTGTCCTCTCGGAACAAGCCCTCTTCCCCCAGCGAGCCGAACACCTCGTCGGTCGAGATGTGGTGGAAGCGGAACGCGTCGCGGATCTCGGCGTCGGCGGCCTTCCAATAGCCAAGTGCCGCCTCCAGCATCACGCCCGTGCCCACGACATTGGTGTGGATGAACTCGGCCGGGCCGTCGATCGAGCGGTCGACATGGCTTTCAGCGGCCAGATTCATGATCCAGTGCGGGCGGAAGCCTTGCAGCGCCTTGTCCACCGCCGCGCGGTCGCAAATGTCGCCCTTGACGAAGGAAAAGCGGGGATCGTCGGCGATGACTTTAAGCGAGGCGAGATTGCCGGCGTAGGTCAGCTTGTCGAACACGAGAACCTGATGCGGCGTGTGGTTGACGGTGCGGCGCGCGACCGCCGACCCGATGAAACCCGCCCCGCCCGTCACCAGAATTCGCATTCGCTTCCGCTCGCCAGTCCAAGTTTACACCCCCCATACAGAAGGCGCCCCGATGCGCCAAGCCGCCAGACAAAGTGGCTTGCGCAAAAGCGCGCGTAACCTTTACGCGACGCCGGGCGGCCGAGGCGCGCTGCCAGGAATCGGCGGCTTGCGCAGGATGACGAAGCCGCAGCGGTCGAGATGCTCGACCAGCCGCTTGGCGACGATGCTCGCCATGATCTCGGCCGAATCATGCACGCGCTTGCGCCCGCTGTAGCGCAGCGCGAAGGCGAGCGCGTCGGCGATGTCCTGGGCGGAGGCGGGCGTGAGGGGCTCGGTGGTCATGGGCGTCGAGACTAGCACTACTTTGGCAGATTTGGGTGTCTGGCGTTCGTGAGGAATCCGGAGCAGTTCGGACATCGCTTGGGCGGAGGGCGAACGAGGAGGTCAAGGAGGGCCTGCCTGATGGCCGGCAGGCTCGGTTGCGGCGGCGGTCCCCCGATTCTTTTTTTTCCGCCCCGCGGCCTTGAGGCGGCGGGACTGGAGGAAAGCGTAGGCGATCATG
>JANYIH010000217.1 GCA_025358745.1 Hyphomicrobiales bacterium | reverse complement strand
GGTTTGGCTGTGCACCAACTGCCCATTAAGCAGCCCTTGGTTCGGCAGTGATGGCAGCTCAAGATTGTGGATAACAAGGTGTGCCTTGGAATGGCTGCGGAACGCCATGATCCAGTCCCGATAGTTATTCGTGATGCGTTCGACTTCTGAACTTCGCTTGGCCGTGGTCGGCCTGGGCTATGTCGGGCTACCGCTCGCCGTCGAATTCGCCAAGACGCGGCCGGTGGTGGGCTTCGACATCAACGAGCACCGAATCGCCGCCCTGCGGGCCGGCCGCGACATTACGCGCGAGCTGTCGGCGCGGGAGCTTGCCGAGGGCAAGCACCTGCGATTCTCGACCCATCCGGCCGACATCGCCGAGTGCAACTTCTTCATTGTCACCGTGCCGACGCCGGTCGACGACGACAAGCAGCCCGATCTGGGTCCGGTCCTGTCCGCTTCGACCACGATCGGCAAGGTGCTGAAGAAGGGCGACATCGTCGTCTATGAATCCACCGTCTATCCCGGCGCCACGGAAGAAGACTGCGTGCCGGTGCTGGAGAAGGTGTCGGGCCTCAAGTTCAACCGCGATTTCTTCGTCGGTTATAGCCCCGAGCGCATCAATCCCGGCGACAAGGATCGCCGCGTCGCCACGATCAAGAAGATCACCTCCGGCTCGACGCCGGAGATCGCCGATCTCGTCGACAAACTTTATAACGAGATCGTCGTCGCCGGCACGCACAAGGCGCCGAGCATCAAGGTCGCCGAGGCGGCCAAGGTGATCGAGAACACTCAGCGCGATCTCAACATCGCCATCGTCAACGAATTCGCGATGATCTTCTCCAAGCTTGGCATCGACACCGAAGCGGTGCTGAAAGCGGCGGGGACGAAGTGGAACTTCCTTCCCTTCCGCCCGGGTCTGGTCGGGGGCCATTGCACCGGCGTCGATCCCTGGTATCTCGCGCACAAGGCGCAGGCGGCGGGTTATTATCCCGAGATCATTCTGGCGGGCCGCCGACTCAACGACTCGATGGGGCCTTACGTCGCTGCCCAGGCCATCAAGGCGATGGTGAAGAAGCGTATCCATGTCGTGGGCGCGCGGGTGCTGGTGTTGGGGCTGGCGTTCAAGGAGAACTGCCCCGATCTGCGCAACACGCGGATCGTCGACTTCGTACATGAGCTGAAGGAATTCGGCGTCAACGTCGACGTCGCCGATCCCTGGGTCGAGCCCGAAGACGCCAAGCGCGAATATTCCATCGATCTCGTGCCAAACCCGGAACTAAACGCATATGACGCGATTATCGTTGCGGTGGCGCACGACGAATATCGCAAGTTGGGCTCAACGGGCATTCACGCCTTCGGGCGCGACCCGCATGTCCTCTATGATTTGAAATACGTGCTTCCGTACGAAGATTCCGATTTGAGGCTCTGACGCGTTTCATTGCGCGCAGTCCGGGGAGGCGGTTCGTGAGTTACGTGCTGGAGTCGAACGCAGTCGCAAGCGCAGGCGGGGCCGTCGCTCCGTCCAGCTTGGAGGGCGGGCGCGCCAGCGTCGGACCGCGGCCCTCATGGCTGGGCAGCGCGGGCGTTCAACTCCCCGGCGCGATCGTCGCGGCGGTGGCGCCGCAGTTCTACTATAGCTGGGACCCCTATACCTCGACTTCGCTGCTCGGGATGCTCGACGCCTACGCCGGCAGCGTCGCCTCGGTGGTGCTCGGCTATTACGTGCTGAAGCGGGTCACCAACTTCCCAACGACGCATGAATCGGCGGCGGTGCTGCCTATTTTCAGCGGCAGTTTCGTGGCTGTGCTGGGTTTGCTGGCGTTCCTGGGCTGGCGGTTCGACTATTGGCCGATGTTCGTCGGCTATGTCCTGTCGGTGGTTTGGCTGACGGCGGTGCTGTTCGTGGCGCGCCAGGTGCGCAAGCGCCAGTTCGCGCTGTTGCCGATCGGCGATACGCTGTCGCTGATGTCGCAACCGGGCCCGCAGTGGAAGGTGCTGACCGCAATGCCGGTTTTGCCCAATCCCTGCGACGGCGTGGTGGTGGATCTGCGCGCTGACATTCCCGCCCATTGGGAGCAATTCCTGACCACCTGCGTACTGGCGGGCGTGCCGGTGTTCCATGTCAATCAGGCGCGCGAACGGCTGACGGGCCGGCTCGACATCCGGCATCTCTCGGAGAACATGCTGACCTCGCACGATCCCCATCACGCCTATCTCGCCTTGAAGCGGGTGTTCGACACTCTCGCCGCACTGGCGGCGCTGGTCGTGCTGGGGCCGCTGTTGATCGTGGTGGCGCTGCTGGTCAAGCTGGATTCGCCGGGTTCGGCGCTGTTCACGCAATATCGCATCCGCAAGGGCGGGTCGAAGTTCACGATCTACAAGTTCCGCACCATGACGTCGGGCGCGGCCCGGCCGCAGTCGCGCAACGACGCGATGACGCGCGACCACGATCCGCGCATCACCCGGATCGGCGCATTCCTGCGCAAATCGCGGATCGACGAGCTGCCGCAAATCCTCAATATCCTCAAAGGCGAGATGAGCTGGATCGGGCCGAGGCCCGAGGCCGCGCCGCTGGCGGAATGGTACGAGAGCCAGTTGCCGTTCTATCAATACCGCCACATCGTGCCGCCCGGCATCACCGGCTGGGCGCAGGTCAATCAGGGCCATGTGACCGACCCCAGCGACGTGCTCGACAAGCTGCATTACGACTTCTTCTACATCAAGAATTTTTCGATCTGGCTCGACATGCTGATCGTGCTCAAGACGCTGCGGACCATGTTGACCGGCTTTGGCGCGCGCTGAAATGGGCGCCGACGCGATCGCCTATCACGAGACGCTCGCGGCCGGCTGGTCGGGGCGTTACGCCGCCGGCGGCTTCAAGCGCCGCGCCGAGTTCTTCTCGCAAGACGTGCTGCCGCGCCTTTCGCCCCAGGGCGATTGGCTCGATGTCGGTTGCGGCAGCGGCGTGTTCAGCCGGCTTGTCGCGGGGACGGGCGCGCAGGTGCTGGGCCTCGACGGATCGCCCGCGATGGTCGAGGCCGCCCGCGACGCCGGCGGCGTCGGCCTGCGCTTCGAGGTTTGCCGGGTTGAGGACGTGGGCGCTCTGCCGACGACCTTCGAGGGCGCGATCTGCCTCAGCGTGCTCGAATATCTCGACGCGCCGGATCGGGCGCTGGCCGCCATCGCCGGCCGCGTCAAACCGGGCGGGCGGGTCGCCGTCTCGCTGCCCAATCGCGGTTCGACGCTGCGCCGGGCGCAGCGGCTCGTGCGTGGGCTCGCCGGCTCGGGAGCGTTCGCCTATCTCGACAGTTCCCGCCACCTGTGGACGAGGGCGGAAGCGGCCGAGCTGGCGCGCGGGGCGGGGCTCGAAGTGGAGGCGACGCTGGGGTTCGATCCGGTCGCGCCGCGCGCGCTGTGGCCGGCGCTCTCGCCGAGCCTTTGGTTCATGGTCGCGCGCCGTCGCGGCTGAGCTTAATGTTTCCGTAACGTTAACGATTGGCTGCGAAACAGAGCCAGTCCGTCCCCTGTCCCGAGAGGAACGATCTTGGCCACGCGCTATTCCGCCCGGTTTCTGCGCCGCTCGTTCGGGGCGGCGGTCTTGTCGCTGGGCCTGAGCGGCGCCGCCTTCGCCGACGACGTGAAGCCGCCGACGCCGGCTTTCACGCCCCCGACCGTGCCCGTGATCGCCCCGACCGTGACGGCGCCGATCGATCAGTTGATGAACATCGGCCCGCTGCCGGATCTGGTGCAGGGCTCGCCCTCGGCGCCCAACACCATCATCGAATACGCCTCGATGACCTGCACCCATTGCGCCGCGTTCCACGACACGACCTGGGCGGAACTGAAGAGCAAATACATCGATTCTGGGCGCGCGAAATTCATCCTGCGCGAGTTCCCGCTCGACCCGCTCGCCACAGCCGCCTTCATGCTCGGCCGCTGCGCCGGCGCCGACAAGCGCAACTTGCTGCTCGACCAGTTGTTCACGCAACAGAAGACCTGGGCCTTCGTCGACAAGCCGATCGAGCCGCTGCTGGCGATGGTCAAGACGGTCGGCTTCAGCCAGACCGATTTCGAGACCTGCCTGCGCAATCAGGAATTGTACGAGCAGGTGAGCCAGAGCCGCGAGCGCGCGGCGGAGGCTTTCAATATCGATTCGACGCCGACCTTCTTCGTCAACGGCCGCAAGCTGACCGGCGAATTGTCGATCGTCGATTTTGACAAGGCGCTGGAAGCGCACTGAGCCGGCTTCATGTGGGCTCTGACCCAGTTTCCCCGGGGAAAAGCCGCTCAGGCACTTGAACCCGCCCCGCTCTTGTGAACCGTGGACTCCTGTGATTCTCTCGCATCCGCGGGGGACGGAGACGAATAGCGGCGCATGAAGTTCGAGCGGCTGCGCGTGGCCGGATTCAAGAGTTTTTGCGATCCGACCGAATTCAAGATCGAGCCGGGCCTGACCGGAATCGTCGGTCCGAACGGCTGCGGCAAGTCCAATCTCGTCGAGGCCATGCGCTGGGTCATGGGCGAGAATTCCTACAAGAACATGCGCGCCTCCGGCATGGAGGACGTGATCTTCGCCGGCTCGGGACGCCGCCCGTCGCGCAACATCGCCGAAGTCGGCCTGACGCTCGACAATTCCGACCGCCGCGCGCCCGCCGCCTTCAACGATTCCGAGACGATCGAGGTCGTGCGCCGGATCGAGCGCGACAAAGGCTCCACCTATCGCATCAACGGTCGGGAAGCGCGCGCGCGCGACGTGCAACTGCTGTTCGCTGACGCTTCCACCGGCGCGCGCTCCCCCGCCATGGTGCGTCAGGGCCAGATCGGCGAGATCATCTCGGCCAAACCCGCCGCGCGGCGGCTGGTGCTGGAGGAGGCGGCGGGCGTCGCCGGCCTGCATTCGCGCCGGCATGAAGCGGAACTGCGGCTGAAGGGCGCGGAGGAAAACCTCGTCCGTGTCGAGGACGTGCTCAAGAGCGTGGATACCCAGGTCGAGAGCCTGAAGCGGCAGGCGCGGCAGAGCCAGCGTTACAAAGGGCTAGGCGCGGAAATCCGCCGTTACGAGGCGCTGGCCAAGCTGACCGCGTGGCGCGGCGTCGAGGCTGGATTCCTGGAGGCCGAGCGGGCGTTCGCCGGCCTGACCGGCGATGTCGCGGAGCGGACCCGCCAGCAGGCCGAAAGCGCGCGCGCGCAGGCGATGGCCGC
>JANYIH010000154.1 GCA_025358745.1 Hyphomicrobiales bacterium | reverse complement strand
GGCGCCTTCCTTGACGCCGATGTCGACGTAGTCCTTCACCTTGTTGTAGTGCGCGCGGGTCACCATCGGGCCGTAGTCGGCGTTCTGGTCGGTGGAGGGGCCGATCTTGAGGTTCTCGACGCGCGGAATGAGCTTCTTCATCAGCGCGTCGGCGGTCTTCTGGCCGACCGGCACCGCGACCGAAATTGCCATGCAGCGCTCGCCGGCCGAGCCGTAGCCGGCGCCGATCAGCGCATCGACCGTCTGGTCCATATCGGCGTCGGGCAGCACGACCATATGGTTCTTGGCGCCGCCGAAGCATTGCACGCGCTTGCCCGTCGCCGTGCCGCGGGCGTAAATGTACTGCGCGATCGGCGTCGAGCCAACGAAGCCGATCGCCTGAATGTCGGGATCGTCGAGGATGGCGTCGACCGCGACCTTGTCGCCGTTGACGACATTGAGGATGCCGGGAGGTCCGCCCGCCTCGATGAACAGTTCGGCCAGCCGCATCGGCACGCCGGGGTCGCGCTCCGAAGGCTTCAGGATGAAGGCGTTGCCGCAGGCGATCGCAGGGGCGAGCTTCCACAGCGGGATCATGGCGGGGAAGTTGAACGGGGTGATGCCGGCGACGACGCCGAGCGGCTGGCGCATCGAATAGGTGTCGATCCCAGGGCCGACGCCGTCGGTGTATTCGCCCTTCATCAGATGCGGAACGCCGAAGGAAAATTCGAGCACCTCGATGCCGCGCTGAATGTCGCCGCGCGCGTCGACCAGCGTCTTGCCGTGCTCGCGCGAGAGGACATCGGCGAGCTCGTCGGTGCGTTTGACGATCAGCTCATAGAATTTCATCATCACGCGGGCGCGGCGCTGTGGATTGGTGGCGCCCCAGGCCACCTGCGCGGCCTTGGCGTCAGCCACCGCCGCGCGCAGTTCTTCAGCGCTCGCCAGCGCCACCGTGCCGCGCACCGTTCCGTCCATCGGCTGAAACACCTGCGCCGTGCGGCCGGATTTGCCGGCGACGGCCTTGCCGCCGATGAAATGCCCGTAGTTGATCATGTTCCGCTCCCTGAATTGTTCGTCATTGCGAGCGCAGCGAAGCAATCCAGCCGTTCGGGCGCACTAACTTGGATCGCTTCGCCTCGCTCGCGATGACGGCGAAGGGGGTTGCGCCCCGATGCCTCGCTTATGCACCCCGATTTCTCGCACAGCAATTCCCGTTTGCGCGCTTCCAAAGTGCAAAAATAGGCTAAGCTGACGGCCATGGATTGGGACAACGTTCGCGTCTTCCTCGCCGTCGCCCGCGCTGGCCAATTCGTCGCCGGCGCGCGGCGGCTGCATCTCGACCACGCCACGGCGAGCCGGCGCGTGGCGGCGCTCGAAGTCGCGCTCGGCGCCAAATTGTTCGATCGCCGCACGACCGGGGCAAGGCTCACCAGCGCCGGCGAGCGCTTTCTCGCCGCCGCAGAGCAGATGGAAAGCGCGTTCCTGCACGCGCAGACGGAAGTTTCCGGCCTCGACGTCGAGCTCTCCGGAGACGTGCGGATCGGCGCGCCTGACGGGTTCTCGACTTATTATCTCGCGCAGGCGCTGGGCCCGTTCATCGCCAGGAACCCGGGCTTACGGGTGCAACTGTTGCCGCTGCCGCGTCTGACGCCGCTGGCGCGGCGCGAGGTCGACATCGTCATCGGGCTCGACAAGCCTGAATCGGGTCGGTTCGTGGCGCGAAAGCTCACCGATTATTCCTTGGGGCTCTACGCCAGCGCCGCCTATCTCGAAGCGCAAGGCGCGCCGGGGCCGGATTTCGCCGGCCATCGCCTGATCGGCTATGTCGAGGAATACGCCTTCTCCAGCGCGCTCGACTACGTTCGCGAGTTGTTCGGCGGCGCGCCGACGCAACTCGAATGCGCGAGCGCCGTGACGCAATTGGAAGCCGTGCGCGCCGGCGTCGGAATAGGCGTGGCGCATGATTTCATCGCCCGCCGCTTCCCCGATCTGCGCCGCGTGATGCCAGAACGGCGGGCGAGCCGGGAATACTGGATCGTCACGCATGAGGACACGCGCGGCCTGGGGCGTATCCGCGCCGCGCACGCCCATATCGTGGCCTGCGTCGAGCGCGACCGCGGCGCGTTTTGAGTCAGCGTCTTTCCAACCGCGCCCGCAAATCGGCGAGGAAGGGGACATCGGCGAACTGATCGGGCCGCAGCTTCGACCAATCGACGCCGCGCGGCTGGGGATGGGTCGTGCGCGTCTCGATCAACTCCGCCTCGGTCGCGATGAAATGCAGCGCGGAATCGTGGCTCTCCATCTCGACGGCCTGGCGCTCGACAACCTGACGAGAATGCACCGTGGTCGCAATCGGCGTAGAATCGTCAACCAAACCCAGTTCGCGGAAAATCCCCTGTTCCAGGTCGGCGAAACCAGCGCCTTTGCCGGTGCGTCTCCCCGCCCGCGTCACTGCGACGCAGCCCACGACGCAGAAATCGAGTTTCGGCATGTCCACGAAGCCAATAGGCTCGCCATATTGCAGGAACCCCTGCGAGGTCGCGGCGGTCTCGAAATCGACCCCCTTGGCGGCCAGCTTCACCGGATCGATGCGGGATCTGCGCCGGGTCGGGATTGCACTTCACCACACGCGCCTGTTTCCAGGCGTCGAGTTCGCTCAGGCGCTTGGCGGCGATGTCGGCGCCGACGAAATTGGGAATTCGGTCGAATGCCGGTCCGACATTGACGCCCTCGCGCACGAGAATATCCCACACGCGCGTGCGCACGGGAGTCTTGGCGGGACTTCGCGCGCCCCAGCGCGAAGCCTCGGTCATCCCAGCGCCCCTTGCAGCGCCGCCAGCGGCGTCGTCCAACCGACGATGGCGCCCTGGGCGCGGATCATTTCGAGAGCGGCTTGTTTGAAAGCGGGGAAGTAAGAGGCGGTGGCGTCCTCGATCAACAAGCATTCGTACCCGCGATCGTTCGCCTCCCGCATCGAGGTTTGCACGCAAACCTCGGTCGTCACGCCTGCAAACACCAGTTGACTGACACCCATCGCGGTCAACCGTTCGCCGATGTCGGTGGCGTAAAACATGCCCTTGCCGGGCTTGTCTACGACGATCTCCCCCGGCGCCGGGGCGAGTTCGGGCACAATGTCGGCTCCCGGTTCGCCGCGGATCAGGATGCGGCCCATGGTCCCAAGATCGCCAATCCGCAAAAACGGTTTGCCGCGCAGGCGTTTGGCGGGCGGGCAGTCCGAGAGGTCGGGCGCATGGTTTTCGCGGGTGTGAAAGATCGGCCAGCCTCGCGCGCGAAACAGCGTGATCAGCGCGGCGACGGACGGCACGATCTGTTTGACCGGCGTCAGGTCGTTGCCGAGCGTTTCGCCAAACCCTCCCGCCTCAAGAAAGTCGCGTTGCATGTCGATCACCACCAGCGCGACATGGGCGGGATCAAGCGCGAACGGAAATGGTTGGGCCGCAACCTCGATCATGTCTCAATGCCCCGCCATATGCCGGCCGATCGTGGTGCGATCGGCGCCCTCCGCCCGGGCTTCATAGGCGACATGGCCGCCCGACATCACCGCGATGCGGTCGGCGAGTTCGAGAATTTCGTCGAGGTCCTCCGACACCAGCAGCACCGCCGCGCCGCGATTGCGCTGCTCCATAATCTGGGCGCGGATGTCGGCGACGGAGGCGAAATCGAGCCCGAAACAGGGGTTGGCGACGATCAGCACGTCGACCTCTTGGCTAAGTTCGCGCGCGAGCACCGCGCGCTGCACGTTGCCGCCGGAGAGATCGCGAATCGGCGTCTCGGTCGAGGGCGTCTTGACATTGTAGCGCGCGATCAACTCGCGCGCCCGCGCGCGCATCGGCCCCGGCGACAGCCAGAACGACAGGCTCGACATCGGCGGCCGGTCGAAGTCGCGAAACGCCATGTTTTCCGCGACCGACATGACGGGCGCCGTGGCGTTCTTCAACGGCTCCTCGGGCAGACCGAACACCTTGAACCGGGCGAAATGGTCGCGCTTCGGCTCGAAATCCTTGTCATCTATCAACACCTGACCGCGCTTGATTGGCCGCTGGCCAGACAAAGCCTCGACCAGCTCGCTCTGGCCGTTGCCGGAAACGCCGGCGACGCCGACGATCTCGCCGCCCTTGATCTTCAGGTTGAAGTCGACCACCTTCTCGCGCGCCTCGTCGCCTTCGACCGTCAGGCCAGCGATCTCGAGCGTGGCGTTGCGTGGCGGCCGCGCCCCCCGAGCAGCCGAGGGCCGCACCACCGAATCGCCAATCATCATCCGCGCCATTTCGCGGGTCGGCACGACCCCAACCTCACCCTCGCCGACCTTCGCGCCTCGCCGCAGCACCGAGAACGCGTCGCAGAACGCCTCGACCTCGCGGAATTTGTGCGAGATCATCATCACCGTGACTTCGCCCCGCTGCGCCATATCGCGCAGCAACCCGAGAATCTCGTCAGCCTCGCCTGGCGTAAGCACTGAAGTCGGCTCGTCGAGTATGAGAAACCGTTGGTTGAGATACAGCAGCTTCAGGATTTCCAGTTTCTGCCTTTCGCCTGCCGCGAGGCCCGACACCGGGCGGTCGAGCGGCACGCGGAACGGCATCCGTTCGAGAAACTCGTTCAACGCGCGACGCTCGGCGCGCCAGTTGATGAACGAGGGCGCATCGGCTCGGCTGACGACGAGGTTTTCCGCCGCCGTCAAGGCCGGGGCGAGCGTGAAATGTTGATAGACCATGCCGACGCCGAGCGCCTGCGCGTCGCGTGGATTGCGAACCTGCGCCTCGGCGCCGTCGAGAACCAACTGACCCTTATCGGCGCTGTAAAAGCCCATGATGCACTTGACCAGCGTCGATTTGCCGGCCCCATTCTCACCCAACAGCGCGTGGAAAGTCCCGGCGGGAACCTTGATCGAAACATTGTCGAGCGCCCGCAAGGCGCCGAAGCTTTTGCTCATGCCGAACGTCTCCAGCGATAGGCCGCGGCGCAGAAGGGGCGCGCTCATGCCATGTCTCCGTTGTGGGCGATGATCGCCACTGGCCCGCCGCCGTCCGGCCCCTGATGCTCGGCGCCGCCGGAGACGTAGATCTCGGCGTGGCCGATGAGACCGCCGAGCGCGCCGGCGACGAAGGCGCGGGCGTGGCGGGTAGAGGAAATATCGCTGTCGTTGAGCATGGTGTGGCGCCGACCGCGCAAAGTCCCGTGTGAGCTCGCCTCAGCCTTGGCCAGCAACGCGACGAGCCTGCCCTGCTGCGCCGACTTCAGTTGGCCGTTCGCCCCGAGCCCCAGTCGCGCCAGCGCCGTCCGGACCGGCTCGATGTCGAGCGCATCGGCCATTACGGCGTGATCGATCCGCAGTGGCCCGGTCCAGCGCGGGGATGCGCCGAGCACGACGATTTCGTGATCAATCAACTCCACTCCTGCGGACGTCGAGGCGCGGCCGGAGTAGCGCGCGAAATTGGCGCCGATGTCGGCCTCCGACAACGCCTCGCGCGAAACCTCGCCGAGCGCGACCGCGACGCCGAGCGCACTGGCGGCGCGCGAAAGGCCCATCGATTTGAGGGTGTCGCGCGTCACCGTCGCCGCGCCGCGCTGGTCGGCTTCGGCGATCCGTTCGGCAGTCAGCAACGGGCATTTGATCTGTACGAAGTGCACGTCGGCCAGGGCATCGAGGCCAGCGTCGCCGATGGCGCGCAAGACCCCCTCGGCGACGAGATCGACCTGCGCCATTCGCCCGATCTGCTCGGGCGCGAGAGCCGAAGTGCGCGCGCGGCCGAGCGCAAGCGCCGCGCCTTGCGCGGCATCGCTCGTCTCGCGCGCTTCCAATACGAGAATGTGGGGGCTGAGCCCGCCCTCCGTTCCGCCCGACATGACCAGACAAACATCGCGGGGATTTGCGCCCGCCCGAGCCAACGCGTCGCATAGCGCGCGGGTGGCGAAACCGCGCGAGAAATCGTTGACGCAGCCATTGCCTTCGGTCTTGCCGAGGATCGCCACGACTTGGTCGGCCTGAATGGTTCCCGACGCGAATGCCGCCTCAAGCGCGCTCACGTCGTCGGGCGCGCGCATCGACAGGCGATGCGCGTAGGCGCGGCGCATCATGGCAGGCCTGCGATCAGGGTATTCGAATTCGCGACCGCGCCAAATACGCCGCCCTGCATCTTGACCATCCTGATCGCCGCGAAGTGATTGCTCGCGTCAGTCGCGCCGCAGCAATCCTCCAGCAGCAAACATTCAAAGCCGCGGTCGTTGGCCTCGCGCATCGTCGTGTGGACGCAGACGTCGGTGGTGATGCCGGTCAGCACGAGGTTCTCGATGCCTTTCGTGCGCAGGATGAGTTCGAGATCGGTGGCGCAAAACGAGCCCTTGCCGGGCTTGTCGATCACGATCTCGCCCGCCGCGGGCGTGAGTTCGGCAATAATCTCCCAACCGGGCTCGCCGCGCACGAGAATTTTCCCGCAAGGCCCGGGTTCGCCAATCCCTGCGCCGATGCGCCGCGAGCGCCAGCGCTTGTTGGCGGGCAGATCGGACAGGTCCGGTCGATGTCCCTCGCGCGTGTGGATGATGTGGTAGCCCTTCGCGCGCGCTGCCGCGAGCAGCGCCTTGATCGGTTCAATCGGCGCGCGCGTCAACGAGAGATCGTATCCCATCTTGTCGACATAACCACCACGACCGCAAAAGTCGGTCTGCATGTCGATCACCACGATGGCCGTGTTCTCACGCCTGAGATCGCCGTTGTAGGGCCAGGGATAGGGGTCGGCTTCGATTGATGTCGTCATCGTCACTTTGCCATCGTGAGTTCGCCGGGCATGTCGGCGGCGGCGTGCTTGGCGCTGGACGTCGCAATCATGATCGCCAGGGTCAGGATGTAGGGCGCGGCGTTGAAGAAATAATAGCCCTGCGTCACGCCGATCGATTGCAGCGACGGCCCGATGGCGCCCGCCGCGCCGAACAGCAACGCCGCGCCGACGCAGCGCAGTGGGCTCCAACGCGCGAAAATCACCAGCGCCACCGCCATCAATCCCTGTCCGGAGGAGAGGCCCTGGTTCCATGAGCCGGGATAGGACAGCGACAGGAACGCGCCGCCGACGCCGGCGAAGAAGCCGCCGATGGTCGTCGTCATCAACCTGACGCCGTTGACCGAAACGCCCATCGCGCGCGCGGCCGCCGCGCTGTCGCCCACGGTGCGAACAACCAGTCCCCAGCGCGTATTGCGCAGCGCCCAGGCGAGCGCGAAAGCCGAGGCGACGCCGACAAAGAACAACGGGTTGACGTTGAGCGCGCTCTTCAGGT
>JANYIH010000089.1 GCA_025358745.1 Hyphomicrobiales bacterium | reverse complement strand
CCCGCCGAGCGCGGCGGATGTGCGCGCGCTCGACACGGAGCGATTTCTCGCCGACCCGACGCTGGCCGAGCCCGGATCTGACGATGATCTGGAAATGGCGCGCCGCCTCATCGCCGAGCGCAGCGCCGAAGACATCGCCTGCGCGCTGGTGCGGTTCTACCGCGCGCGCCTGCCGGCGATCGAAGACGTCACCGATCCCGGCGAACGGCCGCCCGCGGGCCGTGCCCGGCCGGTCTATACCGAGCGCCCTGCCCCGCGCGGGCGCGTGAACTCAGAGGGTTACGACGAGGCGACACCCGCGCGCGCGGGTGGGAGCAAACAGTCGGCGACAGCCGGCGGCAAGCATTCTCTGGCTGGCGGGGCCTGGTTCCGCATCGACATCGGCCGTTCCAAGGGCGCCGATCCGAAATGGCTGCTGCCGATGATCTGCCGCGCGGGCGGCCTCACCAAGGCCGACATCGGCACAATCCGCGTGTTCGATCACGAGACCAAGTTCGAGATTTCGGCGGAAGCGGCGGGAAAGTTCACCGCTGACATCAAGAAACGGATCGGCGAGACGCCTGGCATCGAACCGCTCGGCCCCTCGCAACAGGGTGGCGCGGCTCATATCGGGGGTAAGCCGGACAAGCGAAGCCGAGAAGCGCGCAAGGCAAGACGCGAGGGCTGAAATATCGGCGGCGCAGGGAAAATACGAAGCCGCGCCGCTGGGCGCGAAAATCTTCAAACGTTGCCGCGCTAGTGGAAGGCGCGGCAATCGGGGGCCTCAAACCCTGGGGTTGAGGTCGTGTATCGACTGGAGCTACGCCCGGCGCGTGAAAGCGCCGAGGTTTTCCGCTCAGGCCGCCTTCAGATTGTCCGCGGACGACTTACCGCTGCGCTTGTCGGCGACGATGTCGTAGCTGATCTTCTGACCCTCGTTCAATTCACGCATGCCGGCCCGTTCGACCGCACTGATGTGAACGAACACGTCCGTTCCGCCGCCATCGGGCTGAATGAACCCGAAACCCTTCGTGGCGTTGAACCACTTTACCGTACCCGTAGCCATATTGCATTCCTTTCAAGCACAGATGTCCGTACATCGGTTGCGCGGAATTGCAAGGTCTCTTGACGCTTGTTTGCAGAAAGTTGACGAATGGCGCGTGATTTTTCCGGTTCGCGGCAATTTTAGCGACCCGATCACGAAGAGCGCGCGAAAAGGCGCCGTCTGTACTTTCAAACCGGGCGCAAAAGCGAGAAAATCAGCGATTTTCGACGCTTTGCAAGGGGTTGCGCCTTGAATCGACCCCTGTTGCCGCCCTTGCGCGCCTGCGACGACTTTCGATTCGGGCCCTGGCGCCCCGCCGGTCGAGCGCGGCGACGGCTTGGCGACGTCGAGATCGCGCTTGACGTTTTTGTCCCTCTCCCGGTTGGCTTGACTGATAACCGGTCCCGACTAAGAAGGCCAGACAAGCCGCCGCGACAAGGACTTTGACGAGAAAGCGGCGCGGGGAGGACGACGTCGTGACCGACCTTTGCGAGCTTCCGGGCCTGAGCCCCCTCGACCGGCGCAATTTCTTGACCGCCTCGGCCGGCGTCGCGGCGTCGGCGATCGCTGCGCCCTATCTCAGCCGCGCCCGCGCCGACGAGCCGATCAAGATCGGCATGGTTTGGGCCAAGACCGGGCAGATCACCCAGCAGGCCGAATATCTCGCGCAAGGGTCGATGCTCGCGCTGGAGCAGCGCGGCGGCAAGCTGCTGGGCCGGCCGGTCGAACTGGTCTGGCTCGATGAACCCAATCCGCACGGGGCGCAACAGAGCGCGCAACGGCTGGTGCAGGGGCACAAGGTCGTCGGCCTGCTCGGCGGCGCCTTGTCCTCGTTCGCGCTGGCGATCTCCTCGGTCGCCAACAAGGCGAAAGTGCCCTATATCGCGGCCAATGCGGCGGCCGGATCGATCACCGGCGCCTCCTGCAATCGCTGCACCTTCCGCCTCCAGCCGCCGGTCGACGTCCACACCAAGGTGCTCGCGCCCTATTGCGCTTTGCTCGGCAAGAAATGGTATCTGCTGACGGCCTCCTACGCCTTCGGGCAGGACATCAAGAAGGCGTTCACGAATTACATGAATGAGAACGGCGGCGAGGTCGTCGGCGCCGACGAGGCGCCGCTCAACACGCCGGATTTTTCCTCGTTCATTTTGAAGATTCGCGCCGCCAAGCCCGACGTGGTGATCGGCGGCCTTTCGGCCAACGATCTCACGACTTTCCTCGAACAGTGGAACGAACTGGGGATGCGCGGCAAGATTCCGTTCGCCGAGATCTCGGTCGGCAATACCGATATCTGGGGCGTCGGGCCGGAGGCGCCGACGGGCTCTACACCATCACCTGGTATTATAAGAACCCCAGCAATACGCCGGAAGAACAGCAGAGGGCGGCCGATTACGAGAAAAAATACAACCGCCCCGCCGCCGACAAGGCGTGGATGGGTTGGATGGCGGCCAAGGCGCTCTACGACGCTATCGACGCGGCGGGCTCGACCGATTCAGCCAAGATCGTCGAGGCGCTGGAGCATTGGAAATAACAGCGCGGCGATCTCGATTGCCCCTATCGTCCGTTCGATCATCAGATGGTCAACCGGTTGCTGGTGGCCGGCATCAAGCCGAAAATTACCGACAAATGGGATTATTTCGACATCAAGGAGGAAGCGCCCAAGACCAAAGCCGGCATCGACGCCGCGTTCGGCGGCGAAGCGCAATCGACCTGCAAGATGGGTTCTCTGTAGATCCCGGGGCGCCGCCTTCACGAGCGAGCCGACATGTTCGACATGATTCTCTCCCAGGCGGTCAACGGGCTCGTGCTGGGCTTTCTGTACGTGCTGATCGCGACCGGCCTGTCGATCGTGCTCGGCCTGCTCGGCATCGTCAATTTCGCGCATGGCGCGTTCTTCGCCATCGGCGCTTATCTCGCGCTGACGCTGTCGCAACGGTTCGGCTGGCCGGCGGCGTTGCTCGCGCCCGTGCTGACCGGCCTGATCGGCGTGGCGGTACAGATGATCTTTGTCCGCCGGCTCTACGGCAAGGAGCCGCTGCTCGGGCTGATCCTCACCTTCGCGCTGGCGCTGTTCGCCGAAGCGGTGCTGAAGCTGATCTACGGCGGCCCGCCCCTGCCCTTCAGCGAGCCGAAGGCGTTCCCGGGCTTCCTCGAATACGGGCCGATCCTGATCACCGAATACCGGCTCGTCGTGCTGACCGCGACCGTTGTTTCGCTCACCGCTTTCTGGGCATTCATCGAGTTCACCCCGTTCGGGCGCATCATTCGCGCCGGCTCGCGCGATCCCGAAATGGTGGGCCTCATCGGCGTCAATCTGCCGATTGTGCTGAGCGGCGTGTTCGGCCTCGGCTGCCTGCTGGCGGGGCTCGCCGGCATGTTGGCGGGGCCGATGTGGACGGTGCAGCCGGCGATGGCGGGGGGCGCGATCATGCCGGCGTTCGTGATCGTCACCATTGGCGGGCTGGGCTCGTTCGCTGGAGCCGTCGTGGCCGGGCTGATGGTCGGGGTCGTGACGGCGCAGACGATCCGGTTCTTTCCCAGTTGGTCGGGCGCGGCGATGTACGTGCTGATGGCGGTGGTGCTGCTGGCGCGCCCGCGCGGCCTGTTCGGCGAGCGCTGGGAACGATTCGAATGACCGCGCTTTTGGGGCGCCCTATCTCTGGGTCGCGGCGGTCCTGGCGGCTTTGAGCGCGCTTTGGATCGCGCAAGGGGCGCCGATCTCGCTCATCACGCAAATCGCAATCTATGCGCTCTATGGCGCGGGCGTGAACCTGCTGGTCGGCTATACCGGGCTGGCGCCGTTCGGCGCTTCCGTTTTCTTCGGCAGCGCGTCCTATGTCGCGGCTTTCGTCGCGCTCGGCGGCTACGGCAACGACCTCGCAGCGATCGCCGTCGCGACGCTCGGCGCGACCGTGCTGGGCGGTCGGCGCGCGGAATGTTGCGCGACGCGCATCGAAACGACGTGATCAACCAGCGCGCCTGGTCGATCCTCGATGCGGTGGGGCTGGCCGACAATGGCGCGCAGGACGTCATCAATCTGCCGCACGGCGCTAAGCGGCTGCTGGAGATCGCCGTCACGCTCGCCATCGATTCCAAACTGCTGCTGCTCGACGAACCGCTCGCGGGGCTGGCCGAGGCCGACCGCGTCGTCGTCGCGGCGCTTATCCAGCGGCTGGCGAAAACCCATGCGGTGCTGCTGATCGAGCACGACATCGACCGCGTGCTGGCGATCTCCGACCGCATATCCGTGCTGCATCAGGGCCGCATCATCGCCGACGGCGCGCCAGCCGAGGTCGCCGCCAACCCCGCCGTGGTGGCCGCCTATCTCGACGCCGCCAGAGACGGCGATGCGGCCGCGCCCGCGACCGAGCGGCGCGCGCCCGCGGACGCGCCGATTCTGCTCGAAGTCAAAGGACTGGCGGCGGGTTATGCCGGCTCGACGGTGCTGACCGGCGTCGATTTCCACGTTCGCGAGGGCGAGGCCGGGCGGGTTCAGGATCGAGGAGGTGTTCGAGCTGCTCCCGCGCCTGCGCGAGCGCAAGCGCGCCAAAGCCGAGAACTTCTCGGGCGGCGAGCGGCAGATGGTCGCCATCGCCCGCGCCCTGGTGGTCCCGAGCCGCCTGATCCTGCCCGACGAGCCGTTCGAGGGCCTCGCCCCGACCGTCGTCAGGGAAGTGATGCAGGCGCTGGGGAAGCTGCACGGCGTCAAGGCGATGGTTCTGGTCGAGCATCACGCCGAGACGGTGCTGCCGCTGGTCGAGCGCGCTTATGTGCTCGTCAACGGCCGGGTCGCCTTCGCGGGCGACGCCGCAGCGCTGGAGGCGGACCCCGCCTTGCTGAC
>JANYIH010000057.1 GCA_025358745.1 Hyphomicrobiales bacterium | reverse complement strand
CGCAGCTTCGCCTCGCGGCTGTTCGCGCAAGGCTCGGGCGAGCCCGGCGCGCGCGCGTTCGTCTCGCCGCAAATCGGCGCGGCGGGCGCCGGCGGCGCCTGCTCGTGGCAGGTGTGGGTGTCCGATCCCGCCTTGCCCGCGGCCGAGGGTCAGACCGCGATGGTGCCGCTCGCCTCGCACGATCAGCTCCCTGTGGGACCGAAGGCGACGTTCCGGGTCGGGCATTTCGGCCTCGTGCAGTCCAAGCTCTACGCCTTCGACGAGACCCGCCCCGGCGCGATCCGCGATCTCGCGACCGTCTCCGACGCCGACATTCCCGTGCCCCGGAGCGCGCCCGAGGATTACATCGTATTGGCCTCGGCCCGCAAATCCGCGCCGTTCCTCGAAGGCGTCAAATCGGCGCTCGCCGCCGCTCAAGGCGAGCGGCGCGAACTTGGTCCCGACTATGCGCTGCGCACCCGCCTGCTCGGCGCCGGGCGCGGCATCGGCGCCAACATCGAGGCGGTGCCGTCCTCGATGATCGCGCGCAAGTCGACGACCCAGATCGCCGCCAAGGCGCCCGAGCCCGAGGACGCGCTGATGGAGACCTGCCTCTACGCGCTGACGCCCTCGCCCTGAGCGGCGCCGTCTGCGGCGCCCTCCCCCATCAAGGGGGGCGCCGCAAGACGAGACGCCAGCCGAAAGCTGTATCACTCCACCAGCTTGAACAGGCCAAGCGCGGCGGAAACGCCCGCCTCGCGTGGCTGCGCGGCGATCCTGCCCAGCACCTCCGCAGACGGGCCGGCGCGAAACGCGTCGAGGCCGGCGAGCGGCTTGTCCGAGTCGATCGCCAGCAACAGTTGCGGCTTGCCGAACGAATCCGCATCGCCAAACAGACCCAGGTTGAACGAGGCGCCATCGCCGCCGGGCGAGGTCTGCACGCGCACCTTCACCGCCCGCCCGCTGTCGCCGATCGCCAGCAACAGCAATTGCCGGCCGGAAAGATCGGTCACTGCACCGGAAAGCGGCCGGCCCTTGCCGACTTCGAGATTGTCGAGCGTCAGGCGCGGCGCGCGCGGCGCGGCCGCCGTCCGTTTGATGAAGTCGGCGACGGGGCATTGCGGCGGCGTGACGAGCTCGGCGCGCACCTCCGCCTCGCGATGAAACACGCCGCCATAGGCGGCCGCGAAGCGCGCGAAGGCGCTCCTGTCCGACCCGACCGCCTCGAACCTGGCGCCCGTTGCATCGTCCGCCGCCGACCGCGCCGCGAAGCACGGACCGCCGTCGAAGTCGCGCAGGAAGGCGGCGACGGTGGGAGCCGGCGCAGAGCTTTGCGTGGCGGTGGGCGTCGGCGCGGGACCGGGTGTCGCCGAAGTGGTGGGCGTCGGCGCGACCGTCGGCGTGGGCGCGACCGTCGGTGTGGGCGCGACCGTCGGCGTCGGCGTGGGCTCGGGCGCGACCGTCGGCGTCGGCTCGGGCGAAGGCGCCGCTGCGGTGGCGATGTCGAGCTTGACGGCCATGCGGCCCTCGACGCCGGAAGGCGTCGCGGCGACGACGTCGAAGCCAAAACGCCCCGCCTTGGCCGGGCGTCCCGCGAGTTGGCTGAGGCCCCCGCCGAGATCGGCGAAAACGATCCCCTCCGGCAGCCGCTCGGCCCGCAACGTCAGCTTTTCGGACGAACGAAACGGCGGCAAGCCTGCGCTATAGGGCGTTCCCAACGTCGCCGGTTCGAGCGTGACAACGGTTTGCGCGGGTTTGGGCGCGAGGCCCGTCACCGCGAGCGACACCTTCACGCGCGCGCTGCGGCCATTGTGGTTGACCGCGACGACGTCGAAGCCGAACCGACCGACCGCGGTCGCCGCCCCCTCCAGCGCCGACTTGCCGCCGCCGAGATCGTGCAGCGTCAAGCCCGCCGGCGGCGCCGGCGTCGCGTGCAGCGTCAACCCCTTGCCGCCGGGATCGGCGAAGGCGGGCAGTTCGACGCGCAACGCGGCGCCGAGGTCGAAGCTCCCCAGCGCGACTTCCGTTTGCGCGGGTTTGGGCGGCAATTGGTCCAGCAGCGCCTGAACGGAAGGCGTCTCGGCCTGAACGGCCGTCGGCGTCGCGGGCGTCGGGCTGGGCGTCGGCGTAACGCTGAGATCGGGGCTGGGCGTCGGCGCAGCCGTTTCGGGCGGGGTGGGCGACGGCGACACGGTGGGCGTCGACGGCGGCAGCGGCGGCAGGACCGTCGGCGTCGCGGTCGGCGTCGGCGCGACCGCGATCCAGGGCGCGATCACGCCGCCAATCTGCTCACGCCCGTAATAGGCGCCCGCCGCCAGGGCGGCGACGACCACCGCCGCCGCAATCGCCCCCGCCCACCCTCTGCGCGCGGGCGGGATCGGCGGCGGCGGCGCGGGCGCATGAACCTGCGTGCGCTCGCCGGTCTCCCCCCAGGCGGCGATCTCGGCCATATTGGCCGGCCGATCCTCGGGGTCGGGCGCCAGCATCGCCGTCAGCAACGGCCGCAGCGATACGTCGACGTCGGAGAGGTCGGGGACCTTGCGCCGTTTCTCGATAACCTGCGCCTGCGTGCCGCCCATGTCGATCGCCTTGCCGCGCAAGGCCTCGGCGATCACGAGGCCGAAACTGTAAATGTCGGATTTCGACGTCACCTGTCCGCCAGCCAAGCCGAGTTGCTCGGGCGAGACATAGTTATATTTGCCGGCGAACCCATCGCCCAGGATCGTCCCTTCGCCCAGCTTGGAGGCGCGGGCGATGCCGAAATCGACGATCTTGGCCCGGCGCGGGTCGCCGTTCGGCAGGATTATATTGTCGCTGGAGATGTCTCGGTGGACAATGCCGTTGGCGTGCGCCAGCTCCAGCGCGGAGCCGATCCGGCGCAGCAACACGCGCACGTCGGCGACGGTCATCGGCCCCGAGGCGAGCCGCTTCTGCAGCGAGACGCCGTCGACATATTCCATCGCGATATAGGCGCGCTCCAATTCGCGATCGATCGAAAACACGTAGTAACGCACGATCGCGTCGTGCGGCAGATTGTGCAGGATCGCCGCCTCGCGCTTGAACAACGCGATCACTTCGGCCTGGCGCGCCATCTCCGGGCGCACCAGCTTGATGGCGACCGGATCGCCCGAGGCGACGGCGATCCCCTTGTAAACCTCGCCCATACCCCCTTCGGCGATCAGGCGCTCGATCTCGAACATGTCGTTGAGCCGCACGCCGGGGCGCAGGCTGCCCTGCGGGCCCGGCTGAAACACGGTTTTGTCGTCCATGTCCTGCGCCATCGCGTTCAAAACCTTAAATACGGCCGCAATCGTAACGCCGCGCGTCTTTGCGCGCCAGTTTGCCGCAAAAGGCGTTCAACTGGCGCTCGCTTTGCGCTATAATTCAGACCGTAAGCAAATTGCAGAGCCGGCGCCTCGTAGGCAAACCGCCGCGTCGGCGATTTTGGAGTGAACCCATGCGCGCCCGCTTTTTCACCGTCGCCGGCGTCGCCATGCTGATGGCGGCCCCCGCTTATGCCGATCCGGCCTACACCGCCGGCAAGATCGTGGACTACTTCCGTCAGGCCAAAGCCGCCAAACTCGGCCAAACGCGCAAGATCTGCTTCGAGGGCGACCCCGATTGCGCCCCCGCCGCGAGCGCGCCCAAACCGTTCGACCTGCTGGTGAATTTCGAGTTCGATTCCGACCGTCTGACGTCGGCGGCGAAGGAAAATCTCGGCCAGTTCGCCCAGGCGCTGCACGATCCCCAGCTCAAAGGGCAGAAATTCGCCATCGACGGCTTCACCGACGCCACCGGCACGGAGAAGTATAATCTGCATCTGTCCGAGCGCCGGGCCGAGGCGGTCGCCAGCTTTCTGGCGTCGCGCGGCGTAGGGCGCGACGAACTCGTCGCCAAGGGTTTCGGCCCCACCAAGCCCCGTGCGCCGGACCCGTTCGATCCGATCAATCGTCGGGTCGAAACTCATCTGGTCGAGTGAACGAGCGCGCCGCCGCGCGGATCGCCCAATAGGCGCCATCGCTTCAGCGAGGCCGCCATCCCCGGCCCGCTCTTGCCGTCGAGCGGGCCGTCGTAATAGCCGGCCCCCTTCAGCCGCTTCTGCAACGCCGTGACAGTCGCCGGCGTCCAGGCCTGCGTCGGCCCCGTGAGTTCGCCGATCGCCAGGCCTGAATCGGCCACGACCGCGCGCAACAGGGCGTCGGCCGCCGCATCGGCGTCCTTGGGCCCATGCCGCCCTTCATCCAGCAGCACCGCCGCCGCCCGAAATCCATTGGGCTCGCCGAGCGCGGCGGCGCGACGATAGAGCGCCAGCGCGTCGGTCGCCGGCCCGCCTAAGCCGTCGTCGGCGAATTTGCCAAGATCGAACGTCGCGATCGCCGAGCCGCCGTCGGCCGCGCTCTTCAGCAAAGAATAGGCGCGCGCGAGATCCTTGCGCATGATTTTGCCTTCGGTCAGCGCCACGGCGAGGTTGATCGCCCCGTCCGCCGCGCCGCGTTCGGCCGCCTTGGCGTAGTTCGCATAGGCCAGGGCGACATCCTTTGGAACATGGTCGCCGGTCTCCTGCAATCGGCCCAGACTGACCAGCGCGCGCGAATCGCCCGCTTCCGACGCCGCGCGATAGAGCTTGACCGCCTCCTCGAAGCGGCTGGCGGCGTATGTCGCGCGGGCGAGCAAGGCGACATAATGGGCGGAGTTGGGCGCGGCCGCGCGCGCCCTCTCGCAAGCCGCGATCGCCGCCTGCGCGTTGACCTTCAGCGTCGCCAGATCGGCGCCGGGCGCGCTGGCGGTGGCGTCGTTGGGATGGGTGGCGTAGCGCTCGCACAACACGCCCGCGTCCTTCTGCGAGGCGAGCGCATCCGCGAGCCGCGCGGCCAGTTCCTCAGCGTCTTTGGCGTGGACGCCCTGGGGAAAGCGCGTGCGGTAGAGTTCGACCAGCGCCGGCTCGCGCGAACTCAGCGCCAGCCGCCAGATTTCCTCTTCCGCCGAGGGGTCCTTCGACTTCACCGGCTGCGCGGCCGCCGCATTCACCAGCAGGGCGCGCACGTCCTTAGCGTGGGCGCCGGTGGGATAGCGTTGCAGATAGATCTGCAACAGATCGCCGTCGCGCGCAGGCGCGGCAAGCCGCCACAACGACGCCTCGGGGCTGGCGTCGCCCGCGCCTTCGCCAGCGAGATAGACCTGTCTGGTGAGCGAGGAACTATCGAACGGCACCTGCTCGCCGCCGGTCGCCGCGATCACGTCGCGCCGCACCGCGATCAGGGTGTTGGAGAGATCGACGCCCGAGGTCGTGAGATGGGCGAGCAACCCTTGCGCGAACGGGCTGTTGCGACCTGCTCCGTCGAAGGCGACCGCGTCAGGCTGGGTGGCGAAGGCGATCATGAAATCGGCCGCCTTGCCGACGCGGGCGAGCCCCGGCGCGACGGGCGCGGCATCCTCGCGCTTGAGCGGATTCTCGCGGCAGGCGTCGAGAAACACCAGCCGGCGGCCGTGGCTTTTCGCCATCGCCTCGATCACGGAATCGAGCGGCACCGTCTGCCGCGCGATGTCGGCCGGGCTGTGCAGCGCGGCGTCGACCGGCACGAGATAATTGTGGCTCGAAAGCTGAAGTCCATGCCCGCCGTAATAGAACAGCGCGAGATCGGCGCCCTGCGCGCGGGCGCCGAAATCCTCGATCGCGCGACCCATCTGCGCCTGATCGAGATCGAGCGACAGGGTCACCTCGAAGCCGAGCGTGCGCAGGGTCTGCGCGATGTCGCGCGCGTCATTGGGCGGGTTGGCGAGTTGCGGCGCGGACTGATAGGCGCCCTCCCCGATCACCAGCGCGACGCGCCGCTCGGCCGCGACCGCTGGAGCGCAAAGGCAAGCCGTCGCGAGCGCCAGCATCGCCGCAAGGCGGCGACGCGCTATCGGCACAGGCGGCATCGCGGCTCCTTCGTGCTGACGACAGAGGAGCGCATGCTTAGCTCGAAAATGGCGCGAGATCGACAGGCTCACAAGGTGTCGGCGCGCTCCAGCGCGGAAGCGGCGGTGTTGAGCGTGCCGGCGACGAGATCGCCGCCGCGCGAGGCGAGCGCCTTCGCATCGGGGTCGGCGGCGCGCAGCAGCGAGATCGTCTTGTGCACGATGGCAACCGCCGCGCGCAGCACGCGCACCGCCGCCTTCACCGTCGGCGCGACGCGAGCGCGTTGGGCGGCCTCGTGAACGACCTTCGGCAGGCTGCGCAGCGCTTTCGGCAGGCGCGGCGCCAGTTTCTCCAGCGCGTCGGCGTAATGGTCGAGCGCGTCGGCGACGCAGGCCTGCGTGTTGCAACCGCATTGCTCGATATATTGCCTTGTCTGATCGCTGATCGCGGCGACACCTTCGAGCGGGGTTACGTAATTGTTGGGGTCGGGCAGTTGCAGGCCGACGGAGCACCCGCCCGAGGGCGCCGGCGCGCCGGCGCCGTGATTGCCTGGCGCGGGCGCGGGGCCGTCGCCGTTGCCGGTGGTGGACTGCGCCAGGTTCAACGAGCCGACGCCCGCGCCGCCGGAGCCGCCCGCAGCGCCGCCCGCCGCTCCGTTGCCCCTTGCGAACGCGTCCGCCACCGACAGGCCGATGTGTCCGGCGACGGCGAGAACCACAAGGCTGCGCGCGATCGCATTCATGCTACGCTCCAAAGGTTTCTGGACGCGGCGCGAGCGGCCGCTACCGGCTTCTTACGGGCTGCTCGAACTGGACGCCGCGATCCCTCGCCCCGTTTTTGCCTGGGGTTCGATTCGATCCGTCCATTTTCGCAGGTGTTTGATTGTCAGTCACGCTCTTTACCGGCGCCTTTTCTTCGCTCACTATGCCGCCTTGCCGAACGCATCGAGGGGACGCGGCTTTGGATCGGGCGAGTTCGGAGCTGCGCGCGCCTCCTGACGCCGAGCGGCGGCGGGCGGCGATGCGACGTCGATGAAACGCGGTCTGGGCGTCCTGTTGGCTGTCGTGGGCGTCGTCGCGGCGCTGGGCGTCGCGGCGTTTGGTTGGCAGCGCTGGCGCCACGCCGCGCCTGCGCCGCCGCCCAATGTTGTCCAGTTCCCGGTCTCGCCGGCGCCCACGGCGGCTGCGACAGCGAGCGCGCCCCACGTTTCCACCATCATCGACGCGCCGGGCGATCCCGCGCTGGTGCGGCGCGCCGCGCTCAAGGCGCCCCGGCAAATGTCGCTTGCCGCGCCCGCCAAACTCGCCGCCGGCGCGCCGAAAGAGGAGACGGAGGCTTATTATGTCGAGGAGCCGTTGACCCCGGCGAGTGGCGGCTATCTCGGCAAGTTCGCCGCCAATGGCCTCGCCGCCGACGCGCTCAACGCGCAGCTCGCGCCCGAGGGGTCGCCGGACGCGGGCGACGACGACGACGGCGGCGAGTTGACGCCCGACAATGTCGAGGTCGCGCCCCCGAGCGGCGCGGCCAGCCAGCCGCTTGACGCGATCCCCGGCGGCGACAACGGGCGACCGCAGCTCAAACAGGCGATGCTGAAGCCGAAGGTCGCGCAGAAGATCGCCGATCTGCTGATCGAAAGCGGCTACGAGCCGGTTAGCGCGCAGGCCGTCGAAGCGACCGCCAAACGGCTCTACAACATCCAGTCGTTGCGCGTCGGCTCCGTCGCGCTGGCGGTCGGCGCCGTCGATCCCGCCGGCGTCTATCGCGTCGCCCAACTCGCGATCTATCAGGACGGCGAATATGTGGGAACCGTCGCGCTGGCCGAGAACGGGCTCTATGGCGAGGGCGCCGAGCCGCGCCTGCCGCCAGGCTTCCTCGACGATTCCGACCGGCCGCCGGTCGGCTCGCATTTCAATCTGGCCGACGGCGTCTACAGCGCGGGCTTGCGCAGTTCGGCGCCCGAGCCGGTGATCCGCGAGGCCGTGCGCCTGCTCGGCAGGCTCGTCGATCTCGACGCCGCGCTCGGCGCCGGCGAGACGCTCAAGCTGATTTACGCGCGCGGCCCGCGCCTGAAGTCCCAGCCCGCCAGCCGCGTGATCTACGTCGGCCTGACCGGCGCGGCGATGAGCGTCGATTGCTACGCCTTCGAGCTGAGCGACGGCTCCTATCGCTGCTTCGTGGGCAAGGAGGACGCGCTGCCCGACATCATCCCGCTGCCGCCGAGCAGCCCCGGCGTCCCACTGCCCCCCGAGCGGCCCGGCGCGGGCCGCCCCGCCGACAGCGGCGCGGTCGCGGTCGGCGGCCTGCTGCCGCCGATTCGCGGCGCGCGGGTGACTTCGCTGTTCGGCATGCGGTTCCACCCGATCCTGCACATCACCAGATTGCACGCCGGCCTCGATTTCGGCGCGGCGGTCGGCAGCCAGATCCGCGCTTCCGCCGACGGCGTGGTCGAGAGCACCGGCGTCGCTCATGGCTACGGCGACCGCGTCGTGCTCAAGCACGGCGGCTACGAGACGACCTACAACCATCTCTCCGAGATTCGCGTCTCGGACGGGCAGAAAGTGCGGCAGGGCGAGATCATCGCGCTCTCCGGCAATTCGGGCCTGTCGACCGGCCCGCATCTGCATTTCGAATATCGCGTCGGCGGCACGCCGCAGGACCCGCTGCCGCACATGGGCCGGGAGGCGTTAGGCCGCCTCCCCGTCGCATCCTCCGGCAATCGCCCCTCGCCCTCGGGCTCTCCCGCCGCGCCGGAAAAGCCGCCCGAGCCCGATCCCGCGATTCTCGCCGCCTTCGCCGCCGCCAAGACGCTGATCGACGCCGCGCTCGCCCAGGCGCAGCGCTAGGGGGCGAAAGCTGACGTTGGGCGCGGGTTGGGATCGAGGGCTTGCCACCCTTTGCGGGCTTCAAAGGGCTTGCTCTTTGTGTCCGCAGTCGAGCCGAGCAACAAGGTTTCACGACTTCACGCATTCCGGCAGGCGCTTCGGGTTGGCGAATTTCTTCAGTTCCTCCGGCGTGGCGCAGATACGGAAGCCGAGCTTGCGGAACGCTTCGCGTTCGAGATCCTGCTCGGTCTGACGCGCGAACACGTCGCCGTCGTTGAACCAAACCTCCATGACCTGCTCGCCGTAATGGGCGATGACGCTCGCTTTGGCGCGGTTGGCCTCTTCGCTGCGGCCAAGCAGGGCGTAGGAACCCGCCAACAGGGTTGCAGACCACCAGCTTCTCGCGTCTTCGGGAACTTGTTCGCCCAGCTCGGCCGCTCGTTCGAATTTGTGGGCGAAGAAATGGACGGCCATCGAATCCATCAACCAACGCCGCGGCATGTTCGGATCGCGGCGCAGGTTCAATTCCGCCATGGCTACGCCCTCTTCCGGCCTGCCCAGATAAGCGAGTTGACCCGCAGCGGTGTTCAAAACGAGCGTATTGGTCGGGTTATCGCGCACGGCGCGCTCGATCTGCGCCGACAATTCGCTCCATTGGCCGTTCTGGGCATAAAACATTATCAGCCCGGCTTGCGCGGAATATTGCGTCGGATCGAGCGCGAGCGCCTGCCGCATGTCGCTCTCCATCGCCGGCGCTTTCGTCTCCCACGGCTTGTCGGCCCGCAAATTCAGCCAACCCCGGACGGCGTAGGCGTGGGCGATGTTGGGATCGAGCGCGATGGCTTTCTCGATATATTCCAACCCTTTGGCGTCCGCTTCCTTGGTGCCGACGTTAGCCTGTTCGCGCGCAAGCAAAAAGAGATCGTACGCGGACATATTGGCCGGTGGCCGCTTCTTGGCTTCCGCCAGCAGGCGCACCTTGATCGGCCCCATGTCGGAGCCGGAGTTCCCGACGAGGGTGCGCGCCACCTTGTCCGCCACCTCGGCCTGCACCGCGAACAAGTCTTCTCCCGGCCGATCCCACCGTTCCGACCACACTTCGCCGGCGGTCGAAGCGTCGATCAGTTGCGCTCCCACGCGCAGCCGCTCGGCGCGGCGCTGCACCGAGCCGGTCAGCACGTAGTTGACGTTCAACTCCTTCGCGACCTGGCGGGCGTCGACCGGCTTACCCTTGTATTGCATGATCGAACTGCGGCCGATGACCAGGAAATCCTTGAATCGGCCGAGGTCGGTGATG
>JANYIH010000041.1 GCA_025358745.1 Hyphomicrobiales bacterium | reverse complement strand
GCCCGAGAGCGTCGCCGCGGGCCGCTTCGGCGTCGTCGCCGCGCTGCAAGCGGGCCGCCTTTCGTTCGCCGAGGCGCTCGCGTTTTTCGCCGGCTGTATCGAGCGCGAGGCTTTGTTCGCGGCGGCGGCCTCGGGTGGGCTGGCGCAACTGACCTTTCCTCCCCTCAAAGCTGGCGGAGCCGCCCGTGTCTGAATTCTCCGCACGCGACGACTCATTTCATTTCGACGTCATCAGCGATCGTTGGTTGGAGACCGAGACCGCCTGGTTTTCCTTCTGCCAACCTGAGCGGAAGCTCGGCGGCTGGCTCTACAGCATGTTCCGCCCCAACATCGGCACGGTCGCGGGCGGCTGCTGGATCTGGGACGCCGGCGCGCATCTGCCGTGGGAAGTCCTCTATTCCACCAATTATTCCGCGCTGAGGATTCCCGGGGGCCAGGATCTGACCGACATTTCCTTGCCGACGGGCGTGTCGATCAAGGCGCTCGAACCTTTGACGCGCTATCGCCTGGGATACCATGACGATGAACGGTTGAGCCTGGACCTGACCTATGAGTCCGTGATGGCGCCGCGCGCGCTGCACAAAGCGGATTCCTCCTTCACGACGCTCAACCACTTCGATCAGTTCGGCCGCGTGAGCGGCGAAATCACGCTGCACGGCGAGCGCATCGCCATCGACTGCATCTCGATGCGCGATCGCAGCTGGGGGCCGCGGCCCGAACACCGTCCGGGCAAGAGCGCCTATGTCACCGGCGTGGCTTCCGCTGAGGATGCGTTTCTGGCCGTCACCAAATGGAACGACGAGACCGATCCGATCGCCTATGGTTTCATGATCCGCGACGGCGAGACCGCCGATCTCGTCTCCGGTCGCCGCATCGTCGAGCGCGACTCCGCTCACGGTTGGGTCAAACGCATCACCATCGAGGGCCGCGACGATCGAGGCCGCGAATTGTTTGCAGTTGGCGAGCGGCTCAGCGGCATCGTCGTCAACCGCCACAGTCTTATCGACAGCAACGGCTTGATCGCCTGGACGATCAACGGGAAAAGGGACACGGCGAGGACCAGGACATGTGGCCGGTGCATCGCTGGTCCGCATTCCGCCGACAGGCGCGCAAGGGGAGACAGACGTGAACGCGCCGCAGCCTCTGCGAGGTCTGGTCGTCATCGATTTCAGTCAAATCTACAATGCCCCTACGCGCCCTTCCTGATGGCGCCGGCGCAGCGTCGTGGGCGGCGCGGCGCTGCCGTTCGCGATGCTCAACGGCTGCAAGCGTCCGATCGCGCTCGATCTGAAGAGCGAAGCCGGCAAAAAGGTTTTGCACGGGCTCGTCGCCGGCGCCGGCGTGCTGGTTGAGAACTTTGCGCCGGGTGCGATGGCGCAGCTCGAGCTTGGGGCTGAATCCCTGCAAGCGCTCAATCCGCGCCTCATCTACGCCTCCAGCTCCGGTTTCGGCGCCGACGGGCCCTATCGCGATTATCCCGCGATGGATCTGACCATCCAGGCCATATCAGGGGTGATGACGACGACCGGCTTCCCCGATCGTCCGCCCGTCAAGGCGGGACCGGCTTTGTGCGACTTCTTCGCCGGCGTCCACCTCTATGGCGCCATCGTCACGGCGCTCTACGATCGCGAGCGCACGGGGCGCGCGGGCCGGGTGGAAGTCTCGATGCAGGACGCGGTCTACGCCTCGCTCAGTTCGAGCCTGGGGATGCATTGGGCCCATGCGGGCAGGACCGACGCGCCGCCGCGCAACGGCAATCGCCACGGCGGCATCCGAGGCGCCCTACAACGTCTATCCCACAAGCGACGGCTGGATCGCAATCATCTGCGTCGGCGACCCGTACTGGCGCAATCTCTGCGCCGCGATGGGCAATCCCGACGCCGCCGCCGATCCCCGCTTCGCTTCGTTGAAGGACCGCGTCGCGTCGATGGACGCGGTGGACGAGATCGTATCCGACCGGACGCGCCGGCAAATCAAGCAGGGGGCTTTCGAGATCTTGATGCAGCAGCATGTGTCGTGCGCGCCGGTGCGGGATCTGACCGAAGTGATGAACGATCCGAACATGCACGCGCGCGGCTCGCTGCAATGGCAGGATCACCCCGAACTCGGCCGCATCGTCGTGCCGCATTCGCCGCTGCGCTTCGCCGGCTTGCCGCTGACGGCGCTGATTCCGAGCCGCAAGTTGGGTGAGAATACGCAAGCGGTGCTCGCCGAGCGCCTCGGTTGGAGCGAAGACGAATTGAGCAAGGTCACGGGCTGAAAAGGGCGCCATGGGCGGGATCGTTGGCATAGACGTCGGCGGAACCTTCACCGACCTCATCTATTCCCGGGAGGGCGTTCACGTGGACATCGTGCTGAAGGCGCCCTCGACGCCTGATGACCCCAGCCAGGGCCTGATCGATTGTCTGAACGCCGCCCAAATCGACGCGACCGCGCTCGACCTCATCCTGCACGGCACGACAATCGCAACCAATGCGGTGATCGAACGCAAGGGCGCGCGTTGCGCGCTCGTCACGACCGAAGGCTTCCGCGACGTGCTAGGACTCGGCCGCCGTGACCGACCGCGCATGTACGGAATGACGGGCGTGCAAAATCCGCTGATCCCGCGCGAGCGGCGCTGGGAAGTCCCACAGCGCATCGACCA
>JANYIH010000310.1 GCA_025358745.1 Hyphomicrobiales bacterium | reverse complement strand
CGCTGGATGCGACGCTGCGCGTGCGCAACGAACGCGGTGTGGCCCGACATGCAACTCCCTGACTGTGGGTTCACGACCGTGGCGCTTGCCAGGCTCGCCCCGACGGTGGAACCTGGCGAGACCGGGCGCAGCCAGTCCCGGACGTTCGAAAAGGCCGGAATGCGGCTGCGTCTCGTCGAGTACGAGCCCGGCTATCTCGCCGATCACTGGTGCGACCGCGGGCACGTTTTTCACCTTTTGACCGGCGAGGTGACGCTGGAGCTGAAGGACGGCCGCGTCTATGCGCTCAACGCCGGGGAGACTTTTGTCGTCTCCGATTTCGGCGACCCGCCGCACCGCGTGAGATCACAATGCGGCGGCACGGCCTTCATCGTAGACTGAACGCCGCGCCGACTCCAGTCCGACTTTCACCCGGTCCATCGCGATATTGGAGTTGAACGGCGCTTGCGCCGCCGCGATCTGGCATTCAAGATTGCCGAGCGTCACCCGGCCATTTCGTGCTGACGCTGGAAGATGGAGGTTTGTGGAACGACGATCGTGGAGGATGAGCTTATGTCGGTCAAGAATCGCATAGCGGAATTGCGCGACTAGGTCGCGGAATGGCGTCGCGATCTGCACGAACATCCGGAGTTGACGTACTACACGCATCGCTGGGCGAATGTGGTGGCCTAGAAGCTGCGCGGCTTCGGCCGCGACGCGGTGGGGGAAGGGATCGGCCGCGCCGGCGTCGTCGGCGTCATCAAGGGCCGTCGGAATTCCCGCAATCTTGTCGTGGGCCTGCGAGCCGACACGGTCGCCTTGCCGATCGTCGAAGCGACGGGCCTGCCCTACGCCTAGAAGGCGCCCGGCCGGATGCACACCTGCGGCCACGACGGCCACAACGCGATGTTGCTCGGGGCCGCCAAATATCTCGCAGAGGCGCGAAATTTCGACGGGTCCGTCGTCGTCGTGTTCCAGCCCGCCGAGGAGGGCGGCGCGGGCGGCAGGGCGACGCTCGAGGACGGCAATTCGGCATTCGCGAAATCTACGGCACACACAACCATCCCGGCCTGCCTGTCGGCAGCTTCGCCATCCGCCCCGGCCGGTTCTATGCGGCGACCGATAATTTCACCATCGACGTGATCGGCAATGGCGGCCACGCCGCGCGGCCGCATGTCGCCGTCGATACGACCCTGATCGCCTCCCATATCGTGGTCGCGCTGCAATCAATCGCCGCGCGCAACTCCGATCCGCTGAATTCGATCGTCGTTCCGACAACGTCCTTCCGCACCGAAAGCGACGCCGACAACGTGATCCCCGAGCGGGCGCAATTGCGCGGCGCGGTGCGGACCTTCGACGCCGAGCTGCGCGCGCTGGGCGAGGCGCGATTGAAGGCGCTGGCGGCGCATACGGCGGAGGCGTTCGGTGGCCGCGCCGAGGTGACTTGGGAGCCCGGTCATCCCGCCATGGTCAACCACGAACGCGAGACGAAGCTTGCGGCCGAGGCGGCGCGCCGGGTTTCCGGCCATGTGACGACGGTGGCGGACGCGATTATTGGCGGCGAGGATTTCGCCCTTATGCTCGAGGTCTGCCCTGGCGCCTATATGCAGATCGGCAACGGCGACACCGCCGAGGTCCGCCATTTTAAATACAATTTCAACGACGACGCCATTCCCTTCGGCTCGTCCTACGGGGTGGAACTGGCGGAGACGCGGAGGAAGGTTGGCTGACGCGGGCCAAGGGCCTTCAAATTCAACGGGAGTCCGTCTATAGGCGACCGCGACGCCGGCTCGAAGCGCCGGCCGGCCCGCCTCCCCATGAACCAGATCAAGTTCAACGCGCTGACCGCACACACCGCCGCCCTCGAAAGCGCGGCGGGCAAGCCCTACTACGAGATCGTGCGCGACGAGCTCGCGCGCAACATCGCTTCGGCTAAGCTTTGGCCGGGCGTGGTTCTGCTCGAAGGCCCCATCGCCACGCGGCTCGGCGTTAGTCGCGGGCCGGTGAAGCGCGCGCTCGAACTTCTGGCCGAGGACGGTCTGATAAGCCGTTTCGGCGGCCGCGGCTATCTGGTCGGCGGCCCCGCCGACGCCGCCAAGCCCGACCGCGTCAATCTGCTGACGCTCGATCTCGAAGTTTCCGGCGACATCCAGGACTACGCGCAGCGCGCGACATGGCAGAAGATTTATAGCGAAGTGGCGGAAAGCGTCGTCGCCTGCACGCCGTTCGGCGCCTATCAGATCTCGGAATCGGCGATGTGCGCGCATTTCGAGGTGAGCCGCACGGTCGTGCGCGACGTGTTGGCGCGGCTCAACCACGACGGCCTGCTCGAGAAGGACCGCTGGTCGCACTGGACCGCGGGACCGCTTACCGCGCGCGACGTGCGCGAGCACTACGAGATGCGGCGGCTGTTGGAGCCGACGGCGCTCCGCCTCGCCGCCCCGTCGCTGCGGCGCGACGATCTCGAGGCGATGCGGGCGCGGGTGGAGACAGCCCGCCGTTCGGCCGATCACGGCGGCGCCGAGGCCGTGGAGGCGCTGGAGCGCGATCTGCACGAAAGCTGTCTGGCGTTGGTTCCAAACCGGCGGCTGGTCGCGGCCATCCGCCGGAGCCGGTCGCCGGAGGTCATCAACCGGCTGTTCGCCCAGCATTTTGGACTGCACGACCGGGCGCCGGCGCTCGACGAGCATGACCGGGTGCTGACGCATCTGCTGGCGGGCGACGCGGAGGGCGCCACCGAGGCGCTCGAACGTCATCTCGAACTTGCCATGGAGCGCGCGCGGGCGCGCCTCAAGGTGCTTTCGGTGCTGACGGCGCGCGGCGTCGCGTCTTATCTGACGCCTCTGGTCAAGGAGCGCGGCGTCAAGCCCAAGCCAGCGCGGCGCGACAAGCCGGGCGCGAAGCGTCCCGTTCTCCGCGTGTTGGGCCGGCGCGAGATTCTGCTGGAGCCGATCCGGCGGCAGGCGGCGAAGCATCTCGGTTTCGAGATCGCCTTCGAGCTTGTCGACGGCGCCGAGGAAATCCGCCAGGCGGTGACGCGGCCCGACAGTTTCGACGTCTATCACCAGTGGCATACGGTCGATCTGATGTGGACGGCCGCGTCCATTCAGCCGCTCGAGGTCGCCCGCATCGGCCGCTGGGCCGAGATCGAGGCGCTGGCGTCGCTGGCGTATAGGGGCGCGGGGATTTGCGACGATCTGTTCCGTCAGCTCTATGTGCAGGACGACGGCCGACTGGCGGCGGAGCGCACGGACTTTGCGGCGATGCTTCCGACCATTCACGGCGCGGATTCGCTAGGCTTTCTCTCTGGCTTGCGCGAGCAACTGGCTCCCGGCGAGCCCGATAGCTGGCGCTGGCTGATCGACGAGCGCTGGCGCGGCAAGGTGGCGATGTTGCGCGACCCGACGCTCGGCATGATCGAGGCCGCGCTCGCGATCGAAGGCGCGGGCGTTCTCAAATTCGGCGACATCGCCAATCTTTCGATCGAGGAGATCGACGCGATCATCGCGATCCTGAAGGAGAAGAAGCGCAGCGGCCATTTTCGCGGCCTTTGGGAAACTTATGAGGACGCTGCCAAGCTGATGGAGCGCGGCGGCGTCGTAGTGCAGAGCATCTTCTCGCCCGCCATCATCAAGCTGCGCCACAGCGGCCTCGACGTCTTAAGCGCCTTGCCGGTGGAGGGCACGCGCGGCTGGCGCTCCGATATTTGCCTGTCGGCCCGCGCGTCGGACGAGGCGCTCGAAGCCGCTTACGCCTATCTGAACTGGTGGCTCGAGGGCGCGCCGGGCGCCATTCTCGCGCGGCAGGGTTATTACATGGCGGCGCGCGAGGCGACGCGCAAACGGTTGTCGCCTGCGGAATGGGACTATTGGTACGAGGGCAAGCCCGCGCGCGAGGATCTGCCCGATCCGTTCGGCGAGATCTGCGTGCACGCCGGCGAGGTCCGCGACGGCGGGTCCTATGTGGAGCGCATGTCGCGGGTGCGCGTTTGGAACACGATCATGGACGACCACAATTATCTCGCCCGGCGGTGGCGGGAGTTTCTCGACGCCTGACGAGCCGCGCCGCGCGTCACGCCGCCCCGACGGCGAGTAACAGTTTGCCCACCACCTCCCGCGAGGCGAGGCGTCGCAGCATCGCTTCGGCGCGCTCGAAGGCGAAGACCTCCTCGATGCAGACCTTCAGCCGCCCGGCCTCGACCGCCCCGACCGTCTCCTGAACGCTGCGCTGCCAGATCTCGCTGCCGAAGTCGACGTGACCGAGATGGAAGCGCGTGAAAGTCAGCGACTTTGCAACCAGCCTCTCCCACAGATTGGTCAATGGGCGCCCTTCGGCCTCGCCGTAGCTGACGACATGGCCGAGCTTGCGGATCGTCTCGAAGCTGCGGTCGAGAATGCTCGCCCCGGTGGAATCGACGACCTTGTCGACGCCCCGGCCGCCGGTGAAGGCGAGAACAGCGGCGACGAAATCCTCGTCGGAGCGGTTGATCACTTTCGCTGCCCCGAATTCGAGCGGCCGCTTTTCCTTGCCGCGCGTGCCGACCGTGCCGATCACCGTGGCGCCGGCCGCCACCGCGAGCTGCGTCGCCATCAGACCGACGCCTCCGCCCGCCGCATGCAGTAGCACGACATCGCCGGGCTTGGTGACGCTGACATTGTGCAACAGATGCCATGCCGTCAGCGCCTGCAGGGGGAAGGCGGCGGCGACGTCGAGGCCCATCGCGTCGGGGATGCGAACGAGTCGCTCCGCGGGCACGACGACGCGCTGCGCGAAGGCGCCGGCATTCTCGGAGAAGGCGGCGACACGGTCGCCGACGGCGAAGCCTTCGACGCCGGCTCCGATTTCGGCGATGCGGCCGGAAGGCTCCAGCCCCATCACCAGCGGGTAGCCCTTGGGATGGGGATAGCTGCCGTTGGCGATCATCGTGTCGGCGAAATTGCAGCCGACAAAGGCGACGTCGAGGCTCACTTCGCCGGGTCCGGGCCGCGGCTCGGCCACCTCGGCGACGGAAATTTCGCCTCCCGGCTTGCTGACGACAATGGCGCGCATCCTATTTGCTCGCTCGTCGCCCGGTCCGAAGCGCCTTCGTGGCGGCTTCGTCGACCGCATTGCCTGAAATCACGACGCCATATTGCTCGCGCGCGAGTTCTGCCGAGATGAGACCGTCGAGCACATTGTCGAGCACCGCTTGCGGCGCGCGCTTGAGCGGCGGGCCGTAGCCGCCGCCGCTCGGGCCGTAGGCGATGAGGCGATCGCCGGCTTTGGCCTTGCGATAGGGGACTTTCGAAGGCAACTCGATGCGTTCGCCCGCAGCGGTCGCTTGCACCAGCGCGCTCGGCGCGCCGTCGGCGCCGCCGTCGAAGCCCCAGGGTTTGTACTTGTGGCCGTCGCCTTCGACCGAGAAGCCGCCGTCGGTTAAATATACGAACTCGCGCACAGAGCCGACGCCGCCGCGCCATTCGCCCGCCGCCGCCATGTCCTCGCGCAGCTCGTAGCGCATGATGCGCAGCGGCAGATGTGACTCGATGTCCTCGATCGGGTTGTTGCGCGTGTTGGCGTAGAGCGTGTCGACCGTATCCATGCCGTCGAGGCCGTGGCGACCGCCGTAGCTGCCTTCAAGGATCTCCATATGGACCCATTGCTGATCGTTGACGACGCCCGAGAAGGCGATCACGGTCAGATTGCCGATGCCGGCGCTGATATGCTCCGCCGCCGCCGGCGCGAGCGCCTTCATCACCGCATCCGCCAGCGCATTGCCGGGGCAGAAGCGCGCGATGACGGGCGCGGGGAAGATCGGATTGGCAAGGCAACCCTTCGGCGCGGTGATCTTGATCGGCCGCGTCAGGCCGCTGTTCTGCGGGATCGGGCCATAGACTACGCTGTCGAGCAGGATCGAGCGCAAGGTCAGCCAGATCGCGCAATCGACCGTGCCTTCGAAGGGCATGTTGATTGGCCGGTCGGGAACCTGGGGCGCGGTGCCGGTGAGATCGACCTCAAGCTCGTCGCCCTTAACCGTGATCGTGACCGCGATCTTCAGATCGCGCCGCGAGGGATCGGGATCGTCGAGGAAGCCGTCGATGAACGTCTCGGCCTTGTAGACGCCGTCCGGGATGTCGCGGATCGCCGCGCGCATCAGCCGTTCGGAATAGTCCATCAGATCTTCGCTGGCCCCCGTCACCGTGTCGCGGCTATAATGGCGCACCAGCTCCAGGAAACGGTTGGCGCCGATCTCGGCCGCGCGGATCTGCGCCTCCATGTCGCCGACGACGAGATCGGAGATGCGGATATTGTCGCGGATCATATGCCAGAGCATGTCATTGGGGCGGCCCTGGTCGACGATCTTGAGCGCTTTGAATTGCAGACCCTCCGCATAGGCGTCGACGGCGTCGACGATGCCGCAGCTTCCCGGCGTATGGGCGCCGATGTCGAGATGGTGCGCGGTCGTCACCGAGAAGCCGATCAGCGTCTCGCCGTCGAACGCCGGCACCAGGAAGGCGACGTCCGGCCCGTGCGAGGCCCCACCATAGGGATCGTTGTGGATGATGACGTCGCCGGGGCGGAACACGTCGCCGCGCGCGGCGAACCGTTCCCTTACGCCGCGCACATAGCCGGGGATCGGCCCCGATTGCAGCGGCGTGCTCATCTTGCATTCGCAGAGCTGGCGGCCTTCGGCGTCGGTGAGCGCGGCGCCGAAATCTTCCGATTCGCGAATGATGCTGGAATAGCTCATCCGCATCAGCTTGTGGCCCATCTCGATGGCGATGTTTTCGAGCGCGCCCTGGATCACGGCGCCGGTGATCGGATCGACACGCGTCGCCGGCTGCACGGGCAGGTTGGAGCCTTCAGTCATCGGGCGTCTCCATCGAAGCTGAGGATGAGATTGCCGGCGGCGTCGTTGATCGCCGCCCAGCGCGGCGGAATGACGGTGGTGCTGTCCATTTGCAGCACGATCGCCGGCCCGGGGAATATTTTGCCGACCGGCAGCAAAGCGCGGCGGTAGAACGTCGTCTCGAAGCTCTTCAAGGCGCCGTCGATGCGAAACACGCATTGTCCGACGCGGGTGCGGGCGGCGGCGAAGGAGCCGCCCTCGGGCGCCTTGAGGTTGGCGATCTTGGGCATGGCGCCGACGCCGGTCACGCGCACGTTGACGATCTCGATCGGGTTCTGCGCGAACGCATGGCCGTATTCGCGCTTGTGCGCCTCATGGAACAGGCGCCAGATCTCGACGAGGCTTAGCTCCGTCAGTTCGCCGGCGGGTATCGGGATCTTGAGCTCGTAGCCCTGCCCGACATAGCGCAGATCGCCATCACGCACGAAGTGGAAGCTGGCCGCGTCGAGATGATCCGCGGCGAATTGCTGGCCGAGCTGGCGCTCCATCGCGGTGAGATCGGCGTTGAGACGGACGAGATCGATTTTGCCGCTGACCTGGAACTGCGTGCGGATTGTGTCGTATTTGAGATCGGTCGTCAGCAGGCCCATCGCCGAGGTGATGCCGGGATAGGGCGGCACGACGACCTCAGGAATGCCGAGCATGTTCGCGACCTCCGCGCCGTGTAGCGGCCCGGCGCCGCCGAAGGCGACGAGCGCGAATTCTCTGGGATCGAGGCCTTTCTGCACCGTGCGCGAGCGGATGGCGTTGGCCATGTTCGAGTTGATGACGGTTAGCACGCCCTCGGCCGCCTCCTGGCGGGTGAGACCCAGGCGGCCGGCGAGATCGTCGATCACGCGGGTTGCGGCCTCGGCGTCGAGTTTCATGCTTCCGCCGAGGAAATCATCCTTATCCAGCCGGCCGAGCACGACATTGGCGTCGGTGACGGTCGGCTGCGCGCCGCCGCGCCCGTCGGCGGCCGGGCCCGGCGCGGCGCCGGCGCTGCGCGGCCCGACGCGGAACGCGCCGCCGGCGTCGACATAGGCGATGGAGCCGCCGCCGGCGCCGATGGTGTGAATGTCGATCATAGGCAGCAGCAGCGGGAAGCCGGCGATGGAGGTCGAGCGCGGGTCGGTTTCGGCGTAGCGGCCATCGACGACGATGCCGATGTCGGCGCTGGTGCCGCCGATGTCGAAGGTGATGAGCTTGCGCCGGTCGCTGAGCGTGCCGATCCAGGCGCCGCCGAGCACGCCCGCCGCGAGGCCGGAGAGCAGCGTCATCACCGGCTTTTCCGCCACCATCGCCGGCGTCGCAACGCCACCGTTCGAGGTCATGATACGCAGATCGGCGCTGAAGCCCGCCTCGCGCAGCGAGGCGTCCAGCTTGCCGACATAAGTGCGCATCTTCGGGCCGACGAAGGCGCAGAGCGAGGCGGTGGTGAAACGCTCGAACTCGCGGAACTGCGGCGACACAGACGACGAGGTGGTGACGAACACGCCTGGCAATTCACGCTGCAGTATGCGCCGCGCCTCGTCTTCGTGCGCGGGATTGAGATAGGAGAAGAGGAAGCAGACTGCGACCGCCTCAACGCCTTCCGCCTTCAACTCGCGTGCGGCGGCGATCACGTCCTCCTCGTTGAGCGGCTCCAGCACTTCGCCCTTCGGCGGCGCGAGCCGCCCGCGCACGACCTTGCGATGGCGGCGCGGCGCCAGCGGGCGGTTCTGCCACGGCAATTCCTGCATGATCGAATAATGCTCGACGCGCTGATGACGCGCAATATGGACGATGTCGCGAAAGCCCTGGTTGGTCACCATGCCCGTGCGCGCGCCCTTGTGCTCGAGTACGGCGTTGGTGGCCGTGGTTGTGCCGTGAAGCAGATAATCGACGGAGCCGGGCGCGACGCCGGCCTGCTCGCAGAGCTCGGCGACGCCTTGCAGGATGGCGCGCGAGGGATCGTCGGGCGTTGTCGAGACCTTGTGGATGGCGAGCGCGCCGGTCTCCATGTCGCAATAGACGAGATCGGTGAAGGTCCCGCCGACGTCTACGCCGATCATTCGCATAAGGCTTGCCCCTCGATTGCGTCTAGAGCGCGCCGCGGCCGTCCGACCCCAGCGCATGGAGAATGGATTGCGCCGCGCGCACATAGACGCGCAGCGCCCGGCGTATGTCGGCCTCGTCGGTGTCCTCGGAAATGTGATGGCTGCGGCCGCCGACGCTCGGCGCGAACAGCATGGCGGCCGGTATGCGCCGGCCGAGGATCATCGCGTCGTGGCCGGCGCCGCTCGGCATGCCCATATAGCTTGCGTCCACTTCGCCCGCCGCGCGCTCGATATGTGCGATCAGCCGCGCGTCCATCTGCGTCGGCTCGATGGCGCCGATCCGCGCTGACTCGATGCGCACGCCGCCGGCGCCGTCGCGGGCGGCGATCAACGAAAGCAGCGCTTCGTCCATTCGCTCCATGACCGGCGTCGAGAGATCGCGGAACTCGACGACGATTTCCGCCTCGTGCGGCACGACATTGGCCGCGCCCGGCTTCACTGAGACGACCCCGATGTTGCAGACGCTTTCGGACGAGCCCGCCGCGAGCAGCGTTTCGACGGCGGCGACGGCGAAGGCGTGCATCGCCGCGCCGGCGTCGCGGCGCATCGACATCGGCGTTGTGCCGGCATGGTCCGCCTGGCCGTGAAACGTCACGCGCCGCCGCCGCAAGCCGACGATGCCGGAGACCGCGCCGACAGCGACGCCGGACTCGATCAGCCGCGGCCCCTGCTCGATATGCGCTTCGAGAAAGGCGCGATGGCGCGCGGGATCGAGCCTCGCCAGCGGCCGGCCGGCAAGGCCCAGTGCTCGCAAACGCTCAGTGAAACTCTCGCCCGAGGCACTGCGCGCCGTGTCGAAATCCTCAAGCCTGAGGTCGCCGCAGAAGACGCGACTGCCGCCGCAGGCCATGAATGTCCCCTCCTCGTCGGTGAAGGAAACCACGTCGACGCCGACTGCCGCGCCGGGCGCCGTCGCGCTCCAGGCGCGCGCCACAGCGAGGGCAAAGATGCAGCCCATCGCGCCGTCGAGCCAGCCGCCGAAGGGAACCGTGTCCGAATGCGAGCCGAGCAGCAGCGCGACGGAAGCGCGCGGGGCGCGGCCGAGCACGGTGCCGACGCCGTCGATCTCGGCGTCGAGCCCCGCCGCGCGCATCTCGTCGCAAAGCCAGCGCCGCGCCTCGATGTCCACGTCGCTCAGAGCGGGCCGATGCACGCCGGTCTTGAACTTTCCGATCTCCGCGAGCCTGCGCAGATCGGCAATCGTCCGATCCTCGTCGAAGCCGTTCATGCGAAATCTCCGAACCGCTTCATTCCGCCGCCGCGACCAAGATTGCATTTCGAATACAGAATTGATAATTGCTTGTCCAGGGGTCGTCGGACATTTGCAATCAACCCTGGCGGTCAGGCCTTCGGCGCAGCTGTCATCCGACGTGGGAGGTGGTCTCAGATGAAGCGGAGTATCGCGGTCGCGAGCCTCGTCGCGGCTTTCCAGATATTGGCCGGCGCCGCTCTCGCGGAGAGTCCGGAGGCCGCGCGGGCGCGCGAGCAATTGGAGTCTTATCGCAAGCTGCCGACGTTCCAGGCGCCGGGCGAGGCGTTCGACGCCGCCGCCTGCATGAAGGGTAAGTCGATCCTGTCGATCCCCGCCTCCAGCGCCGTGCCGTTCATCAAGACGATTCAGTCGTCGATGTCGAAGGTCGCGCAGAAGGTCGGCTTCAATCTCAAGATCTGGGAGAACCAGGGCCAGCCGACGCAATGGGTGCAGGGCTTCGATCACGCGATCAACAACAAGTTCGACCTGATTGACCTGATGGCGGGCGCCGATCCCCGTTTCCTCGTGCCGCAGGTGAAAGCCGCCGAGGCCGCGGGCCTCAAGGTGGTCGCGGCTCATCTGACCGGCTACGAGCAACCGATCCCGGCGGGCGTCAGCGGCGTCGTGCCGATCGACTACAAGCGCGCCGGCGCGTTGCTCGCCGACTGGGCGATTGCGAAGACCGACGGCAAGGCCAACGCGGTCGTCATTGGCATCAACGACGTGCTCTCCACCGAATCGATGATGACCGGCATCAAGGAGGAGTTCGGCAAGTGCGCCGGCTGCAAAATGAGCTACATCAACGTCACCTTGCCGGAGATGGCGACGAAGACGCAGACCAACGTGCAGGCCGCGCTCACCGCCGACCCGTCGGTCAATTATGTGATCCCGATCTATGACGTGCTTTCGCAATGGGTCGTGCCGGCCGTCACCATAACCGGCAAGTCCGACAAGGTGAAGGTCGCCACCTTCAACGGCACGCCTTTCGCCATCGGCCTCGTCCAGGAGGGCAAGGTCGAGGTGGACATCGGCGAGAACCTCGACTGGATCGGCCACGCCGTCATCGACGCCGAGATGCGAATGATCTGCGGCCTTGCCCCCGTGAAGGACCCGAAGATACCGCTGCTGATTTTCGACAAGAGCAACGCCGACACGGCCGGCAAGCCTCCGCAAGTCAACACCGGCTATGGCGACGCTTACATCGACGGCTACGCGAAGCTGTGGAAGCTCAAGTGAGGTTGAGCGAAGATCGCGCGGCTTCCGAGCCGCCGGTTCTTCGCATTTCCGAGCTTTCCAAAAACTTCGGCGGCGCGCGGGCGCTCGACGACGTCAGCCTCGCCGTTCGCCATGGCGAGGTGCACGGCCTGCTCGGCCAGAACGGCTCGGGCAAGTCGACGCTGATTAAGATCCTCTGCGGCTTCCACGCGCCGGACGGATCGCCTGTCATCGAGATCGACGGCCGGCCCGTCTCGCTGCCGGTCAGCGTCGCCTCGCTGCGCGCGCACGGCGTCGCCTTCGTGCATCAGCACCTCGGTCTCATGCCGTCGCTTACGGTGCTCGAAAACCTGATGCTGTCGGAGCTTGCGGCCGGCGCGCGCGGTTATATCGACTGGCAGGCGGAGGCAAGGCGCGCGCGCGACTTGTTCGCGCGCTACGAAATCGATCTCGATCCCTTGGCGCCGCTGTCTGACCTGACGCCGGTCGCGCGCGCGCAGGTCGCCATCGTGCGCGCTTTCGACGAACTGCGCCGCGACAGGGCCAAGAGCCACGCTCGCGGCCTGCTCGTGCTCGACGAGCCGACGCCCTTCCTGCCCGCGCATGACGTCGAGGTTCTGTTCCGGCTGGTGCGCGAGATCGTCGCCGACGGGGCGAGCGTCATCTTTGTCTCGCACGACATCGACGAGGTGCTTGAGATCACCGACCGCGCGACGGTGCTGCGCGACGGGCGCGTGGCCGGCGTGTTCGAAACGGCGCAGGTGTCAAAGGCCGAAGTCATCCGCCTCATCGTAGGCCGCAGTGTCGATCTCGACGCCATGCGCCCGCCGCCAAAGACGCTTGCCTCCCCTTCCATCGTCATTTCCGATCTCGCCGGCGGCGGCCTCGCACCCTTCTCGCTGTCGCTGGCGCCGGGCGAGGTCGTGGGGTTGACCGGCCTCATCGGCTCCGGATATGACGAGGTGATCTACCGGCTCTACGGCGCGTCGCCCGCATCCTCCGGCACGCTCGTCCTCGACGGCGAGACCGTCGCCGTCGCCCGCCTTGATCCGCAGCGCGCCATCGCGTGCGGCTGTGTGCTGATTCCCGGCAATCGGCTGCAATCGGGCGCGGTCGCGACGCTTAGCGTGTCGGAAAACGTCAACCAGCCCGTCTTCGGCGCCATCTCGCGCGCCTGGGCGCTGTCGGATACGGCGCTGCTGCGCAACGCGGCGAACCTGGCGGCGCGCTTCGATGTGCGCCCGCGCGACCCGCAGACGCTTCTGGGGTCCCTCAGCGGCGGCAACCAGCAGAAGGTCGTGCTGGCGAAATGGTTTCAGACCCGCCCGCGCCTCATCCTCCTGGACGAGCCGACGCAGGGGGTGGACGTCGGCGCGCGGGCGCAGGTGTTTGGCGCCGTCGACGAGGCGGCAGCGCAAGGCGCGGCGGTCTTGTGCGCGAGTTCTGATTACGAGCAACTGACGGCGATCTGCGACCGCGTCGTCGTCTTCGCGCGCGGCCGTGTGGTCGCGGAGCTTGGCGGTTCGGCGATCTCCAAGGCGGCCATCGCCGAGGCGTGCTACAGATCGGAAGCAAACGAAGAGCGGCGTTGACGACGATGGCGGGAAAAGCGGGCGCGGCGCGCGGCGGCAACAAGGCGCTTGTCGACGGATTCGAACGGCTTGCGCTGGTGTTCGTTTTCGCCGCGACGATCGCGGTGTTCGGCTATCTGCGGCCTGAGAGTTTCTTCACCTGGTCCAATTTCGCGGCCATTCTCGGCTCGCAATCGGTCATCGTCGTCACCGCGCTCGGCCTCATCATTCCATTGACGGCGGGCGACTACGATCTCTCCATCGCCAACAATCTCACTTTCGCGGCGACGCTGCTGGCGGTGCTCAACGTCAACCATCAGCTTCCCGTCGGTTTCGCCATCGCCGCCGCGCTCGCCGCCGGCGCGGCTATTGGCGTCGTCAACGCGTTTTTCGTGCTCTACTTCCGCATGAATTCGTTGATCGTCACGATGGGCGTCGGCACCTTCATGCATGGCTTGACGCTGTGGCTCGGCGACCAGCAGACAATCAGCGGCGTTTCGGACGGGCTCGTCAACGCCGTCATCGTCAACCGCCTGCTCGGCGTGCCGCTTGGCTTCTATTACGCGTTCGGGCTTTGCGCGATACTGTGGTATTATCTGACCTATACCGCGGCCGGACGCCGCCTGCTGTTCGTCGGCCGCGGCCGCGAAGTTGCGCGGCTCAGCGGCGTCGCGGTAGACCGCGTTCGCCTCGGCGGCTTCGTCTGCTCGGGCCTTCTCGGGGCCATCGCCGGCGTTCTCTATGTCGGCACCACGGGCGCGGCGGACCCGAGTTCGGGGCTGAGCTTCCTGCTCCCCGCCTTCGCGGCGGCCTTTCTCGGCGCGACCAGCATCAGCCCCGGCCGGTTCAATCCCTGGGGCACGATCATCAGCGTTTATTTCCTGGTGACCGGCATCACCGGCCTGTCGATCCTCGGCATCAGCAACTACGTTCAGGATCTCTTCTATGGCGGCGCGCTGGTCATCGCGGTCACGTTGTCGCAGATCGTGCGCGGCCGCGAGGAGCGGCTCGCCTAGCAGCCTGTCGGACGGAGCTATCTATGATTGGTCTTCGGCGTCGTTGTTCGAGTTCGCGGCTTGGATTGACCGCGATCTGATTTGTGGCGGATTCGAATGGATGCGCCCGACGCGTCTGGGCGCGTGCTCTTTCGGGGCGAGGCGGTTCAAGCCATTCGATAGGTGGGAGCGAGGGTGAACATTCGCTTCAAATTCCAGGACATGGTCACGAGATTCCACTCGCCACGCACGTTTTCGAGCCCGCGCATTGAAATTTGACGGAATCCGAGCACCGATTTGATGACGCCGAACACCGGTTCCGGTGTCTGTTTGTGCAGGGCGTAGAGTGTGCGGCCGGCGGGCGTCTTCAGCTTGTGGGCCATCGCCTGGACTGGCGTCGGGTTCTCCCGCGCGGCCGGCGACGCCGCGAAGCGCTCGCTCAGGGCGGATGATGCGGGTGGCGGCCCATCGCGTTTCCCCGGTTCGACGCCGGCCTTCTAGCGAGCCTCGACGTTGCCGGCGCTGAAATGGCCGGTGTCCGAGAGCAGATGTTTGACCTCGCCCAAGGCCTCGCGCAATGCGCCGAACTTCTCCAGCATCGGTTCGACCTGGTTCTTGTCGTTGGGCGCCTGGACCACGTCGGTCGCCACCACCAGCAGGCTGCCCGCCGCCACCGCCGCCTGCGCGTTGTAACATTGGTCGAAGCCCCCTCCGGCCACCGGCATGATGCGCGATTGCTCATCCCTCAGATTGACCTGATCGGTCGGCAGCGGCCCTTCGACCGGAGGCGCCGGCGGCTTGCCGCCGGGCTTCTTGCCCGTCGCGGCGATCTTGGCCTCGCGCGCCGCCATTTTGGCTTCATGCTCCGCCTTCTCGCGCGCGTGCCGCTCCTTGGCCCGCGCCTCGATCGTCGCCCGCATGTTGGTAGGAAAGCGCGCTGTCGCGGCTCGCATGGGCGCGGATCTTCGTGCCGTCCAGCCCGATCGCGCCCATCTTCAGCACGCCCATCTCGCGGGCCAGTTCGAGCACGTCGTCGAACAGCTTCTCAATATCCTTTAAAAGGCGCCGCCGAAGCGTCGCGATCGCGTCGTGGTCGGGATGATCGTAGGCCGCAATGAACCGAAACGCCACCGAATCGTAGCTCGCCCGTTCCAGCTTGCGGCTGGAGAACACCCCCGTCGCGTAGCTGTAAACCAACAGGTCCAACAACATCCGGGGATGATGTGAAGCCGTACAAGAGCCGCGATAGACCCCGCTCCTCCGACCAAGATCGAGACCGTCGATAACTTCGACGAGGAACCGCGCCGGGGGCTTCTCCGGAAGCCACTCGTCAACCGAAGGCGGAAGCAGATACTGCGTTACTCGATCGATCGTCCAGAAATTGCTCATCCGAACCAGGCCGTAGCGAAAAGAGAATCAACGCCTCGATCCTAAATCCCCAAATCGCCTGAGTCGCTTCCAAAAATGTCCCGGTTCAATTAAGTCAACCAGGCTGCTGGGGCTTCAGCTCTCCAGCGACGCGATGACGAACGGCGCCGCAAGCCGTTCAATGTCGAGATTCGCGCCTTCACCGCCGCGCTCGATGACAAGGAAATCGCTTTCGCGATCGAGCGCGATGAGCGGGCAATGCCAGACGCCGCGCCGGTAGTTGACGGCCTGGCCCGGCTGAACCCTGAACGCGACGAACGCGTCCAGGTCCAATGCTCCCGGTGGCGCGACGACCACGAGCCAGTCGGAGGCGGCGAGCGGGGCGAACATTTGGGCGCCTAGCGGATGTCGCTCCATCGTGTCGATCACGATGGGAAACGGCCGCGGGGCCGTTCGCACCACATTGATGCTGAGTCGGCCGCCCTCACCCGCGAAATCCGCTTTGGCGCGTTCGCGATAGATCCGCGCGGCGCCGGCGTTGGCGATGTCGTCGGCGCGACCGGAGGCGTCGAGCACGTCGCCGAAGCGGCGAAACGCCTCGCGGGTCAGCGGCGCTACGGCGAGGGAAAGAGACATGAGCGGCTCGCGTTGAACCTGAAATGATGCAGGCTTCGCGGCTATAAACCAGACGATGACTGACGGGGAGCCATTTCTCACGAACTCGCCGCACCACCTAGCGGAGTTTCATTCTGTCGCGAATCATAAGCCATCGATCTTGCTCGCGACAAGTCGGTTGAACGGGTTGTCTACCGGGCATAGGCGATGGAGATGGCGAGGATGTCGAAGGCCTTTTGCCAGATCGGGGTGGGGCGGGTGAGGATGGTGAAGGGTCGGTCAGGTGCGAGCGCGGTCACGACCGGGTTGCGCGCCAGGGTCGCCAAGTCCGCCAACAGGCTCTGGAAGCTATGGACCGGCGCGCCGTCGGCGGTGCGTCCGGTGGCGCTTTTGGCGCGCGCGGCGTCGACGGCCAGACCGATCTCGGCCGCTCCGCGCAACGGCCGGGTCTTGCGCGCTATCGCCGCGGCGACCTTGGCCAGATCATGCTCCGTGGCGAGAAGGAGGTCCTCGCGCTTGCGGGCGCGCTCGTGCGCCAGATCGTGGTTGCGACAAACAATCAAACGTTCGCCGAGAAAGTCGGGCGAAGTGATCGCCGCCATGTCGCGGTCGTCGAACAGCGGCATTTGCAGATACCCGCCGCCGACCAGGCCTTGCGGCGCGGGCGCGCGCAGCGCCGTGATCCAGTCGAGACCCGCCGGGCGCAGATCTTCATCGATGCGGGCCTGCGCGATCATACCGCGATCGCCGACCAGCACGACGTGATCCAGCGCGAACCGCCGCTTCAGCTTGTCGACCTGATCGGCCACGGTGCTCGGGTCGCCGGTATTGCCCTCGAACGCCTCGATCGCGACAGGACAGCCATCGGCGGCGCACAGGAGGCCGTAGACGATCTGCGCCTTGCCCTTCTTGCCGTCTCGATCGCGCCCTGACGCTCGTGCAACCAATCGAGCGCCACATAGAGTTCGTCCTCGCTGACCTCGCCGAGACCCAACTCGACGCCCAGGCTGGAGGCGGCGGTGGTGGGATCGAGCGCCTTGGCGGTGGCGAGCTTGGAGGCCGGCGCGATCACGCGGCTGACGATCATGGCCATCACCAGGTCACGCGGCCGGCTGGGAGCGCGCTTGTTCTTCGACCCCAGCAGACGATCGAGGCCGATTGCTCGGGCCGTGCCCTGCGCCGCGGCGACATGGCCGTGCGGCAGCGAGCGCTCGACCGTGAAGGCCTCTTGGCCGGCGGGATCCACAACTTCGCCCATCAAAACGCCGCGAAGGCCTTCCACGTGCTCGGCTGGCCAGTGGCTGAGGTTCAGCAGCGTTCGTTTGGCGACCCTCTCGCCATCCCGACTGCAAAATCGCTTGCAATAGTGGGTCTGACGCACTTTTGGTGATGTGCATCATCCGAATCCAATAACGCGAGCTTGCAGGAGATCGAGCTTTCCCCGGCCGTGCATTTTCCGTTTGACGAGCTTGAGCTTGCAGATCTGCCCTTCGGTTTGTCCGTTGGACCATCCTGAAGATATCGCGGCGCTTACGGCGGCGATGTCTTTTGTGACGCCGTTCGCGAATGACGCGACAAGCGTAGTTTTGGCGCGCTCGATCCAAGGCTCCAGTTCCGCAAGAGCCCTTTGTCTGATCATGGTCTGGAATGCGACCACGGTTTGGCGGGCTTGAACCAG
>JANYIH010000250.1 GCA_025358745.1 Hyphomicrobiales bacterium | reverse complement strand
GGCGTTGGCCGCCTCGAACGTCTCAAAGCCAAGGATCACGTCCACCCAATCGTAGCGCGGCGCCGTCGGCATCTCCAATTCAACGATGATGCCGTTGGTGCCATAGGCGTGGATCGCCTTGTGCAGATTGGACCCCGTGAGATCGAGCGTGCGCGGGCTCTCCTCCATGGTTGCGACGCGCAGGCGCATCACATTGCCGAAATCGCGCAGGCCGCCCCAGGTGATCGAGCCGACGCCGCCTGAGCCGCCGGCGACGAAGCCGGCGATCGAGGCCGTCGCGCGGGTGGAGGGAAACATCCGCAATTCCTGGCCGCTCGGCTCCAGCGCGCGATCCACGTCAATCAGCAAAGCGCCGGGCTCGCAGACGACGCGGCCGAGCGAGATCGACATGACGCGGTTCATCTCGGACAGGTTCATCAGCACGCCGCCGTTGAGCGGCATCGCCTGCCCGTAATTGCCCGTGGCCGAGCCGCGCGGCGTCACCGGAACGCCGTATTTGAACGCCGCCGCGAGGACAGTTCGGACCTCTTCCTCGCTCCGCGGCGACACCATGATATCGGCCGTCACGTGCTCCAACTCGCGCTTCAGCACCGGCGAGTACCAGTAGAAATCGCGGCTCTTCTGTTTGACGAGCGTCGGATTGTCTTCGGTCTTGATGGCGCCGATGGCGGCGCGAAAGCGAACGATGTCGTAGGCGCGCGTCATGGCGCGAGGCCCTCCAGTTGGTCGAGTTCGGCATAGGAAGGCGGCGCGACGTCGAGGGCTGCGCCGTCGCGCACGACCACGCGGTCGCTTTGCGGCCGCGCGAACAATTCGGTGAAGTCGCGCGCCTGCGTCAGGATGATGTCGGCGGGCTCGCCCACCGCGATGCGCGGCGCGGTCAGGCGCATCGCTCTGGCGGGGGAAGCGCTGACGGCGTGCGCCCAATCGGCGTGAGCATAGTCGAGATGCACGATGCGCACGCCCTCGCGCCACGTCTCCATCATGTCGAGATCGCCATAGGCGTAGAACGGGTCGCGTGTGTTGTCGCTGGCGATCATCGTCTCGATGCCGGCCGCCTTCAACTCGTGCAAGGCCGTGACGCCGCGCCAGCGCGGCGTGCGGCCCGCCTGACGGTCCTGCAAGAACATGTTGCACATCGGCAGCGACACGACATCGATCCTCGCCCGCGCGACCTTCTCGATTGTGCGCTCCCGTTCCCCCTCGTCCTGGCGCGCCAGCGAACAGCAATGACCAACCAGGATCCTGCTCGCGAAACGCCGCGCCAGCGCTGTCTCGGCGATGAGCCCCAGCGAGCGCGCGGCGGGATCAGCGGATTCGTCGACGTGGAAGTCGAGGTCCCAACCTTTGCGTTCGGCCAGCGCAAACAAAGCATCGAGCGCCTCCTGCAACCGGGGAATGATATAAGTGACGGCGCCGAGCAACTTTGAGCCATGCGCTTCGACCATCGCCTCGATTGTCTGCAAATGGCCCGTCTCGAACAAAGCCTCGACGCCAAACAGAGGCGAGGCTTGCAGATCGATCCGGCCCTTCCAGCGCGCGCGCGCGGCGGCGAATACGGGAAAGGAGATGCCCGCCTGCGGGCCGACGCTGTCGAGATGCGTGCGGATCGCCCGCGTGCCGCTGGCGTAGGCGCAGCGCAGGCCGAATTCCATCCGCGCGGCTACGTCTTGCGCGCTCCACCGCGCCGTGCGGTCAACGGCGGTCGTTTCCAGAGCGTGGGCGAATTCGCCGGTCGCATTGGGCGCGCGGCGCCAGATGTGACCCTTGTCGAGATGGGTGTGCGCATCGATGAAGGCGGGCAGCGCGATGCGGCCGGCGAGCGGCAGGCGCGGCGCGTCGCCGAAATCCGCCGTCCCCGCCGGCGCGACGGCGCCGATGCGGCCCGCCTCGACGAGAATATCGACGCGCCCGAACCCCTGCGCGTCGCGCCGGGGTGTATCAGCGCCCAGCACGCGCGCGTCCGCAGCGACCCACCGCCTCGCGCGCGCGATCCTGAAGAATGCGCTCACGTTTCGCGCCTCCGCGCGCTGTCGTGCCAGCGATGCAGCAGCAGATAGGACAGCGCGCTCAGCACGAGATAGATGAAGATGCCGGTCAGCGAGATCAGCACCAGGGCTGCGAACATGCGGGGAATGTTGAGCCGGGAGCCGCTCTCGATGATGCGGAAGGCGAGGCCCGATCCTTGTCCCGCCGAGCCCGCCGCAATCTCCGCCACGATGGCGCCGATCAGCGCGAGCCCGCCGCCGATCCGCAAGCCGCCGAGGAAATAGGGCAGGGCGGACGGCAGGCGCAACCATAGCAACTGCCGGCCGCGCGAGGCGCGATACATCTGGAACAGGTCGAGCAGATTGTGATCGACCGAGGACAGGCCGAGCGCCGTGTTGGAGAGGATCGGGAAAAAGGCGACGAGGAACGAGCACACAAGCACCGCGCCGCCCGAGCTGAGATAGACCAGCAGCAGTGGCGCGATCGAGATCACCGGCGTCACCTGCATGATGACGGCGAATGGAAAGAACGCCTCCTCGATCCAGCGGAAGCGGGCGAAAACGAGGGCGAGCAGCGCGCCGCCGATGGTGGCCGCGATCAGCGCCTGCAATGTGATCGTCAAGGTGACGAGGAGCGAGCGGAACAGCACCGTCCAATCGCCGATCAGCGTCTTCAGCACCAGGCTCGGCGCCGGCAATATGACCGGCTCGATCTGGTTGACGCGCACCACCAGTTCCCAACCGACCAGCGCGGCGATCAGCGCGAAGGCCGGCAGCGCGTAGCGCTGAATCTCTCTTCTGGTCACAATGTCGCCTCGTGCGACATCGCCCGATGCAGCGCGGCCGACGTCTCGCGGCAGCGTTCGACGTAGAGCGGCTCCAGACGAAAATCCTCAGCTCGCGGCAGCGGGGCCTCGATTTCGATTTCGGCGACGATGCGCCCCGGTCGCGGGGCCATGACAACGATGCGGTCGGACAAATAAACGCTTTCGTAGACGGAATGGGTGACGAACACGACGGTCGCGCCGAGTTCGCACTTCAGCGCCACCAGATCGTCGTTGAGCTTGTTGCGGGTGATCTCGTCGAGCGCGGCGAACGGCTCGTCCATCAGCAGCAGCGCGGGGCGGGTCACCAGCGCGCGGGCGATCGAGACGCGCATCTTCATGCCGCCCGACAATTCGCGGGGATAGGCGTTGGCGAAGCCGGCCAAGCCAACCTTCTCCAACGCCTCCATCACCGCAGGCTTTGCGACCGCGCGCGACTGGCCCTTCAGGCGCAGCGGCAGCCAGACGTTGCTGAATACCGACGTCCACGGCATCAACGTCGGCTCCTGAAACACGAAGCCGAGTTCGTGCTCCTGTTCGCTCCAGTTGATCCAGCCGTGCGTTGGGCCGGTCAGGCCCGCCAACAGCCGCAGGATCGTCGATTTGCCGCAGCCGGAGGGGCCGAGCAGCGAGAGAAACTCGCCGCGCCGCACGTCCATATCGACGCCGGTCAGCGCCACCGTGCCATTGGCGAAGGTCTTGCCGACCTCTTCCAAACGCACGAGGCGCGGCGCCGTCACTTGCAAGATTGGCGCGACCATCAGGCTCATTTCGGCTTCTGGTCGAGCCCGACGGCTTTGTTGACGAACTGCAAGGTGTAAATCTTCTTGTAGTCGAGATCGGCCGGCTCCACGCCGGCCTTGACCATCTTGTCGTAGAAATCCTTGATGCGCGCGTCGGTCATCGCGCCGATGCCCAGGGTCAGCGTATCGCCGGAATCGACCAGGCCATATTCCTTCATCTTGCCAATGGAGAAGGCGATCTGGTCGTCGGTCATCTCCGGGTTGTCTTTCTTGATGAGATCGTTGGCGGGTTTGTTGTCGCCGTAGAGATAGTGGTACCAGCCGATCGTCGAGGCGTCGACGAAGCGCTGCACCATATCGGCCTTCTTCGCCACGACTTCCGCGCGGGTCTCGACCGTCGTGGCGTAGGTGGAGAAGCCGAGATCGGCAAACAGGAAGATGTTGGGCTTGAACTTGCCCATCTTCTCGATCGCATAAGGCTCGGAGGTGATGTAGCCCTGTTGGATCGCGTGCTTGTCGGCGATGAAAGGTTGCGGATTGAACGTGTAAGGCCGCACGTTCTCCTCCTTGAAGCCATAGGCCGACACCATCCATTCGTAGAACGGCGCGCCCTTGGCGATATAGGCCGGCGAATTGATGAGATCGGAGAATTTGTCGAGCCCGACGCCGGGGTGCGACATCACGATCTGCGGGTCTTTTTGGAAGTGGGCGGCCACCACCACCACCGCCACGTTCTGCTTCAGCGCGTCGAACGCCTCGATGAGGCTGGAGCTCATGTAAAAATCGAGCTTGCCGGCCGCGAGCAGGATGCCATTGGCCGCCTGCGGGCCGCCCTGCACGATCTCGACGTCGAGGCCGTATTTGGCGAAAGTCCCGTCGGCGACGGCCTGATAATAGCCGCCATGCTCGGCCTCGGCGAGCCAGTTGGTGCCGAACCGCACCTTGTCGGCCGCAAGAGTCGAAGTCGCGGCCAAGCTCAAGCCCGCGGCAAACCAGACGCCCCTCAAATTCATGACACGCTCCTTGGCGAAACAGCCGACCTAGCCGCCAGCAACTGCGGCGCCATCATCATTCTTGCGCGAGGGCATGGCAAGAGGTAACCCCAAACCCGCCACCTCCCCCCGCCAGAAGGCGCCCCGCCTTGCGCAGATTGAACCCCAACACGATCCACCCGCCGTTCGCCCAATACGCGCACGGCGTCGAAGTGGACCCCGGCGCGCGCTACCTGTTCTGTTCCGGCCAGCTCGGCGTCGGGCGCGACGGCGCGGTGCCGGAAAGCGCCGAGGCGCAAGCCCGGCTCTGCTTCCGCGCCATCGTGGCGATTTTGGGCGAGGCCGGCATGTCGATGGCCGATGTCGTGCGGATCAACGCCTATGTCAGCGCCGCCGAATATTTGGGCGGTTATATGAAGGTTCGCGATGAATTCGTGAGCAATCCGCCGCCCGCCTCGACTTTGCTCGTCGTGCAGGGATTTTCGCGCCCCGAGTTCAAAGTCGAGATCGAGGCGATCGCGGCGCGGCTGGATTGAGGAGAAATGCGATGGGGCGCTCGAAATACTGGTCGGAATGGAGCTGGCGCGATTTCGCCGGCGCCGACATGAAGGAATATGTCGCCATCCTGCCGGTGGCGGCGACCGAGCAGCACGGGCCGCATCTCCCGGTCGGCGTCGATACATATATCAACCAGGGCTATCTCGCCCGCGCGGTCAAACTCACCCCCGACGACATGCCCGTCCTCTATCTGCCCGTGCAGGCGATCGGCAAATCCAACGAGCACATCGAATATCCCGGCACGCTGACCTTTTCGCACGAGACAATCATCCGCGCCTGGACCGAGATCGGCGACAGCGTGGCGCGCGCCGGCTGCCGCAAGCTCGTCTTCATCAATTCGCACGGCGGCAACGTGCCGGTGATCGACATCGTCGCGCGCGAGTTGCGGGTCAAACACCGGATGCTCGCGGTGCATGCCGCCTGGCACCGGCTCGGGCTGCCGCAGGGGATCTTTTCGGCCGAGGAGCGCGCGCACGGCATCCATGGCGGCGAGGTCGAGACCTCGCTGATGCTGGCGTTCCAGCCGCACACCGTCAAAAGGGAACTTGCCGAGAATTTTGTCAGTGCTGCGGTCGGGATCGAGCAGGAATTCAAGCAGTTGCGCGTCACCCAGCCGGTTGGTTTGGGCTGGATGGCGAGCGATCTCACCGCCGCGGGCGTGGCCGGCGACGCCTCCCGCGCGAGCGCGGAAAAGGGCGAGGCCTGCGCCGACCACGCGGCCGCCGCCTTTATTGACTTGCTGCGCGACGTGCTCTCGTTCGACCTCAATCGCTTGAAGCCGGGGCCGCTGGCGGAATGAAGTCGGCGCCAAGCTTCGCCTTCGAGCGCGAACGCCATGCGCTCGGGGCGCGCTACGTCGCGGGCGTCGACGAAGTCGGTCGCGGGCCGCTGGCCGGCCCCGTCGGCGTGGCGGCGGTGATTTTCGCCGTGGGGGCGCGACCGCTGCGCGGCATCGACGATTCCAAGAAACTCGACCGGGCGCGGCGCGAAGCGCTGTTTCCGCTGATCCTGGAAAACGCGGTTTCCGTGTCTTTCGCATTTGCGTCGGCGGAGGAGATCGACCGCCACAACATTCGCGGCGCCACGTTGCGCGCCATGGCCCGAGCGGTCGCGGGCCTTTCCGTTCGTCCCGATTTTGCGCTGATCGACGGCCGCGACGTTCCCGATCCGCTTGCCTGCCCCGCGCGCGCGATCGTTGACGGCGATGCGCTTTCGCTCTCGATCGCCGCCGCTTCCATCGTCGCCAAAGTCGCGCGCGACCGGTTGATGGCGCGCGCCGACGGGCATTTTCCCGGCTACGGATTCGCCGCCCATGCGGGCTATGCGACGGCGATCCACCGCGACGCGCTGGAACGGCTCGGCCCCTCGCCGCTGCATCGGCGCAGCTTCAAATCGAAGCCGTCGCCACTCCTTAACGAAGTCTTATAAGCAATTGATACCGCACAAAATTCTTAAGAAGTGACGGCGTACGAAAACGAGACGCCGAAGCCTGTGCGAGGCTAACCCCGCCTTTACCTTGGCGCGTCATAAACGAACCGTCGACGGCGGCCTCGCCAAAGACCCGCGTAGCGTCAAGCGTAACAGAGTGTGAGCGTAGATGCGTGCTTCTCGTGTCGGTGCGTCTCGCCGCCCCGCCCAGCTTCAGGTTCTTCGTACTGGGATCGCCGCGGCCGGACGCCCCGCCACGATGGCAGCCCCTCCAAGGGACGCCATCCGGATCGGCGATTGCGTCGCCGAGATGAATAGCCTCCCGGTATCCTGCGTCGATCTGATCTTCGCTGACCCGCCCTACAATCTCCAGCTTGAGGGCGGCCTGTCGCGCCCCGACCAGAGCGTGGTTGACGGCGTCGACGACGACTGGGACAAATTCGCCGATTTCGGAACCTACGACGCCTTCACCCGCCGCTGGCTCGCCGCCGCGCGCCGCGTGATGAAGCGCGACGCCACACTGGTCGTGATCGGCTCCTATCACAACATTTTCCGCGTCGGCGCCATCCTCCAGGATCTCGGCTTCTGGATTCTCAACGACATCGTCTGGCGCAAGGCCAATCCGATGCCGAATTTTCGCGGCCGCCGCTTCACCAACGCGCACGCGACGATGATCTGGGCGGCGCGCTCGGCCGACGCCAAGCGCTACACCTTCAATTACGAGGCGCTGAAGGCGGGCAACGAGGATTGCCAGGCCCGCTCCGACTGGTATTTCCCGATCTGCACCGGCGCCGAGCGGCTGAAGGACGAAAACGGCCGCAAGACCCACCCGACCCAGAAGCCCGAGGCGTTGCTGTCGCGCGTTCTGCTCGCCGCTTCCAACGTCGGCGATCTGGTGCTGGATCCGTTTTTCGGCTCCGGCACGACCGGCGCCGTCGCGCGGCGCCTTGGGCGCAGTTACATCGGCCTGGAGCGCGATCCCGTCTACGCCGCTGCGGCCAAGGCGCGCATAGCGGCCGTGGAGCCGCTCGCGGCGGAAGCGCTGGCGCCTATGCCGACCAAGCGCTCGGAGCCGCGCGTCGCCTTTTCCAGTCTGATCGAGGCGGGATTGGTGGCGCCGGGCGAGACCTTGTCCGACGCCTCGGGGCGTCACCGCGCGTTGGTGCGCGCCGACGGCGCGCTGAAACTCGGCCCGGCGGTCGGCTCGATCCACAAGATCGGCGCGCTTGTGCAGGGCCTGCCGGCCTGCAACGGCTGGACGTTCTGGCGCGTGCAACGCGCCGGTCAACCCGTCTCGATCGACGACCTGCGCGCCAATATCCGAGCGCAGATGCGCGAGGCGGCGGAGTAAGGCGCCCCCTCCGACCGCGCGTGACATTTTGTCGCGAACGCGCGATGCTGTCGCAAACGCGCGGCGGGCAGGGCGCGACGGGGGGTTGCATTGAGCGATACAACGCGCATCCTGATCGCCGACGATCACCCGCTCGTGCTGGGCGCGCTTCGGCAGGCCGTCGCCGGCGCGGTCGAAAGCGTCGAGATCCACGAAGCCCAGGATTTCGAATCGCTTGCCGCCGCGCTGGAAGCCCAACCCGACATGGATCTCGTGCTGCTCGATCTGTCGATGCCGGGCGTGCGCGGCTTTTCCGGGCTGCTTTATCTGCGCGCCGAACGGCCCGCGCTGCCGGTGATCGTGGTTTCCGCCAACGAGGATCGGGCGGTGATGCGCCATTGCCTCGAATTCGGCGCGGCGGCCTATGTGCCCAAATCGCTCAACGTCGAATCCATGCGCGCCGCGATCCGCGCCGTGCTCGACGGCGGCCGCTGGACGCCGCCGGACCTCGACGCCAAATCGCCCGCCAACCGGGAAGCGAGCGCGCTGGTGAAACGACTGTCGTCGCTGACGCCGCAGCAGGTTCGGGTGCTGATGATGCTGAGCCAGGGCCTGCTCAACAAGCAGATCGCCTACGAACTCAGCGTATCGGAGGCGACCGTGAAGGCGCATGTCTCGGCGATATTGCAGAAGCTCGGCGTCGAGAGCCGGACTCAGGCCGTCATCCTCGCCGGCAAAATCGAACGCGCGCAGGATTTGTCGCCCGCCGCGCCTTGACGCCCGCCGCGCCCTGACGCTCAGGCGCGGAACGCGTACCGTTTGAAGCCGAAGAAGGTCACGAACATCGCGACCCCGGTGCCGAACGCGACGAAGATCGGCAGCGCCTCGGGCCGGACGGGAAGCCCGGCTTCGACGGCGGCCCACAGGGACAGCGCGTAAGCCGTCCAGTTGACCGCAAAGCCCGCGCCGCAAACCAGGCAGTAGCGCAGGAACGCGCCCCGCAGCGGCGCGCGCGAGCCGGCGAAGGTGAGCCAGCGGTTGAGCGCGAAATTGAGCACCGTCGCAAACGCGAAAGCGGGCACGCGGGCGACCATCGGATCGAACGCAAAGCCGCGCACGAGCGCATAGGTGAGGCCGGAATCGACGACGAAGCCGAAGGCGCCGACCGCCGCGAAGGCGGGAATCTGGCGCCGCAAGCTTTGTCCGCCCATGGTCGTCTCGATTGCGCTCATGCCAGGCCTCCGCCGTCTCTATGCCGCAGGCGGCATGAACATCGCCCTAACGCACGGGCGCCGTCGCGGTTACATCTCGATCACCTCCACCGCCCGCCCCGCAAGCCCGCGCGCGATTTCGGCGACGCGGGCGTGGTGGGTGAACAGGATGGTCTGCCGACGCGCGCCAAATTCCGCCAGCAAATCGAGCGTGTTGCGGGTGCGCGTATCGTCGAAGCTCGCCAGCAGATCGTCGCCGATGAACGGCAGCGGTTCGCCCTCGCGGCGCTCCAGCAACGCCAGCCGCAGCGACAGGAAAAGCTGGTCGCGCGCGCCCTCGCTGAGGCCCTTGACCTCGACCGGCTTGCCTTCGGCCCGCCGCGCCACGAGAATCGGGTGGTCGTTCTCGTCGTAACCGACGCCGAGGCTAAGGAAGCTTTCCGCCGTCGCGACCCGGAAAAACGCGCCGGCGCGGGCGATCAGCGGGTCCTGCGCGGCCGCGCGATGCCGCTCGATGGCGAGGTGGGCGAGTTTGGCGGCCGCCGCGCGCGCGAGCCAGCGCTCCGCGATATCGACGAGTTCGCCCGCCGCCTCGGTGCGCTCGCGCGCGGCCTCGGCCGCGTCGCGACCCAGCGCCAAAGCGTCGCGACGCTCCTGCGCCGCCCTCGCCGCCGCCGCCGCTTCGCCGATTTCGTGCAGCAGCCGCTTCTGATCCTGCTCGGCGACTTCGATATCGGCGGTGAGCGTCGCCTGATCGAAGCTGGCGGCCTCCTCGCGCAGCTGGTCCTCGGCGATCCCGTCGCCGCTCTCGGCCAGTTCGCGCCGCAGCCGCGCCCGTTCCGTTTCCAGCGTCCGGCGCTGATCAAGCCGGGCGAGCGCGGACGGCAGGGCGTCGTCCTGCGCGCCGGTCAGCGCGCGCGCTTGCGCCAGAATTGGGGCGCGCGCGGCGCGCTCGGCCTCCCAAGCGCCGCGCTGGCGCGCCCGCGCCGTCGCCGCCTCGTCGAGCCGCGTCCATTCGTCGGCGGCCTTGCGCGCGGCGTCCAGCGCGGCCTGGAGCTTGGGCAGAACCTCGCGTCCCGCGCCGCCGGCGAGCGAAGGCGCGCCGGCGGCTGCGACCGCCTCGACCTCGCGCTCGAATCGCTCGATGTCGTCCTTCATCGTCGCGATGCGGTGGCCGGTGTCCTCGAATTCGCGACGCGGCAACGGAACCGCGGCCCAGGCTTCGAGCGCGGCTTCCGCCTCCTCGACGCTGGCCTCGGGCGCGAGCCGCAGCGCGGCGCTCGCGCTGGCCCAGCCCAGCGCTAGCGCTTCCATTTCGCCGGCCGCCTTGTCGCGCTCGCCGGTCCATTCCGCGACCGCCTTTTCCGCCTGCGCGCGTTTGGCCGCGCCCTCCGCCGCCGCCTGCTTGGCCTCCTGCAATTCATCGAGCCGCGCCCGGGCGGCGCGATGCCATTCCTCGAACGCCTCCGACGCGGGCGGGCGGGCGCCGGCGTCGGCAAGCCATTCGCGCAAAGTCTCATGCGCGGCCGCCACTTTGGCGGCGAGCGCCACGCTTTCCGTCCTGCGACGTTCGCATTCGGCGCGGCGTTGCAAAATCGCGGCGACCTTCGCTCCCCAGCGCGTCATCTGGGCCGGCTCGCGCGGCGTGATCCCGCTTGCCCGCCATAGCGCCGCCGTTTCGCCCGAAACGCGCTTGACCGTCTCTCCCGCCGCGACGACCTCGGCCTCGTCGCGCGAAAATTCCTCGCGGCGCAGCGCGAGCGTCTCGCGCGCGGCCTGCAGCCGGGTCGCCCGCTCGGTGTCGGCGAGCACGTTCTCCACCGTCTGATCGGCCGCGAGCGTGCGCGCGCGCACCGTCTCGAACCGCTCTTCGCGCAGATCCTGCGGCCCGCTCAGCGCCGCGCCCAGACGCTCCAGCGCCGCCTCGCGCGAAGCGCGGGCGGCCTCCCAGTCGGCCCGCGTCGCGCCTTTGGCGGCGCGCTCGTGTCGGGCGAGGTCGGTCTCAGCCGCGTCGAGCGCCCGCCGCGCCGTCTCGCATTTCTGTTGCGCGGCGCGAGAAAATTCATCCGCCCTGTTTTCGGCCCGCTCACGCGCTTCGAGCGCCTTTTCGTCGGGCAAGGCCAGACGCGCGAGCGTGTCGGCGTCCGCCCCAGGCGGATCGAGCCGGGCGACGGCTTCGGCGATCGCCTGCGCCTCGCTCGCCGCCCAGGCCTGCTCCCGCCGCAAAAGCTCGGCGTCGCGCTGAGCGTCGGCGAGGCGGTCGAGCCTTCGCTTCAGCGGGGCGGGATCGACGATCGCCGCTACTTCAGCCTGCCCGAGCCGGCGCTGCTCGGCGAGCGCGCTCGCGAGGCGGCGTTCGGCCTCGGCGCGCCGCGCCTCGGTCGCGCGGCGGTCCTTGACCAGCTTGCGCAGCCGGACGAGCGCGATGTCGGGCGGCGCGAAAGTCAGCAGCGCGGCAGGGTCGGGCAGGCCAAGCCGGCGGGCGAGGTCTTCGAGCTGGCCGCGCGCTTGGGCGTGGGCGCCGATGCGGCTGGGCAGATCGGCCTCGGCCTTGCGCACCGCGCCAAGTTGTTCGCGCAGATCGTCAATCGCCTGCCCCTGCGCGACCAGCGCCTCGTCGAGCCCGAGGTCCGCGCGCAGAGCGTCGTCGCGCGCGTCCTCCGCAGCCAGTTTTCCGAGTTCGGCGCGCGCGGCGCGCTCGGCCTCCACCGCCGCCAGCGCGGCGGCGAGCGCGGGAGCGTCAATTTCGGGCAGGTCGGCGAGCGCTTGGATCTCCAGGGCCAACGCGTCGAGGCGGCGCAGTTTGCCCGCGACCCGCCCGGCCCGCTGTCGGCGAACGATGGCCGCGCCCTGTTCGTGATGCTGCGCTTTCAGGTCGTTCCAGCGCGCCTGCGCCTGCAAACCCGCCTCGTCGGCGGCCTTCAGCGCGTCGGCCGTCACAACCGCCGCCTTCAGTTTGCTGTCGGCTTTCTGGTGGGCGTCGAGCGCCTCGTAAAAGTCCTTCGAGCCGACCCTTCGCAGGCTGAAAAGCTTGTCGGCTTCGTCGGTCAGGCGTTTGCGCAAATCGTTGAGGGCGCTCAGCGAGGCGGAGCCTGCGGCGAGCGTTTCGGCGAGCGAGCCGCCCGCGCGCAGCAGCGCCTCGCCGCCCTCGCGCAGGCCGGTCTGGCTCAGCCCGAATTCGCTCTCAAACGTCTTGCGGTCGAGCCCGAGCGCGCGTCGCAGCGGTTCCTCGGGCAAGGGTCTGTCCTGGGCGTCGAACAGCGTCGCCTTCTTGCCTTTGCGGCGGCGCAGCGCCAGTTCCGTCCCATCGGCCAGACGCAGCAGGCCGCCGACGCGCAACTGCTGCTGGTCGTGCAAAAAACCGTAACGGGTTTCGTGGGGAAAACCGAACAGGAGATCACCGATCGCTGACAAGGTGGTGGTTTTGCCGGATTCGTTGGCGCCGAGCACGACATGCAGGCAGGCTGCGCGCGACAGCGCGAGCGTGCGCTGCGAGAAGTGCCCGTAAGGGGCGAGTTCGAGCCGCTCGATCCTCACG
>JANYIH010000243.1 GCA_025358745.1 Hyphomicrobiales bacterium | reverse complement strand
TCGAACGCGACGCGCGCGCGGGCGGGGCGCCGGCCGAGCAGGTGCAGGTCGCCAAATACGCGCTCGCCGCCACCGCCGACGACATCGTGCAGAACCTGCCGACCGAGGACCGCCACGTCTGGACGCGCTATTCGATGCTGGTGCGGTTTTTCGGCGAGCGCACCGGCGGCGTCAAATTCTTTCAGGAACTCGACCGCGCCAAACAGAACCCCGCCGTCAATCTGGGGCTGCTGGAGCTGATGCACGCCTGCCTGAGTTTGGGATTCGAGGGCGTCTATCGCGCCGCCGGCGGCATGGGCGCGTTGCAGGGCCTGCGCCGCGATCTCTACGAGACGATCCGCCGCGCGAGGCCGAAAACCATCGAGGATCTTTCGCCGCACTGGCGCGGGCTGACGATCGGGCTGGCCGGCAATCGGCTGCAAATCCCGGCCTGGGCGGTGGCGGCGGCGGCGGGGGCGCTGCTGCTCGGGGTCTATCTGGTGCTGCGGCATCTCCTCAACGGGCAGGCCGAGGCGCTGGCGCTGAAGATGTCGGCGTTCTATCCCGAGACGGAAATTCAGGTGGGACGGGTTGTCGCGGTGGCGCCGCCGCCCGCGCCGAAATCGGAGGTCGCGCCGCAACTCGTCTGCATCAGGAAGGCGCTGGCGCAGGAAATCATGGCGGGCAAGGTGAGCGCGGACCAGACGCCCTCGACGATTTTCGTCCGCGTGGGCTCGGTCGTGCTGTTCCCCTCCGGCGGCGCCAACGCCAACCCGGCCTTCGCGCCGGTCGCCAAGAAGATTGGAACCGCGCTCGACAAACAACCGGGCGACATCACGGTCACCGGCTATACCGACGGTGATCCCATCAAGACCATCGCCTTTCCCTCCAATTTCGAACTTTCGGAGGCGCGCGCGAAGTCGGCGGCCGGGTTGCTCAAACCCGACCTGAGCGATCCCAAGCGCCTCGTGATCAAGGGCAAGGGCGCGTCGGATCCCGTCGCCCCCAACGATGTGGAGGCCAACAAGGCGAAGAACCGGCGCGTCGAATTCTCGATTCCCCGCGACGACGAGCGGGGGAGTTGCTGAGCCATGTCCTGGGCGTTCTGGCTATGGATAGGTTTGAGCGTCGTCGGCGCTCTTCTGCTGGCGGGACTTGTCTGGTTCGGCGGGCCGCTGATTTCGGTCGCCGACTACGCGCCCCTGGAGGGCACGGGCGTCCGGTTGACGATCATCCTGGTGTTGTTCCTGATCGTCGGCGGCCTGATCGGCTGGCGCGTGTACAAGCGGCTGCGGGCGGCCGCCGCGCTCGAACAGGCGATGACGGAGGCCGCGCAGGAGGACAGCGACGCGCCCGTCCTTAAACAAAAGATGGAGGACGCGCTTTCCACGCTGCGCAACGCCAGCAAGGCGGGCGGCGCGGCGCTGTACGATCTGCCGTGGTATCTCATCATCGGCCCGCCGGGCGCGGGCAAGACGACGGCGCTCGTCAATTCGGGCCTGCGCTTCCCCCTCGCCGTCGCCGGCGGCCCGCAGGCGGTGCAGGGTATCGGCGGCACGCGCTATTGCGACTGGTGGTTCACCGATTCCGCGCTGCTGATCGACACCGCCGGGCGCTATACGACGCAGGATTCCGACGCCAAGGCGGATCGCCGTTCCTGGCTCTCGTTCCTCGATCTGCTACGCCGCAACCGGCCGCGCCAGCCGATCAACGGCGTGCTGGTGGCGATCTCGATCGCCGACCTGCTGACGCTGAGCGCGACGGAAATCTCCGCGCACGCCGACGCCATTCGCCGCCGGCTCGACGAGTTGCACGAACATCTGCGCATCAGCTTTCCCGTCTATGCCGTCTTCACCAAGATGGATCTGATCGCCGGCTTCACGCCCTATTTCGCCGATCTCGACGAGGCGGGCCGCAATGTCGTTTGGGGCGCGACGTTCCAGACCGCCAGCAAGACGGCCAACACCGTCATGCAGGTGGGCGAGGAGTTCGATCTGCTAGTCCGCCGCATCTTCGAACGCATGCCCGAACGATTGCAGGAGGAGCCGGACCCGCGCGCGCGGGCGACGCTGTTCGGCATGCCGGCCCAGCTCAGCGCGATCCGCAAGCCGATCGTCGAATTCCTCAACCGCGTGTTCGAGCCGACGCGCTATCAGACCACCGCCGCTCTGCGCGGGTTCTATTTCACCTCCGGAATGCAGGAGGGCACGCCGCTCGACGCCGTGATCGGCGCGCTGCAACGCAGCTATGGCGTCGAGAGCTTCGGTTCGGCCGCCCATTCCGGCGTCGGCAAAAGCTATTTCCTGCACGATCTGTTGGCCAAGGTGATCTTCGCGGAAGCCGGCTGGGTGTCGGTCAACATGGCGGCGGTCAGGCGCGCGCTGTTGGCGCGCACCGCGCTGTTCGCGACGGTCGCGCTCGCCACGGCGGCGGTGCTGGGGCTGTGGTGGGTGAGCTTCAACGGAAACACGGGCCTGATCAAATCGACCGAGCGCGGGTTCGACAATTACGCCGCCGCCGCCGGGCCGCTGGTCAAATCGCCGACCGTCAACGATCCCGACGTGCGTCCGGTCTATCAACTGGTCGGGGCGCTGCCGCCGTTGCCCTACGGCTACGACAATCGCGACAAGGCGACGCCGCTCGACCACACCTTTGGCCTGAGCGAACGCGGGCGGGTGCAGGACGCCTCCGTCACCGCCTATCAGATGGCGCTGGAGCGGCTGATGCGACCGCGACTGATCCTTTCGCTGGAGCAGCAGATCCAGAAGAACATCAACGACCCCGCCTATGTCTACGAGGCGCTGAAGGTTTATCTGATGCTTGGCGGCAAGGCGCCCGCGGTGGACAAGGCGCTGGTGCTCGACTGGTTCGGCCACGAGTGGGAAGAACGCGTCTTTCCCGGCGGCCCCTACGCGCAGGGACGGGCGCTGCTGCGCGCGCATCTGAAGGCGATGCTCGAAATGGATGCGGGCGCGACGCCGAAAGTCTCGCTCAACGGCCCGCTGGTCGAACAGGCGCAGGCGACGCTGGCGCGGATGCCGGTGGCGCAACGCGCCTATGCGCTGCTGAAATCGCAGGCGCGCAACGCGCTGGTGGAGGACTGGGTCGCCTCGGGTCGCGGCGGGCCGGATGTGGGGCTGGTGTTCGAAGCCAAGAACGGGGCCAGCCTCGACACGGTGCGCGTGCCCGGCTTTTTCACCTACCACGGCTTCTACGTGGCGCTGCTCGATCACATGACGACGATCGCCGGCGCGCTCGCCAAGGACAATTGGGTGCTGGGGCCGTCGGGCGAACAGAGCGCGGTGCAGAGCCAGTTCGAGCGGCTGTTTCCCGATATCCTCGAACTCTACAGCAACGATTTCATCTCCTCGTGGAACGTGGCGATCTCCAATCTCGCGCTGCGCCCGCTGCTCGCCGACCGTCCCAATTATCTGGCGTTCAGCGCGGCCTCGGCGCCGACCTCGCCGATCAAGCAAATCTTCGAATCGATCCGCAACGAGACCACGCTGACGCGCGAAAAGGCGGCGCCGCCGGCCGCTCAGGACGAGGTGAAAACCGGCGCGACCGCGCTGGCGCGGCGCAAGCTGGAGCAACGGCTGTCCAACGAGGCGCGCGAGGCCGTCGATCTCGCCATGAAGTCGCAACGCCGCGCCGGGGAGCCGGCCCCGACCACGCCCGGCGCCTCGATCGAAGCCTATTTCAAGCCGATCGCGCAGTTGTTCGAAGGCGACGCCGGCTCGCGGCCGATTGACGCGCTGCTCGCCAATCTCAGCGAACTCTATCGCCAGCTGGCGCTGGCGGCGAGCAATCCGGCGCAATCGAAGCGCGCGCTGGAGCAGGTTCAGGTCGAAGTGGCGAGCCTGCGCTCCAACGTGTCGCGGCTGCCGCAACCGGTCGCGGGCATGATGAGCAAGGTCGCGCATGACGCGGCGGGCGACGCGAGCAGCCGCACCATTCAGCAGCTTACCGATCAGATGGCGCAGGAGGTCACGGCGCCATGCCAGCAGATCGTCAGCAACCGCTACCCGATCTCGCGCAGCGACCGCGACATTCCGCTGGCCGATTTCGCGCGTGTCTTTGCGCCCAATGGCGTGATCGACAAGTTCTTCGCCGCCAATCTCGCGCCGCTCGCCAACACAGGCTCCAAGTCCTGGACCTGGCGCAGCGATTCCAGCATCACGCGGCCTTTGTCGCTTTCCACGCTGCGGCGGTTCCAGCAGGCGGCCGAAATTCGCGACGCGTTCTTTCCCACCGGCGGGGGGACGCCCAACCTTTCCTTCACCGTCAAGCCGCTGACGCTGAGCGGCGAGGCGACCACCGCGACGCTGACCGCCAACGGCGCCACGGTCGTCGCCCAACAGGGCAGCGCCGCGCCGGGCGCGCTGCAATGGCCAGGCTCGGGCGCCGGCGCCGCCTCGATCGTCATCGCCCCCGATCTGCCCGACCGCAAATCCACGCTGGAGCGCTCCGGCGCCTGGGCGTTCTTTCGCCTGATCGACGCCGGCGCCATGATCCAGCGCGGTTCGGCGGTCAATGTCAGCTTCATCGTGGGCGGACGCGAGGTGTCGTTCGAGTTCAGTTCCGGCTCGCTCAACAATCCGCTAAGCTTGAGTTCGTTGCGTCATTTCGAGTGTCCCAACGGTCTCTGAGAGGCGCTCATGGCTGCGGGGTTCTTCGGCAAACTGCCGGCCAAGCGCGACTTCGTCGCGAGCGGCGCCTCGCGCGCCTTTCTGGAGGCGTGGGAGCCGTGGTTGCAGGCCAGTCTCGCCACGTCGCGCCAGAAGCTCGGCGACGGGTGGGCCGGCGCCTATAATCGCGCGCCGATCTGGCGCTTCTGGCTCGGCGCGAATTTCGCCGGCGAGGCGATCGTCGGCGCCTTGATGGCCTCCGTCGACGGCGTCGGCCGGCCGTTTCCGATGGCCGTGTTCGCCGGCGAGGGCGCGGGGCTGCTGCCGCCGCCCGAGATCGAGGCCAACGACGCCTGGTGCGAAGCGGCGGAGGGGGCGCTCTTGTGCGCGCTGGCGCCGGAAACCGCGTTCGAGGATTTCGCGCGCGCGGTGGAGGCGCTGCCGAGCCCTGCGTTGCAGGCGCGGGTCGAGGAAATCTCGGGCGTCGAGCAATTGGGGGAAAGCGTCGTGCTGGTGCGCGGCCTCGACGCGCAGCCCTCGCTCGCCTTTCGCGCCGCGCGCAGGTTCGGCCATCGCGGCGCCTTCGCGAGCCAGAGTTTCTGGTGGACGGTCGGCGGCGAGGGCTACGAAGCACTGGCTCTGGCGGTGGTGGGTCTGCCGGCGCCGGCTTTGTTCGCCGACATGCTGACCGGCGCCTTCGCCAAGGAGGCGCCCGCCGATGGCTGAGCCGATCCTGCGCGGCGCCGGAGCGACCCATGTCGGGCTGCGCCGCCAGCGCAACGAGGACAGCTTTCTGCTGCGTCCGGAGGCGGGCCTGTGGGCGGTCGCCGACGGCATGGGCGGCCACGACGGTGGGGATGTGGCCAGCCGCATCGCGACGCAGGCGCTGGGCGCGCTCGCGGTCGCCTCGACCGGCCAGGAGCGTCTCGCCGCGGTCGAGCGGGCGGTGATCGAGGCCAACCGCGACATCCTCGCTTACGCGCAGAGGCGCGGCGGCGCCGTGATGGGCACGACGCTGGTCGCGCTGCTGGTCTTTGGCGGGCATTTCGCCTGTCTGTGGTGCGGCGACAGTCGCGCCTATCTCCTGCGCGCGGGCGCGCTGCGGCAGCTCTCGCGCGACCATTCCGAGATGCAGGATCTGGTGGATCGCGGCGTGCTCGACGCGCACGAGGCGAAATCCTGGCCGCGCCGCAGCGTGGTCACGCGCGCGCTGGGCGTGATGGAGACGGTGGAGCTCGATCTCGTCAGCGACCGGCTCGCCCCCGGCGACGCGTTCCTCTTGTGCAGCGACGGGTTGACCGCGCATTGCGGCGACGCCGACATCGCCGCCGCGCTGGCCGCGGCGGACCCGCAGGCGGTGTGCGACGGCCTGATCGCGCTGACGTTGCAACGCGGCGCAAGCGACAACGTCTCGGCGATCGCGCTGCGCTGCGAGGGGTAGCGTCCGGCGGTTGGCGGCGTGTTGGGGGATTGTGAAGGGCGAAAAGCCGACGCGAATAAAATCGACAGTTCGTGGGCACAAACGCGATGTAAAGCGCATCGGAATAAAAGGTAATATTATATAGCGTATGCCGGTTGCTATTGTTGTGATGGGGCTGCCGATGAGCGAGACCCGGAAGATTGCAGCGATTTTGGTGTCGGACATCGTCGGCTTCAGCCGGCTCGCCGGGGCCGACGAGGATCGGCTGCTGGCGCGGCTGAGGGCTTTGCGCAGCGACTTCGTCGATCCGATCATCTCGGTGCATCGCGGCTGCGTCGTCAAACGCACCGGCGACGGGGCCATCGTCGAGTTCCGCAGCGTGGTCGATGCGGTGCGCTGCGCGATCGAAGTGCAGAACGGCATGATCGAGCGCAATGCCGGGGTGCCGGCCGAGCGCCGCATCGAATTCCGCATCGGCATCCATCTTGGCGACGTCGTCGAGGAGGAAGACGGAGACCTGATGGGTGACGGCGTCAATATCGCCGCGCGATTGGAGGGCGTCGCCCAGCCCGGCTCAATCTGCCTCAGCGAGGACGCCTACCGGCAAGTGAGCGCCCGGCTCGACATGACGGTCGCCGACCTCGGCCTGACCCAGTTGAAGAACATCGACCGCCCGATCCGCGTCTATGCGCTGCAAGTGGGCACACCGGCGCAGCCGAAGCCGGCGGCGGTGGTGGCGAAGCCTGCGCCGAAGGGTCGGGCGGGGATGGCGCTTGCGGGGGTCCTGGCCGCCGCGCTCATCGCGGTCTTGGCGGCGGGGGCATGGCGCTTCGCCTTGCCTGAGCGGACGGGGCAGACGGGAGCGGCGGCGGTGGCGGTGTTGCCGTTCGACAATCTCGGCGGCGACGCCGAGGCGGGTCGCCTCGCCGACGGCATGACCGAGGACGTCATCACCGACCTCGGCCGATTCAAGGATTTCCTGGTCATCGGCCGCAGTTCGATCATGCAATACAAGGGTAAGCCGGTCGACGCCCGCCAGGTCGCGAAGGAGTTGAACGTCAACTACGTGCTCACCGGTTCGGTGCAGC
>JANYIH010000307.1 GCA_025358745.1 Hyphomicrobiales bacterium | reverse complement strand
GCCCACCTCCAGCTAAACTCTACCCTAGGGATCATCGACCCGCACGACGCCTCACCAACTCCTCACTTCGCGCAACCCCGCAGCGTGTCGGCGGTCTCGGCGATGTTCCCACCCGTGTATTCTACGCCCGGCATCAGAGGGATCTTGTCCTTCTCGTCGACCTGCTTCTTGTCTTTCGTCATGTCAAGGATCGTCTGCAAGGGCTGGCGCGTCCTTGAGGCGAGCGGTTGAGCATAGCCCGCGTCCGTGACGCCGTCCCGCACCGACGCGCAACCCTGCGGATCGTCGTCGACCGAAAGGTGGCCTTCTTCAGAGCCGACCGGATCGGCGGCGGATATCCGTCGGTCGCCGCGAACACGGCGCCTGAAGCGCGCAGCCATCGATATCGCCCTGCGTGTTCGCCAGCGCTGATGCGCCGTGTTCGCCTTCGCTATTGGAACTGGCGCCGCTGAACGGAACCCCCGTCGCGGCGATGAACGGGGTTTTCGTCACGCGCAAGAAAATCCCGGGGCTGATGTTGTTTCAACTGTATCTTCCGTATTGATCCCGCGCCGTCACGTCGAGCTGTCGACGTGCGTGCGCATGAATTGCAACCGCTCCACTATGGGAGCGTCGGAAAAACGGAACAGGTCGAATTGGCTCTCCGCTTCCAACGACCACGAAAGCCACGAGGGTATAACGAAGATGTCGCCGATATCGAGCGTGTGCGTGACGCCCTCGATGACGACGGCTCCGCGCCCCTCGAACACCTGGAACACGGTCGAACCCACTTCTCGCCGCGGCGCCGATTGTGTGCCGGCGCGCAGGCGATGGAACTCACAGCGGATGGTCGGCATCACGTCGCCGCCCGTCGTCGGATTGACATAGCGGATCGCTGCGTGGCCCTTCTCGATGGTGGCCGAACAGCCTTCGGCTTCGAGCGCGAGTTGTTCGGCGAGCGCGCGGTCGGTGTGCTCCCAGCGATAGGCGCCGAGCGGCGACGCCACAGTGTCGGCGAGGCCCGACAGAGGCCGCAGTCCCGGGTGAGCCCATAGCCGTTCGTTGCGCGAAAACTGCGGTGTCGCGTAGGTCTGCAACTTGTCGGAGCCAAACTCGAAAAAGCCGACGTCGTTGTGTTGCGCGAAGGGGATATCGAGCCCGTCGATCCAGGCCATGGGTTTGTCGGTGTCATTGTGGTGGCCGTGAAAGCGCCATGCCGGGGTCAGCAGCAGATCGCCGCGGCTCATGCGCACGGGATCGCCGTCCACGACGGTCCAGACGCCCTCGCCCTCAACCACGAAGCGGAAAGCGTTCTGAGAATGGCGATGTTCAGGCGCGGTCTCGCGCGGCCCCAGATATTGCACGGCGGCCCAAAGGGTCGGGCTGACGTAGGCGTGGCCGCCGAGGCCGGGATTGGCGAGGCCGATCGCGCGGCGCTCGCCGCCGCGCCCGACCGGCACGAGTTCGCCGGATTTCTGCGCCAGTGGAAGCAGGTCCGCCCAGCGCCAGACATGCGCGACCGCCTTGGGCTTGGGGTGACGGGGCATCAGATCGCCGAGTTGGGTCCACAAGGGCTTGAGGTGCTGCGCCTCGAAACCACTATAGAGGGCGCGCAATTCCGGCGTGTCGTCGGGCTGCTGGGCGTGTCCGGGCGTCTTGGGCGTTGCGTCGCGCATGTCGGGGCGTCCTGTGGGCGGCGCTCAAGCCGCATCGGGTTGACGGGGAGGGGCGGCGTCGCGGAACGCGGGGATTTCATCCAGCCGCGAAAAGATGCGGGCGAGCGTACTCCAGCGATCCAGCGAGATATCGAAGCGCCGGTTGTTCCAGACCTGCGCATAAAGGCGGATGTCGGCCAATCCCGGCGCGGCGCCATGGCGCAAGGCGCCGGTCTGGGGGGCGGTTGATAGACGTCTCTCCAGGGCGTCGAAAGTGAGCGCGACCCAGTTGCGGAACCACTCCGCTTGCGCGGCCTCGTCGGCGCCAAGGGAGTCGCCGAGACAGGTCAGGACACGCAGGTTGTTGAGCGGATGGATCTCGCAGGCGATCATGTAGGCGAGCGAACGCACGCGTGCGCGCCCGTCCGCGTCAGCCGGCAGCAACGGCGGAGTGGGCTGGGTCTCATCGAGCCATTCGATGATGGCGAGCGACTGCGTCCTCACGACGCCGTCGTCGCGCTCCAAAGCCGGCACGAGGCCGGAGGGGTTGATCGCGAGATACTCAGGCGTCCGCGTCTCGCCAAGGCGAAGCGCGTAAGGGACATACTCGTACGCCAGACCCTTCAGGTTCAACGCTGCGCGCACCCGCGTCGCGGTCGAGGAGCGAAAGAAGTTGTGCAGCCGGAACATCATCGCTCAAGCCTTGGGTCCGATACGGGTCGTGACCTCGCCAAGTCCCTCGATACTGACGACGCACACGTCTCCGGGCAAGAGCGGTCCAACGCCGGCGGGCGTGCCGGTCATGATGAGGTTGTCGGCGGCCAACGTGACGGAGCGCGAGAGATAGGCGATTATTTCCGGCACGGACCAGATGAGATCGGCGAGGTCGCCTTTCTGCTTGGCTGCGCCGTTGACAGTCAGGCGGATGGCGCCGCGCGAAAGATGGCCGATTTTTGCAACGGAATGAATCGGGCCGATCACGGCGGAGCGATCAAACGCCTTGCCAAAGTCCCAGGGCCGGCCCTGATCCCTTGCGGCCAGTTGAAGGTCGCGGCGCGTGAGGTCGTTGCCGGCGCCATAGCCCCAGACATGATTCAGGGCGACCTCCTCGCCATCGTCGACCACGGCGTCGGCCGGTTTGCAGAAAAAGAAGGGCGGTTCGCGATCGGGGTCCTTGCCCATTTCGCGCGCGTGAGCGGCGTAATTGCGTCCGACACAAAAGATGCGGCGTACGGGAAAGCGTTGCGCGGAGTCCGCGACCGCCACGGTCGGTTGAGGCGGTGCGGGTAGGACAAAGTCCATTTTGTTTCCTCTTCAGGATCTCGCAATATGCTGCGAAGCTTCACGTCACGCGGGATGGGTCTTCGACAGGAGGCGATTCAGCCAGGGCGCGGCGATCAATCTTGCCCGTGCCGGTCTTGGGCAAGTCTGCGACAAAGTCGACGATGCGTGGATATTTGTAGGGTTCTAGCCGCGTCTTGACAAAGACGCGCAACCGTTCGCGCTGGCCCTCGTCGGCGGCGCGGCCGTCGCGCAGCCGCACGAAAGCGCGCAGGATCATGCGGCGGTCGGGCAGGGCGTGACCGAGCACCACGCATTCGTGCACATCAGGATGCTCGTTGAGGCAGCGCTCCACCTGCATCGGCCACACCCACTGGCCCGACACCTTGATCAACTCGTCGGCTCGGCCCTGAAAATAAAAATATCCATCGCGCTCTACGAAGCGATCGCCCGTATAAATCCAGTCGTCGCGCATCGTCTCCTTGGTTTTGTCGGGCCGGGCCCAATAGAGCGGCGCGGAAGAATCGCCTCGCACGAACATCACGCCCTCTTCGCCCGGCTGAGGCGTCCCGCCCTCCGGCGTTTCAAGACGGATTTCGTAGCCCGGCACGCGCGCGCCGGCCGAGCCGATGCGTTGATCGTCCTGGTTGTTCGAGAGATAGACGTGCAGAAGTTCGGTTGAGCCGAGTCCCTCGATGGGTCCGCGACCAGCAAGGCGCTTCCAGGAATCGTGGATGTCCTGCGAGAGAATCTCGGCCGCCGACATCGATTGCCGCAGTGAGGAAAGATCCCGTTTCTCTACGCCTTCGGTTCGCACGAGCGCCGTAAACAGCGTCGGCAATCCAAAGAATACGGTCGGCCGGTAGGTCTCTATCGCGTTAAGAACGGTCTCGGCTCGCGGTTGGCCCGGAACCAGCAGCGTTGTGGCGCCGATGGAGAACGGAAACGTCAAGGCGTTGCCGAAGCCGTAGGCGAAGAAGATTTTCGGAACCGAGTAACAAACATCGTCAGGCTTGAGCTTCAGCACGTGCCGGCCAAACGAGGCCGCCGTATGGGCCATGTCGTGGTGCAGATGCACGATGCCCTTGGGCCGGCCGGTCGAGCCCGAGGAATACATCCAGAACGCCATGTCGTCGGGACCGGTGTCGGCGCAAGCCAGCGTCGTGGGCTGGCCCGCCAGGAAACGAGACGCTTCGACAAAACGGCGCTCCTCGAAGGCGCCGTTGACGACGACGACGCGCTCCAGCCGCGAGGCCATCGACGCCGCCTCGGCGAATGGCTGCGCGAACGAGGCTTCGCACACCGCGAGCCGCGCGCCGGTGTCCTCCAGGAAGAATTGCAACGTGTCCACGGTCGTCTGGGTATTGAGCAGCACCGGCACGAGCCCCGCGCGCACCGCGCCGAAAAAGGCGGCGGGATAGGCGGGCGTGTCGTCGAGAAAGAACGGGATGCGGTCGCCTCGCGTCAGGCCCGCCGCGAGAAAGGCCGAACCCCAGCGCGCGGCCTCTGCGGCAAGCTCCGCGTAGGTCATCGCGCCCGCCGGGCCGACCAGCGCCAACTTCTGCGGGTTGCGATCCAGATTGTCCCACAGGATGGCCGAACAGTTCGGGTGATCCGCCCGGCGGAAGCCGATCTCCGCCGCGCCGGGATTTTCGACGCCGACCGGATCGACGATGACATCGGCGCGCTTCTCGCGGGCGTAGCGCGCCATGAACTGCGGCGCCGCGTCGCGCAACCGGTCGATGTCGAGGCGGCCCGAGCGCATGAGATAGTCGAGTGCGAACTCCACCGGCGGCTGATCGAGCTTTTCCGCGAACCGCTCGTACCACGTCGCCGAGGAATTTGCGGCGTCGACAATTTTGCGCGCGATGGGCGGGCGCTCGCGCTGATAGGCGGCGAGGGCGTCGTCAAGATCGTCGAAGCGGGCGAGGGCGCTGGTCAAGGCAATAGCGTCCTCCATCGCGAGCCGCGTGCCTGACCCGATCGAGAAATGCGCGGTATGCGCAGCGTCGCCAAGAATGGCGCGCCGCCCGGAGACCCAGTTTTCGCACCAGAGGCGGGGGAACTGGCGCCACATCGACCGGTTCACGATCAGCTTGGCGCCTTCGAGCGCTTCCGCGAAAAGGTCTTCACATATCCGCGCGCTTTCCCGCTCGTCCATGCCCTCGAACCCGTAGGCTTTGAACGTCGCGTCGTCGCACTCGACGATGAAGGTGCTGCGCTCGGGGCGGAAACGATAGTGGTGGGCGTTGAGCGCGCCTCTATCGGTCTTGATGAAGGTTTGCGTCAGCGTGTCGAAGGGCCGGTCGGCGCCGAACCACGCGAAATGGTTGCCGAAATGCGAGAGTTGCGGCGCAAAGCCCACTTCGTCGGACCGGCGGACCAGCGAGTTCAACCCATCCGCGCCGATGATGAGATCGGCGTCGAGTTCGTCGAGCGAGGCGATCGGCCGGTCAAAACGGATTTCGACGCCAAGAGCCTCGGCGCGCCGGCGCAGCGCCTCGTTCAACTGCGCGCGTCCGACAGCGGAGAACCCGACGCCGTCAAGCACAACCGGCCCGCCAGGCAGGTTCAACGTCATGTTGCGCCAGCGTTCCATGTCCTGCGTGATGAGGTCGTGCGTCTCGGGATCGTCAGCGCGCAGGAAATCGAGCGCAGAATCGGAAAACACCACGCCAAAGCCGAAAGCGGCGCCCGGCGTATTCTGCTCGCTCACGCGGAGGCGTACATGCGGCATGCGCCGCCGCAGCAGGATCGCCGCATAGAGGCCGGCCGGGCCGCCGCCAATGATCTCGACCGTGCCGAGACGCGTCATGCTTCCTCACGTTGCGCAAACGGTTTGGGTTCGATGCAAAAAGCTATCCGCGTTTTCCGCTCTGTGCAACCTATTTTGTGGAACGAAAAGAGAAGTCGGCAGGCTTTCATTGTCATAGCGTCAGATTCGGCGATTACGACCCGCCTGGAATCGCCCGCTGTCCCAATGCTTAAACGCGGTTCGACCGCGCTAACGCGCTATGCGGCTCCCTCGATGCGATCGGCCCCGGACGGGTGGCGTCGAACGAGAGACCTTCCGTTGCGCGACAGCGACCGAAAAACGGGCGGAATTCCTTCGCTGGACGTGGCGCTGAGCATGCTTTCAGCCGACTCGACGACGGGCGTCACGGTCAGTCTCGCCACGGGCGCGGGCTCTGGCGAATTCGCACGGCGCGGCGATCCTCAACTGCGAAAATCTGGAAGGTCGCCAACACATTGACGGGCGACGCCGCCGGCAATGTTCTCAACGGCGCCGTCGACCCTGACATCGGCTACGCGGGTTCGTCGGTGATGTATTCGCGCGGCGGGAAGAGCGAGTTTACGCGCCTTTTTCTCTTCCCTTGACGAATGCCGCCGCCGCGGCCCCGCGCCGCACCGGTCTGATTTCGTGCAACAATGTCTCGCCCGAAATGGCCCGGCGGGCGTTTTCGAAGGCGACGCCGAGGCTCCTGGCGATGGTTTCCGGCGTCAGCCAGGCCACGTGCGGAAGGACAACCACATTGGGCAGTCTCAGTAATGGGTGATCCGCCTGAACAGGCTCCTGCGCGAAGACGTCAAGCCCCGCGCCCAGCAACCTGCCGCTGGTCAGCGCCGCAAGCAGAGCAGCCTCGTCAACCAAGCCGCCGCGGGCGGTGTTGTTGAGCACGGCGCCCTCCTTCATCCGGGCCAACGTTTCGGCTCGGATCAACCCGCGTGTCGCTTCGACCAGCGGCGCATGAAGGGTCACTATGTCGGCTTCAGCCAGCAGCGCGTTCAGCTCCAGGGGGCTGGCCCCGAAGGCGGCTTGCGCCTGCGGATCGTGAAAGATCATCCGGGCGCCGAAGGCGGCCAGCACGGGGGCCATGCGGCGCGGAACCTCACCGAAGCCGATAAATCCTACGGTGCGCCCGGCGATTTCGCCGGAGCGTTCGAGCCGCTCGGGCGGCAGGGACCACCCCTGTCCCGCACGGGTCTCTCGATCCAGCGCCGACACCTGCCGCAACACCGCCAGCATCAACCCGATTGCGAGTTCGGCCACCGCCTGCGAATTGGTCCCCGGCATGTTAGCGACGCCGATGCCAAGCTGTTCGGCCGCCGCAAGGTCGATGGTGTCGATGCCGACTCCGATCTTCTGGATCAGCTTCAACCGCGGCGCCAGTTCCATCTGCGCGCGGCCGATGGGTTGCAGGACATGCAACAGCACGTCCGCCTCGGGCAGACTACGCGCGAACTGGTCGACATCCGTTTCGTCGATCACCTCGACAGTCCAGCCGTCCGGCGGGTTTTCAGCCAGGCGATGGCGCAGGATCGGTCCCGCGCGGTAGTGCAGGATCGCCTTCATCCGCGCAGCCCTTCAGGCAGGGCGCTGCGCCCGGCGAACACCGCCTTGTCGCCCAGAACGTCCTCCATCCTCAGGATCTCGTTCCACTTCGCCATGCGTTCTGAGCGGGTGAACGAGCCCACCTTTAGTTGCCCGGCGTCCCAGCCCACCGCCAGGTCCGAGATGATGGTGTCCTCCGTCTCGCCGGAGCGCGCGGACACCACGGTTCCCCAGCCTTTGGCCCGCGCCGCCTGGAGCGCCTCATAAGTTTCTGTAATTGTGCCGACCTGGTTGGGCTTCAACAGAACCGCGTTGCAGGCGCCGGCCGCTTGCGCCGCCTTGACCCGCGCCGCCGAAGTTACGAGGTAATCGTCGCCGACGATCTGCAACCGGGCGCCGTGGCGCTGGGTGAAGCTCGCCATGCCCTCGTGATCTCGTTCGCCGACGGGATCTTCGATCGAAAGGATAGGATAGGCGCCGATCCAGCGGTCCAGCAGTTCGAGCCAATCGCCGGTGTCATAGCTGGTCTTCTCTAGTCCAAGCCTGTAAAGGCCGTACCGATGGAATTCGGACGCCGCGATATCCAGCGAGATCATCACCGACCCGTCGCCGTAGCCCGCCCCTTCGATCGCCTTCGTAAGAACCCCCAGGGCTTCTTCGTTCGTGTCAAAGTTGGGCCAGTAGCCGCCTTCGTCCGCCACGCCCGTCAGCGGCGCCTTTTCCGCCATCAGCGCGCCGGCCCTGATATAGACGCGGCTGACCATTTCCAGCGCATGAGAAAAGCTGTCGGCGCCGACGGGCATCACCAGGAAATCCTGGATGTCGACGCGGCGGCCCGCGTGCGCGCCGCCGCCGAAGATCTGGATCTCGGGCAGCGGAAGGCGCACCGGTTTGCCTGCCGCAAGATAGCGCCACAACGGCAAGTCCTGCGCCGCCGCCGCCGCGCGCAACACCGCCATCGAGGTGGCGACCATCGCATTGCCGCCCAGGCGCGAACGGTTCGGCGTGCCGTCCAGCGCCACCAGCGCCTCGTCGACGCCGGGCTGGTCCATCGCATCCCGCCCGATGAGCGTCCGGGCGATTTCGCCATGGATGCGCGAAAGCGCCTGACGAACGTCGAGGCCGCCGAAATCCGCGCCGCCGTCGCGCAAGTCCACGGCCTCGTTTTCCCCGCGAGAGGCTCCCGCCGGCGCGACGCCTCGGCCGCACACGCCGCTTTCAAGCTGGACGTCCACTTCGACGGTGGGCCGACCGCGGCTGTCCCAGATACGTCGCGCCCTGATCAGCTTGATCTGCGATTTCACGCGGAAAACTCCTTCCATGTCGCCAGAAATCGCCCCAGCGTGGCCGCCGGCGTTTCGACAAGACGCCGGCTGGCCGCGCGGACCCGGTCGCGCGTCGGTTCCGACAAATATTCCACCGGCGATTTGCCATCGACACGCGCCAACGCCAGGGCCGCCAGAAGGGACGCCGCCCGCGCCTCCAGCGCGGCGCGCGGCTCCCAAGTCGCCAGTTCCAGGTAAGCCTCGGCCAGCGCCGTGAAACTGTCGCTGAGAACGCTTCGGTGGTCGGGCATGTGCATCCATTTCAGCGCCAGATGGGTCAGGCAAAAGGCGAGGTCGAAGGCGGGGTCGCCGTAAGTGGCGCACTCCGCGTCCAACAGGATCGGCCCCTGCGGCCCCATCAGGATGTTCTTGGGACTGACGTCGCCATGGATCAGGACGCGCCGCGTTTCGGCCGTGCGCTGCAAAATCGCGAGCAGGCGCCCCGACAGGTCGGGATGGCGCGCCGCGGCGGCCCGCAGATAGGGATCGAGCCGCAGGGCGTCGAAATCCGCGTCGTTGGCGAAGGCCGCCGCGATCTCATCCCGGTCGGCTGTAGCTTGATGCAGGCGTCCCACGATGCAGCCCACCGCAGCGGCGAACGCCGCATCCCCTTCGCCTTTCAGCAGCGCGTCCTTCCAGACAGGGTGCTGCGCCGGGTCGAGCCATTCCATCGCAAAGACATTGGCGTCCGCGTCGGCGCCCAGGATCGCGGGAACCGCGCCGGGCGCGATGCGCCCCGCTTCCCGCAACCAGGCGACTTCGGCGCGGTTACGACGCACCGGCACCCGCCAATCCGCCGCGACCTTGAGTTTGGGCAGCGCGCTCTTGGCGCAGAAGACGCGCGCGCCGTCCTCCACGCGGACAATCATCGACGACACGCCCCCGGTCAGGGCGACAATCCGCACGTGGCCCCGGCCAACCAAGCCGATACGCCGCAATGCGGTCAACAGGCCATCATAACCAGGCTGAGCGGATTTGTGCGTCACAATAGGCCGGCTACGAAGCGATCGACGACGCACGAGCCCGCCGAAGGGACGCCCCTGGCCGCAACGGCCGTCATCACGCCAGATTTCGTGCTCGTCACGACTCCTCCCTTCTCCCGCCTTGCCGAGGGATCCTGAAGAGAAGCTAGACCTTTGCTTAATATCGATCAAATGAATAAGGAAAATGTCAGCCGCGAGGTCTGGCGACGCTGCGCGCGGACAACGGGCCGGGATCTGGAGGGAGCGTCATGATTTCTGTTCTGGTGTTGTATGCGGGCGAGCCCGGGGCGCGCTTCGACCTGGAGTATTATACGTCCCGGCATCTCCCTCTGGTGAGACGGCTGTTGGAACCGTTGGGGATGCGCTCGTTGACCTATGTGAAAGACTCCGTCCCCGACACCTCCGCAGCTTCACAGCTCTTTCGGTTGGTCGCGGAACTTCGCTTTGACGATAGGGACGCGATGAACAAGGCGCTTGAAGCCCATGGCGCCGAAACGCAGGCCGATATTGCGAATTTCACGGACGTGGCGCCGATCATCATCATCGGCGAACTGATGTTGGCATAGTTCGCCATAACTCAGCATACGCGCGGAGCCGCTCAGTGCTTGCGCATCGTCAGCACGCCAGCGCTGAACAGCGCCGCGACCAACAGGACACCCTGGACTATATATTGCCAGTAGGTGGGGACGCCCATAACGGAAAGTCCATTGTTGATCACGCCGATAAGAAGGACGCCGATCAACGTGCCCAGGATATGAAATTTGCCGGGCCGCAGGGAGGAGGCGCCTATGAAAACCGAGGCGAAGGCGTTGAGGAGATAGCCGTCGCCGACGCCCTGCGGCCGCCCCGCGCCCAGCACGGCCGCCGCCATCAATCCGCCAAGGCCCGCGCAGCCCGCGCAGATGGCGAGAGCGAACGGCGCATAACGCTTTACGGCAATGCCCGACAGGCGCGAGGCTTCCGCGCTGCCGCCGATCGCGTAGAGATGGCGGCCTAGCTGCGTGTGTTCGAGCAGCAACCAAAGCGCCAGGCCGACGGACAGCATGATCAGGATCGGGTTGGCGACGCCGAAAATCGCGCCCTGACCGATCGCCATGAACCCGTCGGGAATGCCGGTGATAATGGTTTTCGAATCGGAGATGCCGAGCACGGCGCCTGTGATGATCGAACCTGTCGCCAAAGTCGCGATGAAGGCCGAGATGCCGAGATAGCTGACGATGAGGCCGTTCAAAATCCCGATCAGGGCCGCCGTGACGAGGGAGGCGGCCACTGCGACGGGCACGCTGACGCTGTCGGGATATTGCACGAGCAGGAAGGTCGCGACATAGCCGCCAAGCGTCGCCATCGCGGCGATGGAGAGATCGAACAGACCCATCACCAGACAGACCGTGAGTCCGAACGCCATCGTCCCCAGAATGGAGATCTGGCTCATGATGTTGAGCAGGTTGTTGACGGTCGGAAACACGTCGGAGCGGGCGAGCGAGAACGCGATCAGCAGCGCGATCAGCGAAGCCAGCGTCCCGAACCGCGCGAACAGCACCGTGAAATCGAGCTTCGGTCGAGCCGGGGCGCCCGTGATTGTGCTCATTCGCCTTCTCCGGCCGCAAGGTTGAGGATGTTGGCCTCCGTCGCTTCCTTGCCGAGCAGCTCGCCGGCGATGCGGCCGTCGCGGAACACGAGGACACGGTGGCAGACGCGGGGGAATTCCTCGACTTCGGTCGAGGTGAAGAGGACGCCGGCGCCGTTGGCCGCGATCTCGCGGATCAGCGCATAAATCTCCGCCTTGGCGCCGATGTCGACGGCGGCTGTGGGAGAGTTGAGCATGAATATCCTGGCGCCGCTGGCCAACCAGCGCCCCAGGATCGCCTTTTGCTGATTGCCCCCGCTCAACGACTGGATGGGGGCCTCGACGCCCGACATCTTGACGGAGAGGCGTCGACCGATGGCCTCGGCTTGCGTGCGCTCCTTGGCCCGACGAATGAGCCGCAGGACGGGATCGGTGATGAACTGGTTGAGATTGGGCAGCGAAATATTTTCTCTGACGCTCGCGCCGGGCAGCAGGCTCTCTGCGTGACGGTCCTTGGGCACCAGGGCCAGACCCGCCGCCTTGGCGTCGCGCGGCGATTTCAGCGTGACTTCGGCGCCGCCGATGACGAGGCGCCCGCCCGTCATCGGATATCGGCCATACAGCAGATCGAGCGCCTCCTCGGCGCCCCCGCCCGGAAGGCCCGCGATGCCGAGTATCTCATGAGCGCGCAATTCAAAGCTCATGTCCGCGACACGCCCGCCCCTGGCGCCGGCCGCCGACAGCAGAACCTCGCCCGGCTGCACGGGCGCGTCCAAGGCCTCCTCGGTAAAGGTCTTCTGCGAACCGACGATCGCCTCGATGATGGAGCGGCGCGACAGTTGTTCGCGCGTCCAGTGGCCGGCGTTGCGGCCGTCGCGCAGCACGGTGACGCGGTCGGCGATCTCGAACACTTCGGCGAGCTTGTGGCTCACATACAAGAATGCGTGTCCCTCGGCGGCGAGCCTGCGCATGTGACCAAACAACACCGCGACTTCGGCCGGCAGCAACGCGGCGGTAGGCTCGTCAAGAATGATGAGCTTTGCATCGGCGCCGATCGCCTTGGCGATCGCCACCATCGCGGCCTCGTCGGGACGCAACTGGCTGACTTCCCGACGCGGATCGAGATCCAGCCCGACCCGCGCAAGCAAGGTGCGCGCACGACGGAAGGTTTCGGACCAATCAACAAATATGCCGGCCCGACGCGGCAGACCCTCGGTGAGGAAGAGATTTTCCGCGACCGAAATCTGCGGCGCCAGATTGAAATGCTGATGCACGACCGCGATGCCGCGCGCGGCCGCCGCGTGCGGCGAAGGCAAGGCGACTTGCGCGCCCTCGATCAGGATTTTGCCCGATGTCGGTTGGCTTGCGCCGCAGACCTGACGAATAAGCGTCGATTTGCCCGCGCCATTTTCGCCAAGCAGGGCGTGAATCTCGCCATGGCGGACGGTCAGGTCGACATGATCAAGCGCCAGGGTGCCGGGGAATTGCTTGACCAGTCCCTCGACCTGAAGAAAAATTACGCCATCGGGCTGTGACGAACCCGTCCCGGTCTTGGAAACCGGGACGGGCGCCATGTCAGGGGCAGACATTGCGACCCCTTCAACCATGAGGTCGGCTACTTCGCCTTCGGCAAGTCGGCCGAATAGAGCACGCAGGTCTTGAAATCGGGAAACTGGCCGGCAGGCGGGACAGTTTCCTTGGTGATCAGACAAGGCTTCTTGTAGATCTGCCGCTCGGGAAACGGCTTGCCGTCGACGGCGTCCGCCACGGCCTTGACGGCCTCCACGCCCATGCCGCGCACGTCATAGGCGATGGTCTCTCTCAACGTTCCCTCGCGTATGAGATCATAGGCCGCATCGTTGCCGTCCATGCTGACGACGAAGGGCTTGCTGGCGCTGTTGGAATGCTGCACGGCGCGCGCGGCGGCGACGCCGACCTCGTCCCAGCCCATCCAGATCGCCTTGAGATCCTTGTGGCCGGTCATGAAGTCCGTGATCTTGTTGAACGCGTCGTCGACCTGTCCCGGCACCTTGAGTTCCATCTCGGTGACCTTGATCTTCTTGTATTCGCTCATCACGGCCTTGAAGCCGGCGTCGCGTTCGGCAAGCGCGGGAAGCACCGTCCAGTTCATCTTGAGAACCTCGCCTTCGCCGTCGATGGCGGCGGCGATCGTGGAGGCCGCGAAGACGCCGTCGGCGACGTTGTTGGAGCCGATGTCGACGGTTATGCCGGGGACGAGACCCGCAAAGGTCGAGACGAACGGGATCTTCGCCTTGGCCGCGTTGGCGATGACGCCGCCCATCTGGGTGTTGGCGGAAGCGACGTTGATCAGAGCGTCAAACTTGCGGGTGATGTAGGTGTTGGCCTGGTTGTTGGTTGCCACCTGATCGCCGTTGCCGTCATAGTTCTCGACGGTCCAGCCACGCTCCTTCGCGGCGGCGGTCGCGGACTCGATCATCGTGTGGATGGTCGGAGACGCCGCGTTGACCGAGAAGATGGCGACCTTGAGGGCGCCCTTCGATTTCTCCTGAGCGAAAGCGGCGCCCGCCATGGCCGTCGAGGCCAGCAGAGCCGTAGTGACAGCAACCCAATTTTTCACTTGCATGTCTTCCTCCCTGATAAACGCACGGTGTCCGAGCGCCGATTATTTTATTGAGGAGGATCGACCGCGAGACGACGCGCTTTTCGGCGCCCGTCACTGGCGCCAAGCTGAGGCGCAAGTCTCCCTTTCGGAATCAGGCCGGCTCGCTCCCAAACGTCTCCTCGCCTTGGGGCGCAGGTCATCGTTGCGCACCCCTTGTTTTCTGAAAGCGTACCGGCGGATCGGTGGATCGTCAACCGGTTTGGCAAACATTCTTGTCATACAATATGGCCGGACGAATTCGCGAAGCCTTCCAGCGCAAGTTTTCCGCACATGTGACCCGCCTCGACCCGGCGATGTGCTTCGCGCAGGTGCTTGGCGTCGATCGGGCCGACGATTTCGCGCAGGGTCGAGCGCAGGCGCCCGTCGTCGAGCGCGCGGGCGAGGTCGTCGAGGATTTCGCCCTGTCGCGCCATGTCCGGCGTCGAGAAGCGTGAGCGGGTGAACATGAACTCCCAATGGATCGACACGCTCTTGGGCTTGAAGGCCATGAAATCCGCGCCTTTCGCGTCGTCAATCAGGCCGACATGCCCGAGCGGGGCGATCAACTCGGCGATGTCGGGCAGATGGAGCCCGCTCGCGTTGAGCCCCAACACGATAGCTACGGGGCCGAACGGCTGCACCTGCGGCGCCATCGGTCGGGAATGATCGACGACGTGGTGCGCGCCCATTTCGAGGCACCAGTTTCGCGTCTCCTCGCGCGAGGCGGTGGCGATCACTTTCAGGCCGGTCAGCCGCCGCGCCAGCTGAATGGCGATGGAGCCGACCCCGCCCGCGCCGCCGACGACAAGGAGCGTGCGCGCGTCCTCTTCAGGCAGGCGCCGCACGCCGATCCGCTCGAACATCAGTTCCCAGGCGGTCAGCGCTGTGAGCGGCAGCGCGGCGGCTTCGGCGAAGCTCAGCCGGGACGGCTTGTGTCCAACCAACCTTTCGTCGATCAGGTGGAACTGGCTGTTCGCGCCGGGGCGCGTGATCGAACCAGCATAATAGACCGCGTCGCCGACCCGAAACCGGGTCGCCCGCTCTCCCACCGCTGCAACAATCCCCGAGGCGTCGTAGCCAAGCACCCGCGCTTCCCCGCCGGGGTCGTCGCGCGCGCGCCGCTTCACGTCGACCGGATTCACGGAAACCGCGCGCACTTCGACCAGCAGATCGAATCCGGAAGGCGTCGGCCGTTCCAGCATAATGTCGATGAGGCAGTTTTCGTCGGATGCGAGCGACGCCTTCGTGTACGCCACAGCGCGCATTTGTCCTCCCGCGTCGGGGCGCGTTGACCCCGTGGAATATTGCGATATTGTCATACAAAGACGTAATACACAATTCGGCGGGAGGGCGGCATGACAGTTCTCATCACCGGCGGCACGAAGGGCGTCGGTCTCGCCATCGCGCGCCGCTTCGCCGCCGAGGGCGCCGAGGTTTTCCTCGCCTACCGGCAGGACACGGCCGCAGCGAAAGCCGCCGTCTCGCAGATCGAGGCGCGCGGCGGTCGCGCCGTGGCTTTGCAGGCCGACGTTGGCACGCCGCAGGGTGCGCGCCGTCTGATGGAGGAGGTCGCCGTGCGGACCGATCGCCTCGACCTCATCGTCCATGGCGCCGTCAAGGTGCTGGTCGGCCCGCTGCTGGACCTCGACCCCACCGAACTCGCCGAGGCGATCACGCTCAACGGCACGTCGCTGGTTTTCCTGACGCAGGCCGCGCTGCCGCTGCTCAAGCGGGGCGCCAGCATCGTTTTTCTTTCGAGCCGGGGCAGCCGGCAGAACGTGCCGTCCTACGGCGCCATCGGCGCCGGCAAGGCGTTGGCGGAATCGCTGGCGCGCTATCTCGTGCCGGAACTCGCGCCGCGCGGAATCCGCATCAATTGCGTCGCGCCGGGAACGCTGGACACCGAGGCGGTGCGCAATCTTTTCGGCGCGGACACCGACGCTTTCCTCGCCAACGAAGCCGCGGGCAACCCGAGCGGGCGCAACATCGCGAATGACGATTACGTCGGACTCGTCGCCTTCCTCGCCAGTCCCGAGGCTTCGATGATTCAGGGGCAGGTCATCTTCGTCAACGGCGGGCAGTACGTCATCGCCTGAGCAAATAGGAGGAACGCATGGGCGCGAGAGGACGGCTGACGCTCGAACGGCTGGGCTATTCGATGCCTGCGGACGCGCCCGCATTCCAGGCGCCGCCCTATTACTATCGCAACGCGCAGGCGATTTCGATCAAGTTCGAAACCGATCTTGAAGCGGCGCTCGAAGTGCTGCCCGAACCACTGGAGCTGATTGAGCCGGCGCACGCCAATCTCTCGTTCTACTGGTATCCGTTCACCACCTTCGGCCCCTATCACGAAGCGATCCTCAGGCTTTACGCGACGCACGACGGCAAACCGCTGACTTATGTGCAGCAGATCTTCGTCGACACCGAGCCGCCGATGCTAGCCGGGCGCGAGGTGTGGGGCTTTCCCAAGAAGCTGGCCAGGATCGGCTTCGAGCGCGACCGCGACATGATTGTCGGCACGCTGGAGCGACCGGGGGGCGTGAGGCTGACGACCGTGGTGATGCGCCCCGAGACGCCGGTCGCGCAACTCGGCTCCAATGGCCCGACGACGGGCCTGCGCATTATCCCTTCCGCCGACCCTGCGACGACGCGTCCTGCTCTCGCCGAGTTGATCGCGGCGGATTCCCAGCACAAACTGCGCGAAGCCTGGGAGGGACCGGCCTCGATCTCGTTCCCCGACCGCTCGGCGTTTGATCCCGTGGACCGTTTCCCGGTCCGCCGCATCGTGAAGGCGATCTACATGGAATATGACATCACGCTTCCCGCCGGCCGCGTGATCGCCCGGCTATGAGCGAAACCTTCCTCCGCCGTCTCGACTTCGAAGGCGCCGTCAACTTTCGCGATCTCGGCGGCTACGCCACGGCGGGCAGGCGGCGGACGCGTTGGCGGCGATTATTTCGCGCCGACAGTCTCGCCGATCTGACGCTGGACGATCTGCGACGGCTCGAAGCGCTGGACCTTCGCGGCCTGATCGACTTTCGTACCCCGTTCGAGCGCCAGTTGAAGCCGAACCGATTGCCTGTGGGCGCGCCGATCCGCGCCCTGGAGATCGGCTTTCTTCCCGCGGGGACGCTGGAAATGCTGGCGAAGGTCAGGCAAGGCGCAATTTCCACAACCGAGGTGGAGCGCGAGGTGATCGCCCAGTACCGAAAATTCGCCGTCGATCATGTGGACGAATACCGCCAGGCGTTAGACTTCGCCGCCGATCCGCAAAACTATCCTATGGTGATTCATTGCACCAGCGGCAAGGACCGCACCGGCTTCGCCTCGGCGCTGTTGCTGCTCGCCGTGGGGGTCCCGCGCGACGTCGTCCTGCACGATTACAATCTCACCAACCAATATCGTCGCGACGTCTCGCATCTGTTCGGCCCCGACACGCCCGGGGATGTCATTGCGCTGCTGCTCTCGGCGCAGTCGCTCTATCTGGAAGCCGCGCTGGACGAAATCGAGCGCGTGAACGGGTCGTTCGAGTCGTTCCTGACGGGGCCGCTCGGCGTCGATGCGGACAAACGCGCGCGGTTGATCGAATGTTTGACGGAGGCTTGAGCCGCTTCAAACCTGCCGGAACGTGCGGTCGAGATAGTGACGGAACGAGTTCGACGTCAGATCGAGCTGCATCGGCGTCACCGAGATCGCATTTTCGGCGATGGCGGCGAGGTCGGTGCCCGGCTCAAGGTCGCCATTCTGGTAGGCGAGCTTGATCCAGTAATAGGGAAAGTTGCGCTCGTCGACCCGGCGCACGGGTCGGAACGAACCCGGCAAACGCCGTCCCTGAGTCGTCACCTGCAACCCCTTGACGGCCTCGGGCGGGCAATCGGGAAAATTGACGTTGACGAAGCTGCCGGGCTCCCACTCGCAAGCGAGCAACTGGCGCAAAATATCGGGCGCAAAGCGCCGCGCCGTCGCCCACGGCGCCTCGCCGCCGGCTGCAAACACCTGGCTCAGCGCGATCGAGCGCACGCCCAGCAATGCGCCTTCCATCGCCGCCGCCGCCGTGCCCGAGTAGGTGATGTCTTCGGCGAGATTTGCGCCCCGGTTGACGCCCGAGAGCAGCACGGTCGGCTTCGCCTCGCCCATGAATTCGTAGATCGCCAGCAGCGCGCAATCGGTTGGCGTGCCTTTGACACAATAGCGGCGCTCGTCGAGTTTTCGCACCCGGATCGGAACCGTCATCGAGATGGAGTGCGAAAAGCCCGAGCGCTCGTCGTCTGGGGCCACCACCCACACATCTTCGGAAATTTCGCGCGCCAGCTCCGTCAGCAGTTTGAGCCCCTCGGCCTCGATACCGTCGTCGTTGACGATGAGGATGCGATGCGGCGCCGGTCGCGCGTGGTCGGTCATGGCGTCTCCCATCCCGCGCGGCTCCCGACGCGGGGCTTGCAAGGAATTCGTTTTAGGTGGAACATACTACAATAACGTAGGACAAGTTGGCAACGTGCACGGGAGGACTCATGCGGGACACCATGATCGTCGGCGTCGGCATGACCGCCTTCGGCCGCTTTCCCAACCCGTCGCTCGCCCAATTCGCTCAGCACGCCGCCGCCGACGCGCTGGAGGACGCGCAAGCGCCGCGCTCGGCGGCTCAGGCCATCGTTTTCGCCAATGCGGTCCAGGGCGCGCTGGAGGGCCAGCACGGCATTCGCGGGCAATGCGCGCTCGACGGCGCCGGCTTCGCAAACGCCCCGGTCTTCAATGTCGAGAACGCCTGCGCCTCCGCCTCCACGGCGCTCAACCTTGCGCATGTAATGGTGGGTTCCGGCGCCTACGATTGCGTGCTCGCCATCGGAGCCGAGAAGATGGTGACCGTCGATCCCGCCAAGTCGATGGCCGCGTTCGAAGGCAGTTGGGACCTCTCGCGCCGCGACCAGACAATCGCCGATCTGCTCGCGATGGGGCAGGGCCTTGCGCCTCCGCCCGGCGCCGAGACGGGTGAGCCGCGCAGCGTCTTCATGGATGTCTACGCCGCCTTCTGCCGCCATCACATGGCGCGTTTCGGC
>JANYIH010000152.1 GCA_025358745.1 Hyphomicrobiales bacterium | reverse complement strand
GTGCGCGTCGCGGGCCAGCGCTACGATCTCGGCCTGCACGGCTTTGCGCGCGGGCTGAGTTTCGCGGTCGAGGCGCAGGAGGGCGATTTCGCGCGGCTGGTCGCGCGCGACGACGCCGCGACGCGGGCCGCCTATCCCTTCGGCTTCACGCTGGCGGTGGAGTATCGGCTGTCGGGCGAGGCGCTGGAAATCGAGCTTGAGGTCGTAAATTCCGGCGATATAGCAATGCCTTACGCCTGTGGGCTGCATCCCGGCTTTAACTGGCCGGCGCCTCGGGAAGGCGCTTTGGTCCGCTTTGCCGAAGCCGAGCGCCCGGAGGTTCCCGTGATCGCGCCGGGCGGGCTTTTCTCCGCGCAGACGCGTCAAATCTCCTTGGCGGACGGGCGCATACTGCCGCTCGACGACGCGCTGCTGGCGCGCGAGGCGCTGTGCTTCCTCAACGCCGCCAGCCGCGCATTGCGATTGGAACGCGGCGATGGCTCCGCGCTGGAGATGAGGCTCGACGATTTCCCCCATATCGCCCTGTGGAGCCGCCCTCCCGCGCCCTTCCTGTGTCTGGAGGCCTGGACCGGCTTCGGCGATCCCGTCAACTTCGCCGGCGATCTCTTTGAAAAACCGTCGATGCGGACGCTTCAGCCCGGCGCCGTCGCCCGCCACGGCGCGGTCTTTCGCTACGACGCGCCGTGACGGCGCGGCTTGCCGACGTAGCGCACGCGGCCGAGGCGGCCGGGCTGGCGCTGCGGGGCGGCTTTCACCTTGGCGAGGAAGAGCGGGTCGGGCCGCTGGCGGCGATGCGGACGCTTCTGCTGTTCGGCTTCGTCGGCGGCGAGCAATGGCCGGCGTTCGCGGTCGCGCCGGAGGCGGGCGACGGGCTCGCCGATCCGCTCGACCGCTGGAGCCGGCGGGTGATTTCGGCGCTGGGCGCGCGTTTCCTCGGCAAGCCGCTGTTTCCGTTCGAGGGGCCGCCATACTGGCCGTTCCAGGCCTGGGCGCGGCGCGCGGAGACGCTGTTTCCCACGCCGCTGGGGCTGTTGATCCACCCGCGTTATGGCCTGTCGCATTCCTATCGCGGCGCGCTGGGTTTTTCGGCGGCCTTGCCATTGCCGGTCCCTCCCGAAGCCGCGCACCCCTGCAAGAGTTGCGTGGAGAAGCCGTGCTTGTCCACCTGTCCCGTCGGGGCCTTCTCGCCCGTCGGCTATGACGTGGACGCCTGCGCGTCGTGGTTGCGCAGCGAGGGCGCGCAGTGCCGTGGCGGCGGCTGCCTGGCGCGGCGCGCCTGTCCGGTCGGGCGCGAGTTCGCGCAGAGCGAGGTTCAGGCGCGGTTCCATATGGCCGCGTTTCTGGCGGCGCGGGGCTAAACTCAGTCCATCGCCGCGTGCGCAGCCTCCTCCGGTTTGGCCGGGGCGCTCGCCGGCCGCGCCGCCCCCCGGATCAGCGCCAGCAGCGGGAAGGCGGCGAGCGAGACGAAGGTCATCACCAGAAAGGCGTTGGAATAGGCCATCACGGCCGCCTGTTGCGACACCATGCCCTCGATCGCCGCCAGACCCTTGCCGGCCATCGACATGCGCCCGACGACATCGGGCATCCGCATCGCGTCGCTGAACGGGTTGATGAAGTCGGCGAGCTGGCTGTGAAATTTGCTCATGTTGTTGGTGAGGCTGGCGATCACGAGGCTGATGCCGACGGAGGAGCCGAGATTGCGGATCAAGGTCCACAAAGCCGCGCCGTCGGTGCGGATTTCGCCCGGCAAGGTCGCAAAGGCGATCGTGTTGAGCGGCACGAACACCAGGCCGAGCCCGACGCCCTGCGCGACGCTGTCGATGGAGATCGTGGTCGCCGAAGTTTCCGGCGTCCAACCCACCATGACGTACAGCGTGCCCGTCGCCAGCGCCAAACCGGCGAACACCAGCAGCCGCGGATCGACCTTGCCCGACAGCCGCCCCACCAGCATCATCGCGAAGAACGTGCCGACGCCGCGCGTGCCGAGCAGATAGCCGCTCGCCAGCACGGGATAGCCCATCAGGTTCTGGATGTAGGGCGTCACCAGCGCCATGGTGGCGAGCAGGATGATGCCGACAATGAACATGAACACCAGCGCGATCGAGAAATTCCAGTCGCGGAAGATCCGCAGCGGAATGAAGGGGCGCTCCGAGGTCAGCGCGTCGCTGAGGAAGAAATAGAACCCGACGCAGGAGAGAATCGCTTCCGTGATGATCTCGTTGGACTCGAACCAGCTCTGTTCCTGGCCCCGGTCGAGCATCATCTGCAACGCGCCGATGCCCAGCGACAACGTCAGAAAGCCGAACCAGGAGAACGGCACGTCGGTCCGCGTCGGCGTCTCGCGCATGAACACGCCGAGGCCGAACACGGTGAGCAGGCCGAACGGCAGATTGACGAAGAACACCCAGCGCCAGGTGTAGTTTTCGGTCAGCCAGCCGCCGAGCGTCGGCCCCATGATCGGTCCGAGCATGACGCCCATGCCCCAGATCGCCATCGCCTTGCCGCGCATCTCGGGGGGGTAGACGTCGAGCATCACGGCTTGGCTGAGGGGCACCAAAGCGGCGCCGAACACGCCCTGAAGCAGTCGAAAGCCGACCATCTGTTCGATGGTCTGCGCGATGCCGCACAGCATCGAGGCGAGCGTGAAGCCGGCGGCGCAGACGATGAACAGTTTCTTGCGCCCGAACCGCATCGCGGTCCAGCCGAGCGGGGAGGTCATGATCGCCGCGGCGACGATGTAGGAAGTCAACACCCAGTTGACCTGATCCTGCGTCGTCGACAGCGAGCCCTGCATGTAAGGCAAGGCGACATTGGCGATGGTCGTGTCGAGCGCCTGCATGATGGTGGCCATCATCACGCAGACGGTCAACAGCCCCCGTTCGAGCGGGGTGATTTCGGTCATTTCGCGCTCGACGCCGTCACGGGTTCAAGCCAGGATTTCGCCCAGCCGACGAGCGAAGTTTTCAGGCCGGCGAGGCTGCGGCCACGCCCGGTGTCGATCGAGATGTCGGCGCTCATGCCGGCGCGCAGGCCGCTCATGTCCTGATCGGCGTCGAAGCAGAAGCGCAGCGGAATGCGCTGCACCACCTTGACCCAGTTGCCGCTGGCGTTCTGCGGCGGCAGGATCGCGAATTGCGCGCCCGTGGCGGGCGCGATCGAGCAGACGCCGCCTTTCCAATCGCGGCCGGGAAACGCGTCGATCGTCACCGTCGCGGGCAGGCCGCGACTGACATAAGTGAGGTCGGATTCCTTCGGGTTGGCGTCGACCCACAGTCCCGTATCGGCGACGATGGCGAGCACGGCCTGGCCGGCAGGGGCGACGCGGCCCCGTTCGATATTGGCGACCTGGGTCGCAACGCCCTCGATCGGCGCCGTGACACGGGTGTATTTCAGGTTGCGCTCGGCGTCGTCGAAGCCGGCCTTGGCCTGCATGTAATCTGGGAAATTCTCGATTGGCATGTCGGGGCCGCCGCCGAGCTTGACCTTGACCGTCTCCTGCTGCGCCTTGACGAATTCCAGGATCTGCTTGGCCTGCACCAGCGCGGCGGCGGACGTGTCCTCGTCGGCGCGCGTGCCGTTGTGGCTTTCCGCCAAAGTCCGCTTGCGGTCGAATTCGGCCTGCCGCAGCTTGACCGATTGCTCGCCCATCTTGATCTGATCGACGTTGGAGAGATAGCCCTGGCGCAGATTGGAGAAGCCGACCTGAGCGGCGGCGAGCCGGCCATTGGCCAGCGCCCGCGCGCTTTGGTAGGGGGCCGGCTCGATGTCGAACAGCGGATCGCCCACCTTCACGTGCTGGCCTTCCTTGACATGCACGGCGACAATCGGACCCGTGATGTAGGGCGTGACCAGCGCCTTGTCGGCGCCGACATAGGCGTTGTCGGTCGAGATATAGCGCCCGCCCGCGAGCCACCAGGCGAGGCCGGCGACGACGGCGGTGGCCGGCAGCACGACCAGCAGGATGAATCGACGCAGGCTGTTGCGCTTCTTGCGCAGGCCGGCCGCGACCGCGGCGGGAGGCGGGGGCGGAATTGGCCGCGCGGGGGCGGCGGGCGCCGTCGGGGCCGTAGGCTCGGGCGCGCGATCGCGTAGAGTGGCCGTCGCTTGCGTCAACTCAAACCCCCGCTTGCAGTTCGGTTTTCAGATTGTGGCGTATCCGCTCAAGCGCCTGGCGCAGGCTCGACAGCGTCTGCGGCGCGAGACCGCCCAGCGCGCGACCCATCAGGTTTTCGCCCAGCGCGCCGAGCTTTTCGAGCGTCGGCCCGGCCTTGTCGGTCAGGAACAGGCGGTTGGCCCGGCGATCGTTGGCATCGTCGCGTCGCTCGACCAGACCCGACGCCGTCAGCTTGTCGATCAGCCGCGCCAGCGTGATCGGCGCGAGATCGAGCGATTCGGCGAGTTCGGACTGCTTTACGCCCTCGCAGCGCTGCAATTTCACCAGCACCGCCCATTGCGCGCGGGTCATGTTGAGATCCCGCGCGCGCTGGTCGGCGAAAGTGCGCAGCATCCGCGCAACGTCGTGCAGCGCAAAGCCGATTTCGCGTTCGGTGGAAAAAGAGGGCATTCGTCCGCCATGGCTTATGATGTGCTAGCTTATAATAAGCGACGCGCGCGGTCGCAAGGGGCGGGGGCACGGAAAATCTGCCACGCGAATTTTCCGGTGAAACGCTTTACCGAATTCGCGAAAGTCGGATTGACAGTTTTGTGACGGAGGCGCAGCCTCTTCAAGTCGCGACGGAGCGAATCTTTAGCGACAAAGTGCGGTCCGCGCGGCCGCGGCAGAATGGAGGCGCGATGACTCCACCCTGGCATCAAGGCTGACCCGCATCGGGTCAGATAAGCGACCATCGTCCTGACCGGTCGGACGCGGGCGCGCTCAACCAAATATGCAGCATCCGTTTGCGCGATGGCGTATGTCATTCGCCCTCGCGTCGAGAGCAACACGCCTAACCTGTGCAACGTTCGCAAGCCGTCGTTTCTATTTGTCGGCTGACGCAACGAAATTTGGACCCCGTTGTCGCTTCGTGCGCCGGGGTCCTTTCGTTTGGCTGGGAATTCTCTTGGCTCAGCCCTCGGGCAGCCGCACCGTCGCCAGCGCCATGCAGGCGATCCCCTCGCCCCGGCCGACGAAGCCGAGTTTCTCCGCCGTCGTCGCCTTGACGCCGACGCGGTCGATGGAAATCCCGGCGATCTCAGCGATGCGCGCCCGCATCGCCTCGCGATGCGGGCCGACGCGCGGCGCTTCGCAGATGAGGTTCACGTCGAGATGGGCGATTTTGCCGCCGCGCGCGCGCACGCGCCCCGCTGCATGGGCGAGGAAGATCGAGGAGGCCGCGCCGCGCCATTTCGGCTCTGAGGGCGGGAAATGCGCGCCAATGTCGCCGTCCCCCAGCGCGCCGTAGATCGCGTCGCAAAGAGCGTGCAGCACGACGTCGGCGTCGGAATGGCCGTCGAGGCGTTGCGTGTGCGGGATCTTCACCCCGCCGAGCCACACCGCGTCGCCCGCCGCGAACGCATGCACATCAAAACCCTGGCCGACGCGCACGTCGGTCAGGCCAGGGCCTAGCCGCTCGGCCGCGGCGTGGAGATCGCTCATCGTGGTCACCTTGAAATTGGCGGGATCGCCCTCGAACACATGCACGGCATGGCCGGCGGCTTCCGCCACCGCGGCGTCGTCGGTCATGTCGGCGCGCGCCGCCGCCCGATGCGCGGCCAGAATGAGATCGAAGCGGAACGCCTGCGGCGTTTGCACGGCGCGCAGAGCGGCGCGATCCGGCGAAGCGACGATGCGGTCGCCCTCGATCAGCTTGATCGTGTCGGTGACGACCGTTGCGGGAACCGCCGCGCCGTGGCGCTCGGCGGCCGCGACCGCGCGAGCGAGCAGCGCCGACGAGACAAACGGCCGCGCGCCGTCGTGGATCAGCACGATATCGGGCTTCAGCGCCGCCAGCGCCTCAAGCCCGTTGCGCAC
>JANYIH010000129.1 GCA_025358745.1 Hyphomicrobiales bacterium | reverse complement strand
GCATGGCGGCTCGCCTGAAGGCGAGGCCGTGGATTCTCGACCGCCGCCGCGAGACAGTCGAACACCCGTTCGGCACGATCAAACAATGGATGAACCAGGGCGCGTTCCTGACGCGCGGCCTCGAAAAGGTGCGTGCCGAGTTCAGCCTGACGGCGCTCGTCTATAATTTGCGCCGGGCGCTCAACCTTCTCGGCGTCGAGGCGATGATGGCGGCTGTGGCGGCCTGAAGCCCGCCCTCGCGCCCCAAATCAGGCTCGAGCCAACCCTCTTGCAGACCTTCCCAGCTCGAAGGGCGGCTTTTCTGCACCCAAATCCAGCGATCGCTCTCGAAATGCGCTACCCCCGCGCTCGGAACGCTGTCCAAGCCGATCCCACCGAGTTTTCGCACGGTCTGCATGATAATTGCAATCCCATACCGTATGGCTGCCACTCTTGAAGCACTGCGTCCCTCATTCTACGAACTATCCCAGCCGGCTGAAGGCGGGGGGTGCGGATCCCAGAAGAGGGACTCTAAAGATAGTCGGGATCAGACCAGGCGTCTGGTTCGCCGCTTTCATCGCCCTTGCCTCTTGGCCAAGAAATCCCTTTCAATCGTCAGTTGGCCGATCTTCGCGTAGAGCTTGGCCTGTTCGCGCTCGCGCTCTTCCTCGCCCCCGTCCGCGACCGCCGCGCCGCGCGCGAAAAGACTCGCGGCGTTATCGAGAATAAGCTTCTTCCAGGCGCAAATCTGGTTCGGGTGAACCCCGTGCCGCTTGGCCAGTTCGGCGATCGTCGCATCCTCGCGCACAGCCTCAAGCGCGATTTTCGCCTTCACCGCCGCGTCAAACTTCTTGCGTGTCTTCGTCATGCCCATGCTCCATCGTTTGCGACTGAGCAGGACTCGCTACACCTTTACAACTGGTCCCAAATTCGGGGTCCACTTCAACCGGCCGTGAGCTAAACCTTCAACGAGCGCGCCACATTGGACTAATAGAGGGATGCGGGGGCGGGCGCCCGCCAGATAGCCTGATGGGCTTCAGCCAAATTGTTGCGCGTCACGGGAATGCCTGGCGTAACGATCCACGGCGGCGGGTGGCGGCCAATCATGCTCATCAGCGCGGTGATTGCCGCCGCGACGCCGAGGTCATAGGGCCGTTGCGCGGCGACGCCCTTGACGAGTTCGCCGTTCGCGAGTTCTGCAGCGATCGCAATGCCGAGATCCACCGTCGTCACCGGCATATTGCGGGGCCCCGCGCGGATGGCTTCGAGCGCATGGAACGCCGGGACATCCCAGGTGACAAACAGCCCATCGAGGTCCGGATTTTCTTCGTAGAGCCGATTGAATGCGGCGCCGGCGTCCTCGACCGCGGCGAAGCGTCCCCGCACCAGCGTGATGTCCGGGCGATTGGCTCCGATCCATTTGCGAAACGCGATCTCGCGCTCGTTGGCCGCGAAGAAATCCGCGCTATAGGTCAGGATGCCGGCGACGCCCTCGTCCGCGACATGGGGCGAGAGCAGCGCCGCCGCGATTTCGCCTAAGCTGAAATTGTCGGTGGAAACGACGGACACATATTCCGCCCCCGGCAGCATGCCGGCCGGCGCGTTGTCGATCAGGATCAGTTTCTTGCCTGCCTTTGAGACTTCGCGATAGGCGTGGGAAAGCCCTGACACGCCGACCGGAACGCTGATGACCGCGTCGACGCGCGATTGGGCTAGCCGCGAAAGTTCGCGATTTTGAATCGCCTTGTCGAAGGCGCAATCGACAATCTCGACGACAGCGCCCGAATGCGCCGCAAACGTTTCGCCGATGCCGGCCGCGACCAGCCGAGCCCAATCGCTGGTGACAGTGTGAAGCACAATCGCTGCGGTGAAGCGACCCGCGCGCGCCGCAGCGACCTCGTCCGCCGTCAACGCCAACTTGTCCGCCGGGGCGGCTCGTTCCCCGTGCGGACCGAGGCCTCGCATCGTCAATGGCGCCTCCCGGTGCAAGTCTCACATAGCGCTTTTACCGAATAGGCATTGGATTTTCTTGCAAAGCAAGGGCCGGGGTCCCGAGATGCTACGGGCTTCCGCCTGGTGGCGCCGGCGCCGCACGGATTCGCCTCTGACCGCCGGAGACTGCGCGCTCGCGCGCCTTTTCCGCATGGAGAAAGGCCAGAAATGCGGGGGAATGGCGGGGTGAACCGAGAGCGATCCATTCGCGTATCATCGCCGGCGCAAACAGTTCGTCGCAAACCATCTGCGCCGCGCCCACGAGGCCCGCGGTGTTTCCCATCTGCGAGCGCACGATGCGCAGATCGCGGGTCACAAGCGGATGGGACTGCCGATAGATCGCCTCGCGGACCGCGGCGAGCAAAATGTCGCCTGATTGTGCGACCGCGCCGCCGAGCACGACCACTGCGGGGTTCAACAGGTTGACCATCGGCGCGAGGCTTTGTCCGACCAGGCGTCCGCACCGCGCCAGGAGTTCTGCGCAAAAGGCTTCGCCAAGCTGGGCGCCGTGGCTCACGTCGGCTGCGCTAATCTCGCCATTGCGTTCGATCATCTCGGCAAGATACCGGCTGCGCCCGTCCTGCGCGGCCCTGCCAGCCCGGCGCGCGATGGCGTCTCCGCTCGCCACCGCGTCGAGGCAGCCCCTCGCGCCGCAATTACAGGCAACGTCGCTATCTTCGCCGGTCGGCGCATGGCCGACCATGCCGGCAAATCCTTGCGCGCCCTGTTGGACGCGCCCGCCGGCCGCCACTCCGGCGCCGATCGAATGATCCAGCTTGAGGAACAGCATATCGCCGACGCCTTGGCCGGCTCCCGCTTTCAGTTCGCCGACGGTCATCATTTGGGCGGCGCCGCGCACCCAGCTCGGCGCGCCGAAGCGCAGAGACAGCCGGGCGGCGAAATCGAACCGACGCCACGAGCGGAGCGTGTCGAGTTCGCCGATGACGAAGGCGTCGCCATCGCTGGCCTCGATCAGAACGGCTTCGGTCAAGGAAACGCCCATCCCCCAAAGCCGATCCTTGCCGCCGCGCTCGTCGAGCAGCCAGATGAAAAGGCTGGTCAAGCGTTCAAGAACAGCTTCCGGCCCCGCCAAAAGATCGACCGCTTCATGATGCTCAACCAACAACTGGCCGGACAGGTCAGCCAGAGCGACCGCGAGGGAGGAGCGATCGACCAGCGCGACCGCAATCGCGCCGGCCTCCGCAACGAAGCGCAGATGCCGCGGCGCGCGACCGCCAATGGCCGCGCCCAACTCCCCGTCCGCGATGAGGCCCAGATGCTCCAGCGTCGCCAGACGGTCGGCCACGGCGGCGCGACCCAGCTCCGCGCGTCTTTCGATATCAAGTCGCGCCGTGGCCTCGCCCAGGCGAATGAGGTTCAGAACAAGCGCGAGGCTCCCCCCGCCGGCGTCAAGGGTTCGCGGACGTCCCACCGGCCGC
>JANYIH010000118.1 GCA_025358745.1 Hyphomicrobiales bacterium | reverse complement strand
GGCGCGATCTCGAAGGAATGGTCGCCCCGGATCGCCGCGCAGGGCTGCCTGGTGATCGACAATTCCTCGACCTGGCGCATGGACCCCGACGTGCCGCTCGTCGTGCCGGAAGTCAACGCCGACGCCGCCAAGGGCTTCCACAAGAAGAACATCATCGCCAACCCGAATTGCTCGACCGCGCAGCTCGTCGTCGCGCTGAAGCCGCTGCACGATCACGCCAGGATCAAGCGGGTGGTGGTCTCGACCTATCAATCCGTCTCCGGCGCCGGCAAGGATGCGATGGACGAATTGTTCCAGCAGACGCGGGCGGTGTTCGTGAACGACCCCGTGGAGTCGAAGAAGTTTCCCAAGCGCATCGCCTTCAACCTCATTCCCCAGATCGACGTCTTCATGGAGGACGGCTCGACCAAGGAAGAGTGGAAGATGGTGATGGAGACCAAGAAGATCCTCGACCCCAAGATCAAGCTGACGGCGACCTGCGTGCGCGTGCCGGTGTTCATCAGCCACGCGGAATCGGTCAATGTCGAGTTCGAGAACCCGATCTCGGCCGACGAGGCGCGCGAAATCCTGCGCGAGGCGCCGGGTTGCCTGGTGATCGACCGCCGCGAGCCCGGCGGCTACATCACGCCGCACGAGGCGGCGGGCGAGGACGCGACCTACATCAGCCGCATCCGCGAGGACCCGACGATCGACAACGGCCTCAACTTCTGGTGCGTCTCCGACAATCTGCGCAAAGGGGCCGCGCTCAACGCGGTGCAGATCGCCGAAGTGCTGCTCAATCGCGGCTGGCTGAAGCCGAAGCGCGCGGCGGCTTGACGCTGCGCCATGCCCGACTTGATCAGGCAGGCTGATTCAGGTGCTCAATCGGGCTTGCAATGCCCGATTGACGTCGGCCGAGTCGAAGCGTTTTTGCCAAACGATTGCTCATCGTCTTTTTCAATGCCGGACCGCAAATCTATGCTGTATGTGAAGCGCATTCCAGCAAGCTTAAGGGTAATTTCCCAAGCGATTTCGACGCTATTTATGCGATAAGACGACTCGGAAGCGTCGTCTTTTTTGTTTTCTGTGTAAATTTTAACATATTCCAACTGACCGGTCTTTTTGTTTGCGGTGTAACTCGTTATCGAAATTCCACGCTGGTCGGCGATTACTTCGTTGTAAAAGGCAGCTATTCCATCCTGCTCGGGAAAATCGCATCGCAGCGTTACGACCTCGCCGGCAAAAGCCAGCGAACTTTGCAGGCAAACGAGCGCCACGCCGACGATAGATTCGCGACCGGTCATTTTGCTTATCTCCCCGGAATGCGCGCGAAAATCCTTTGCCGTTAAACACTTCGCGCGTCAGTGTTTCTTCCTGAATAACACGGGGGGGGTGATCAAGTGGGTCGCCGCCGACAGAATTTTCTTGAAAATATAACACTTAGCGCTATAGGGACTGAGTAACCTTCAGCCGCCGCGCGAGGCCATGTGCGCGTCTTCAAGAACAAGGCGTTCGTCAGGTTCTCTCGAAGGGCGAGCATCGGCGACGGCGCTTTGAGGAAAGCTATCGAGGACGCGGAGTGCGGGCTCGTCGATGCGGATCTTGGCGGCGGCGTCATCAAGCAGCGGATAGCGCGTGCGGGCGGCGGCAAATCCGGAGGATTTCGAACCATCGTGCTGTTCCGATCGGGGGAGCGAGCGTTCTTTGTCCACGGCTTCGCGAAGAGCGAACGGGATAACATCGGCGAAGACGAACTCAGAGCATTCAAGATGCTCGCGGCGGAAATGTTGACTTGTGACGACGTGGCCATCGCCGCTGCGCTTTCACGCAGAGCTTTGACGGAGGTGACCGGCGATGACTAAGCGATACAAGAGCCGAGCAATGGCTTCGATACACGAGACCGCCGAAGACTTGTACGCGGCCGGCGTGATGAACAAGCAGACGATGCGCAAGTTCGACGAAGCGTGCCTGACGCCGGTTCGGGCGCTTTCGCCGGCTGAGATCAAGTCGCTGCGCGAACGCGAAGGCGTCAGCCAAGCCGTCTTTGCGCGCCACCTCAATGTCACGACGGGAATTGTCAGCCAATGGGAGCGCGGCGAGAAGCGACCTCGCGGCGCCTCGCTGAAGCTGCTGTCGTTAGTTGCCGAACGCGGATTGGCGGCTGTCGCATGACGCGCCCATTTGCGGCCGTGCGCTCATGCCTCGCTTTCCAGCGCCGAGCGTGATAACCGGCGTGCCTTCGCGACGGACGGCGGCGCCGGTCCCCAAGAGTTAAGCGGCTATGAGCGATATTTTCCAGGAAGTCGACGAGGAGGTCCGGCGCGACAAGGCGCTCGAATTTTGGACCAAATACCAGAATTACCTCCTCGCCGCACCATCGTGATCGTGCTCGCGACGGCGGGCTACCGGTTCTGGCAATATCGCGAGACGCAGGCGCGTCAGGCCGCAGGCGCCGCGTTCCAGAGCGCGTTGCGGCTCGACGCGAGCGGAAAGTCCGACGAGGCGCGCGCGGCCCTGGCCAAGTTGCGACAGGAGGCGCCGCGCGGCTACGCCAATCTCAGCCGCTTCGTCGAGGCGGGGCTTACGCTGAAGAAGGACGCCAAGGCGGGCGTCGCCGCCTATGACGCGCTCGCCGCCGACGCTTCGCTCGATCCCCTGCTGCGCGACACGGCGAAATTGCGGGCGGCGCTGGCGCGGCTCGATATCGGCGAGATCGATTCCGCGCGCGCCGCGCTCGAGCCGCTTGCGACATCCTCGCCCTATCGCAGCACGGCGGCGCTGGCGTTGGCCTCGCTGGCGATCGCGGCCAAGGACTGGCCGGGCGCGAGCAAATGGTTGGAGCAGGTGATCGGCGACGCGCAGGCGCCGCAGACCGACCGGCAGACCGCGCAGGGGCTGCTCGGCCTCGTCGCCTCGCAGTCGCCCAAACCTTGACCCCTCAAGCCTCGCTCCCAAAGGTCGCGATCATCGGCCGGCCCAATGTCGGCAAATCGACGCTGTTCAATCGCCTCGTCGGCCAGAAGCTCGCGCTGGTGGACGACCAGCCCGGCGTGACGCGCGACCGCCGCGAGGGGGAAGCGCATCTGGGCTCGCTGAGCTTCACCATCATCGACACCGCCGGGCTGGAAGAGGGCGATCCCGCTTCGCTCGCCGGACGGATGCGCGCGCAAACCGAGGTGGCGTTGGGCGATTGCGCCGCGGTGCTGTTCATGTTCGACGCCCGCGTCGGCCTGACCGGCGCCGACCGACATTTCGCGCAGGCGCTGCGCCGCATCGACAAGCCGATCCTGCTGCTCGCCAACAAGGCGGAGGGCGCGGCCGGGCGCGGCGGGATACTCGACGCCTATGAACTGGGCCTGGGCGAGCCGATCGCGATTTCCGCCGAACACGGCGAGGGCACGTCTGATCTCTACGAGGCGTTGCGCGCCGTGCTGCCCGCCTCCGCGCAGGACGAGCCGGAAGACGAGGAGGCCGAGCCGGAACTCGGCGACGATGAGGATGGGCCGCCGGTCGACCCGACCAAGCCGATCCGCATCGCCGTGCTCGGGCGGCCCAACGCCGGCAAGTCGACGCTGCTGAACCGCATCTTCGGCGAGGATCGCCTGCTGACCGGCCCCGAGCCTGGCCTCACGCGCGATTCCATCGAGCTCAGCGCGCATTGGGGCGCGCGCGAACTGAAGCTGTTCGACACGGCGGGGCTGCGGCGCAAGGCGCGCGTGGTCGGCAAGCTCGAAAAGCTTGCGGTCGCCGACGCGTTGCGCGCGGTGCGCTTCGCCGAAGTCGTGATTTTGCTGCTTGACGCGACCATCCCGTTCGAAAAGCAGGACCTGACGCTGGCCGATCTCGCCGAACGCGAGGGCCGGGCGGTGGTGTTCGGCCTCAACAAATGGGATCTGGTCGAAAACAAGAGTCTGGCCGCACAGACCCTGCGCGGCGAAGCCGACCGGCTGTTGCCGCAGCTTCGCGGCGCGCGGGTGATCCCGCTGTCGGGCCTGACGGGCGCGCATCTGGACAAGCTGATGGAGGCGGTGTTCCAGACCCACGAGACCTGGAACAAGCGCATCTCCACCGGCCGGCTCAACCGCTGGCTGGAGCCTGTGATCGACGCTACGCCCCCGCCCGCAGTTTCGGGCCGGCGCGTGAAAATCCGCTATATGACCCAACCGAAAGCGCGCCCGCCGTTCTTCGTGCTGTTCGGCAATCAGGTCGATTCGATCCCAGAGAGCTACAAGCGGTTCCTGATCAACGGCTTGCGCGAGACGTTTCACCTTCAGGGCGTGCCGATCCGGCTGTCGATGCGGGGAGGCGGCGAGAATCCTTACGTCAAGGGTGGCGCGCGGAAAACGCTAAGGGCGAAATCGTCGCTCAACCGCCGGCCGGGCAGTTGATCGCCCATTGCACGCCATATCTATCAGTGAAATTGCCGTAAAGGTCGCCCCAGAATTGCAGCTTGAAGTCCACGGTGATCCGCCCGCCTGCGCTCAACTGGGCGAAGAGGAAAGCGGCCTCGGCGGAATCGGCGATTTCGAGGAACAGGGCGCAGCCTTTCATCGGCTCCGAATCGGCCCCGTCCGAGGCGCAGAGCCGCAGGTTTGGCCCTTCAAACACCGAATGCAGCACCTTCTCGCGCCAGGCGCCGCCGTCGCGCTCGGCGGCCGGTATGTTTGCGTAACGCCGCAACTCCATGACCTTGCCCAGACCGCAGGCGGCATAGTGCGTCAACGCGGCTTCGCAATCGCCGTTGAAATAGAGGTAGGGCGTCAATCGCATATTCGGCCTCCGCAGTGTTCATATCACGTCGCTTGCTTCAGGCGACGGCGCGGGCCTCGACTTCGCCGGCTTCGCGTGGCAGGGAGTGCGCCCGCCGCCGGGAACCGCGCTCATGCCCAAAATCGAGATTGTCTCCGTCAAGGGCCAGGTAATCGTGCGCTGGCGCGGTCGCGCGCTGGTTGACACGACGCAGGCCGTCGAACTGCGCGAGGGCGCCTATCCGCCCGTGCTTTACCTCAAGCGCGAGGATGCGGATATGTTCTTCTTCGAGCCGAGCCTCCATCACACGACCTGTCCGCACAAGGGCGTGGCGAGCTATTTTCATCTCAGCGACGAGGCGGGACGAGTGGAAAACGCGGTATGGAGCTACGAGACGCCGATCGCCGGCGCCGAGGCGATCGCCGGTCGGCTCGCCTTTTATGTCGACAAAGTTGAGATCGTGCGCGCCTGACATGCCCACAGCCACCTTCAAAGCCGCGCGCGACCTTCTGCTGGCGCTGCGCGACAATTACGAATTCGCGCGCTCCGGCTTTCAATGGCCGCGGCTGAAGCGGTTCAACTGGGCGCTCGACTGGTTCGACGCGGAACTCGCCAAGGGCGACAACGGCCGCAAGCCGGCGCTGAAAGTGCTGGGCGCCGAGGTGCAGAATTTCTCCTTCGCGGAACTGTCCGAGGCGTCGTCGCGCGCGGCCAATGGCCTGCGCGCGCTTGGCGCCAGGCGCGGCGACCGGCTGCTGCTGATGCTCGGCAATGCGCCGGCTCTGTGGATCGCAACGCTGGCGGCGATGAAACTTGGCGTTGTCGTGATCCCCGCCACGACCCTATTGACCGGCGCCGACATCGCCGACCGCATCACGCGCGGCCGCACCCGCTTTGTGATCGCGGAGGGCGGCCTAGCCGAGCGCTTCGCGGATTTGCCCGCCGAGGTCGTGCGGATTGCGGCGCGCGGCGAGACGCCGCCGGGCTGGCGCGATTTCGCCGAGTTGCTGGCGGCCTCGCCGAATTTCACTGCCGATGGCGTCACGGGCGCCGACGATCCGCTGCTGCTCTATTTCACCTCCGGCACGACCGCGCGGCCGAAACTTGTGATGCACAGCCACATAAGCTATCCCGTCGGCCATCTCTCGACCATGTTCGGGCTCGGTCTGAAACCCGGCGACGCCCATCTCAACATTTCCTCGCCCGGCTGGGCGAAACATGCGTGGTCCAGCTTCTTCGCGCCGTGGAACGCCGGCGCCTGCATCCTCGCGCTCGACAAGCGCTTCGATGCGCGCGCCACGCTCGACGATCTCGTGACGCATCAGGCGACCTCGTTCTGCGCGCCGCCCACGGTGTGGCGCCAGTTGGTGCAATTGCCGCTGGAGGACTGGCGCACCAACTTGCGCGAACTCAATTCCGCCGGCGAACCGCTCAACCCCGAGGTGATCGAACGCGTCCGCCATGCCTGGGGACTGCCGTTGCGCGATTCCTACGGCCAGACCGAGACGACGATGCTGGTCGGCAATGCGGTCGGCCAGCGCATTGTCGCGGGCTCGATGGGCCGGCCGCTGCCGGGCTATCGCGTCGCGCTGCTCGACGCCGAGGGGCTGGAGGCGGACGAGGGCGAGATCGCCATCCCGCTCAATCCGCGCCCGGTCGGATTGATGCGCGGTTATCAGGACGATGAGGGGACTTTGCGCCCGGTCGAAGGCGCCTATTACCGCACCGGCGACGTCGCCACACGCGACGCGTCGGGCTTCATCACCTATGTCGGACGCGCCGACGACGTGTTCAAATCCAACGATTACCGCCTGAGCCCGTTCGAGTTGGAAAGCGCGCTGATCGAGCACCCCGCCGTCGCCGAGGCGGCGGTGGTCCCCGCGCCCGACCCGGCGCGACTGACGGTCGCCAAGGCGTTCGTCGTGCTGGCGGAAGGGTTCGCGCCCGACCGCGCGACCGCGCTCGACATTTTCAAATTCCTCGATACGCGGCTAGCGCCCTACAAGCGCGTGCGGCGGATCGAGTTCGCGGAGCTGCCCAAGACGATCTCGGGCAAGATTCGCCGGGTCGAGCTGCGCGGTCGCGAGAACACGCTGGCGAAGGCGGGCGAGCGGGCGGAGGCGGAGTTCAGGATCGAGGATTTTGCGGAGCTTCGCTAGGGCGCGCGACTATTTGGGCGGCCTTTGCGCGTGATGCGACACCATCAGCCACTTGCCGTCGATTTTTTCGTAGATGTTGGTGACGAGGAGATCGAACGCCAGCGGTTCGCCCGCCTTGTTTTTCCCGCTCGCGTTTTCGGTTCCGATCACCCACGCGATGTTTCCGTTGACCTGAATCGTGGAGATGGACGTCATCTGCGCCTTCAATTCCGAAAACCGGGCGGGCACGATCGTCGCCATCCATTTCGTCACCGCGTCCTCGTACCCCATATCGACAGCTTTGCTGCTCGGGCCGATGTTGGTCACGTAAGGCTTGTTGGCCCAAATCCCCGCCATCGCCTTACCGTCCATCGCCGACAGCGCGACGTGGAACGCCTGGTCGGCGGCTTTCACATCGTCGATATCGGAGGCGGAGGCCGCTGTAGCGAAAAAAGCGAGCCCGACCGCCAGGGCCAGGTCGCTAAAATGCAGCACGTTTTGGCGCATCGAAATCCCCTTGTCGTTGATTCTTAAGCCGTAGTTCCGCCAACTTATACAATTCGACATGGCGTGCACGCGCAATATGGAGAGGTTTGTTCGCGCTCGCTAACTTGCTTGGCGCGCTACGCGTCCCTGACGCAAGCGGGTCCCATTCGTTCCGCGCCGCCCGTCGCCGCTCCTGACCCTTTCTTTACCTGATCCAGCGTAAGCCAAGACGTTCCGTCGGATCGCGGCCATGACCTCACTCGACATTGCGCCACCGCGCGGCCTCGACGACGCGATCGCCTCGCCGCGTCTCGCCGGCGCCATTTACGCCGCACTGGTGGCGCTGGCCGCCGCGCCGGCTTGGATTTGGCCGATCCCGCGTGCGAACGACATCGTCAACCATTGGGCGCGGCTCACCCTCTACGGCATGGCGCCGGGCGATCCGCTTGGCGCCCTCTACCGCGTGCATTTCGGCCTGATCCCCAATCTCGGCCTTGATGCGCTTTATCTCGTGCTGCAACCCTTCGCCTCGGCGCAGACGGTGGCGCGGCTGGCGCTGGCGCTCGCCATCGCGCTGCCGGCGCTGGGCGCCTGGGCGCTGCATCGCGCGCTATTCGAAAAACCGTCGCCGACGATCTTGGCGATTCCCTTCCTCAGCTACAATGTCGTCACGACTGGCGGGCTGCTGAATTTCTCGATCGGCGTCGGGCTTGCTTTTCTTGCGCTGGCCGCGATCGTGCGGCGCGCCGAGCGGCTGGGCTGGCGAGAGGCGCTGGCGCTCAATCTGTTCGGCGTCGCGCTGTTTTTCTGCCACCTCATCGCGTGGGGCGCTTTCGCGCTGCTGTTGGGGCTGATGCGCGTGGCGTCTGCGCCGCGACTGCGGCGCGGCCTCTATGTCGTGGCGGCGCAGGCGGCGCCGCTGGCGCTCGTTGCGCTTCGGCAGGCGCCGCCCTCGACCTATTCGCTCGGCGGCACGAAACTTGGCGTGCTGTTCGCTCCGGTCGCCTCGATGACCGGCGCCGACATGACGGCGCTGACGCTGCTGGTCGCGGGGGCGGCGTTGGCCGTCGTCGCCGGACTGCGGCCGGCGCCTCAGGCCCGGCTGGCGCTGGCGGGTTTCGCGCTCGCGGCGCTGGCGGCGCCGCCGGCGATCGGCGCCGCCAGTCTGATCGATGCGCGGCTTGCGGTCTATGTCTGGTATTTCGCCATTGCGGTGAGTTGGGTGGACGCCTCTGCGGCGGTTCGCGGATTTTGTGCGCTGGCGGCGGTCGCGCTGACGGTCTGGCGGCTACACGCGGTCGCGCCGGCCTGGGAGGCGTTTCAGGAGCGGGCAGGGCAGGTTCGCGCGGGGCTGGCGGCGCTGCCGCAAGGCGCGCGGGCGCTGGTGGTGGCGCCGGAGCGATGCGGCGCGCCCGATTTCTCCATGTTCGGCAATCTCACCGCCTTCGCGGTCATCGACCGGCGCGCCTATGTCAACACATTATTCGCGCAGACCGGCATTCAACCATCGGCCCCGGCCGATCCCGCGCTCGACGGCGGGCCGACGCTGCCGATGGATTCACGCTGGCTGACGGAGGCGGGGCGGGCGAGCCTGCCGGCGCGGCTAGTCGAGGCCCCGTGGGCGGCGCCCTATCGCGATTGGCGGCGCCATTTCACGCATGTGATCGACGCGCATTCCGATTGCGCGTCGATGCTTGCCGTTCCCGGCCTGACGCGCGTCGGAGGCGCGGCGGGTCTGGACGTGTACCGGGTCGACTGACCTTACATCTGGGTGAGCGAGCCGTGGCCCTTCGGCGTCGTCATGCCTTCGCAGGAGCCCTTGGCGACATATTTCCAGGCGTGCGGATCGTAGTCGACGGCGGAGGTGCCGGCGCAGGAGGTGCCGGCGCCGGCGGCGCAATCGTTACTGCCGGCCATGGCGACGCCATAGCATTTGTCGGCGCCGGGCTGCGCCTTGGCGGGGCCGGCATGGGCCGCAGTGGCGAGCGCTATCGCGAGCGAGCCGGCAAGCGCGGCGGAGAGAGTGGACTTCATCTGTTGAACTCCGTTTGGTGGATGCGAACCCGTCTAGCCCGCATTTTCAGTTTCGTGACAGGCGCGCCGGGGTTACCCTGGCGCGCGATCACGAATTCGTGAGCGTCAGTTCAGCGCCAGCGCCACGAAGCGGACGTCGCCGGCGCCGTTGCCCACCAGCAGCAGCGCGGATTTCTTGCCGGCCTTCTTCAGGGCGTCGATCGCCGAGGACACGTCGGCCGGCTTCTCGACCGCCTGCTGGTTGATCTCCTCGATCACGTCGCCAGGGCGAAGCCCTTTCTCTGCGGCGGGCGAATTGGCTTCGACGCCGCTCACCAGCACGCCTTTGACGCTGTCCTTCAACTTGAACGTCTTGCGCGCGTCGTCGCCGAGCGTGGACAGGGTGAGGCCGAGCGCCTTGGCGGTCGCGCTCGGCGCGGGCGTCTTGTCGTCCTGCGGCTCGACTTTCGCCATCTGCTTTTCGCCGTCTTCGAGCCGGCCCAGCGTCACGGTGAGCTTCAACTCCTTGCCCTTGCGCAGGATGGTGATTTCCGAGTTGGCCCCGACCGCTTCCGAGGCGACCAGACGCGGCAGATCGCGCGATTCCTTTATCGGCTTGCCGGCGAATTTGACGATCACGTCGCCCGCTTCGATGCCGGCGGGCTTGGCCGGCCCGCGCGGATCGACGCCCGCCACCAAAGCGCCATGCGCCTCGCCCAGCCCCAGGCTTTCGGCGATGGAATCGTCGACCGGCTGGATGCGCACGCCGAGCCAGCCGCGCCGCGTCTCGCCGAACTTCTGCAACTGCCCGATCACCGGCATGACGGTGTCGGAGGGGGTGGCGAAGCCGATGCCGATCGAACCGCCGGTCGGCGACAGGATCGCGGTGTTGATGCCGATCACCTCGCCGTCCATGTTGAACAGCGGGCCGCCGGAATTGCCCTTGTTGATGGCAGCGTCCGTTTGCAGGAAATCGTCGTAGGGGCCGCTCTCGATGTTGCGGTTGCGCGCCGAGAGGATGCCCGCCGTCACCGTTTCCCCGAGGCCGAACGGATTGCCCACCGCCATGACGCCTTCGCCGACGCGCACCTTGTCGGAATCGCCGAATTTGACGATTTTGAACGGCTTGTCGCTTTCCACTTTCAGCACCGCGACGTCGACCTTGGGGTCCTTGCCTAGCACCTTGGCCTTCAGCTTGCGCCCGTCGGTGAAGATGACGATGATCTCGTTGGCGTCGCCCACGACATGGTTGTTGGTGATGACGATGCCCGAGGGGTCGATCACGAAACCGGAGCCGAGCGACGAGGACTTGTGCGCCTTGGGCGGCTGCG
>JANYIH010000113.1 GCA_025358745.1 Hyphomicrobiales bacterium | reverse complement strand
CCGAACGCTCGTCCGCGCGCCCATCGCGCCAGGCGCCCCGATGCGGCGGCGGTGGGCGTGTCGCGAAGCGCCGCCACGGCCAGGATCGCGGCCAATGCCGCAGCGCCCTGCGCGGCGGACAGCAGCGCCCGCAACGTCGTCGCCAGATCGAGCCGGAGCGCGGCGACGGCGTGCTGAAAGGCGACGGGCGCCACCGCGCCCGGCGCGCCGGCGAACACGGCGAAATCATAGCCGCCGTGGATCGCCGCCAAGCCCAGCCAGCCCGCGACCGCCGCGACTGCGCCGCGCGCCCCCGGCCGAACGCTCGCCACGATATAGCCGCCCGCCAGCCCCGCGCAGACATGAAACGGCATCGCGGTCAGCGCGCGCACGATCGCCAGCGCCGCCCAGCCGGAACCCGCGTTGGCGAGGTAGAAAATGTTCTCCAGCGCCGCGAAACCGAGCGACAGGGCGCCGGCGGCGAAGACGATTTCGCGCCGGTCGCGCGCGAGATAATGGCCGCGCAGGAACGCGGCGACGCCGATCATCTTGACGCCCTCCTCGGGCAGGCCGGCGAGCAGAAAGGCGAGCGTTTGCGGCGAGAACTGCTGGGGATTTGAGCGAAGCGCGAACGGGGCCAGCGCGACCGCCACCGCCGCGCCGAGCGTCACGCCGACCGCGAGCGCGTCCAGGTACAGCCGGCCACGCAAACCGCCGCGCCAAAGCAGGAGCGCCAGCAGCGCGGCGGCCGCCGGCGTCAGCGCCCAGCCCAACAGGGTCATGGCGCGCCCAGCCGGAGCTTCAGCGACAGCACGAAGGCGGAGAAAGCGAACAGCAGGCCGATGATCGCGCCGATCCGCGACACCCCGCCCGCGTGCGCGATCAGCGCGCGCGCTTGCGCTTCGTCGGCGGCGCGGGCGCGGATGCGGGCGATAGTCGCGGCGGCCCCGCCCACATAGAGCCTCAGCCCCATAGCGCCAATCAAGGACGTGCCCCAGTTCAGGAACGCGAGTTTGGGGACATAGGCGAGCAGCAACGGTCCCGCCGAGACCAGCGCCGCCCAAAGATACATTTTCCGATACAGGAACCACGCCTGCGGCGCGAGAAAACCCGGCCAGCAGAACGAGCCCCGGCCGCCGCCGCCGACCCAGGCGTCGTACACGCGCAGGATGCGGGCCTGATTGCGTTGGACGAACATGGCCATGTCGGCGCGGTCACCCTCCTCCGGCACGGGTTCGCTCATGCGGGGATCGACAATCCCAATTCGCGCATCTGCGCGAGCGTGCAGGCGTCGAGCACCGAGGCGATGGCGTCGCGCGCCTGCGCCATCACAATCTGCACGCTGCACGGACGGTCGGGCGCGCAATCGTCGCAGCGCCGGTAGAAGGCGCGGCTGGCGCAGCCGATCGGCGCCAGCATCCCGTCGAGCGCGCGCACGATGTCGCCCACGCGGATCGCCTCGGGCGCGCGGGCCAGCACATAGCCCCCGCCGCGCCCCTTCTTCGAATGGACGAAGCCGGCGGTGCGCAATTCGCCGAGAATGGCGTCGAGAAATTTCTTCGGGATCGAGTTGACGGCGGCGATGTCGGCGACCAGCGCCGGCTGCCCCATGGGCATCCCCGCCAGATGAGTCATCGCCTTCAGGCCGTATTTGCCCTTGTTCGTCAGCATCGTCGCCCCGCCTGTTTCACCTTTCTTGACGCAGATTCACCGCGTTTTAAAGCGCCGCTCTCGCGTCGCGCCAAATTTTGCTAGCGTTTGTCGGGAGAACGAGGGACTAGCGATGACGAAGGGATTATTTCCTGCTTTGGCGGCGCTATTTTTGCTGTGCATTCCCGCCTCGGCGGGCGTGCTGACAAGCTTCGACGCCCGCTTTCCCCAGGGCGTCATCGTCATCAGCCAGCACCAGCGCAAGCTGTTTCTCGTCGTTCGCCCCGGCGAGGCGATCGCCTATCCCATCGCGACCCCCAAGCGCGGCAAGGAATGGAGCGGCTACGCCAAGATCGAGGGCAAATATGTCGAGCCGGCGTGGTCGCCCCCCGATTCCGTCAAGCGCGACCACCCCGAACTGCCCGACGTGATCCCCGGCGGCTCGCCGCATAATCCGATGGGCGCGCGGGCGATCACGCTCGACCGCGACGAAGTCGCCATCCACGGCACGACCCGGAAGATGCGCGCCTCCGTCGGCTCGGCGGCGTCCTACGGCTGTATCCGCATGTTGAACGAGGACGTGATCGACCTCTACGACCGCGTCAGCGTCGGCGCGGAAGTCGTCATGACGCCGTGACAGGCGGACTTCGGTCGGCGCAAAAAGGCGCCCGCCCGACCC
>JANYIH010000090.1 GCA_025358745.1 Hyphomicrobiales bacterium | reverse complement strand
GATTGCCGCTATCGACGGAAGAGACATAGGCAGGCGCCAGCACGCTGAGGTCGCGCGTGTCGTACCAATTGAAGAAATGGCCCCGGAAGCGCGCCATGCGCGCCCTCGTGGCGTGCGTCGCCTCCAGCCGTTCGATCGCCGGGCTGGCTCCGATCCAACCAAAAGCCCGCGCGGCGACGACGCAAAGCAGATAGAGACCGATGTTGGTTGGCGACGTGCGATGCGTTACAACGGGAGCTGGGTCTTCCTGAAAATTGTCCGGCGGCAGCCAATTGTCGGCTTACGTCACGAAGGTCTCGAAATATCGCCAAGTGCGCCGTGCTGTCCGGCGCAGGAACGCGGCCTCGGCGTCGGAGAGCCCGGCACGCCGCTCGGGCGCGGGCGGCAGGCTGATCCATCGCGCGACGGCGGGCGAAGCCAGCCATAGCGCGACGAACGGCGTCGCTACCGGCCACGCGCCGCGACCGAACGCCAACGCGACGATCAAAGCCACGAGGGCGACGCCGAGCGCGCCGATCATGCGCAACGTGAAGCCGGGTAGATCGAGCCGTTCGTTTGCCCTCGCCCGCGCCGCCGGCGTCCCTTCGAGCAAATGGCGGCGACTGAAAAATGACCGCCACAGTGTCCGCGCGACGGCGTCGCTCAGCATCCACGCCTGATCGGCGAGGAACGTGAAGTTCAACGCGGTCAAGATTATGGCAAGGCGCAGGTCCGCGCCGAGCGCGCGCACGTGATTGGAGAGGGATACGCCGGGGCGTTGCGCCGGAAGGACAGAGATCACCGGAATGAGGTTGGGCGTCGGAATCGTGGTGAGCACGAACGCCGTCCACACGAGCGCGGCGGGCAGGGGCAAGGTCCAGCCCAGCCCGAGCGCAAGCACCGCGGTCGGCGCGGTGAGGGTGCGTCGCAAATTGTCGACCATCTTCCAGCGGCCGATACGGGGAAGCGCGTTGTGGCCGGGGTCGAGATCGGCGCCCTTTCGAGCGAAGCCGAGAATCCACGGCAACAATTGCCAATCGCCATGCGCCCATAGTTGATGGCGCGAGGCGCTTACATCATAACGCGTCGGGAACTCTTCAACCACCTCGACGTCGGAGGCGAAGCCCGCGCGGGCGAAGGCGCCTTCGTAGACGTCGTGGCTAAGCAAAGACGCGTCGGGCGAGCGACCCGCCAGCGCCGCTTCGAAGGCGTCGATGTCATAGATCCCCTTGCCGGCATAGGAGCCCTCGCCGAACATGTCCTGGTAGACGTCGGAAACGGCCGAGGAATAGGGATCGATGCCGCTGGAGCTCGAGAACACGCGTTGGAACAGCGAGCCTTCGCCGCCCTTGGGCAACGACGGGGTGACCCTGGGCTGCAACACGCCATAACCTTCCACGACCGCGCCGAGCTTGGGATCGAAGCGCGGCTGATTGAGGGGATGGGCGAGCTTGCCAATCAGGCGCCGCACGGCCTCGCGCGGCGGCCGCGTGCCGGAATCAAGGGTTAGAACGTATTTGACGTTCGCGGGCGGCGGATCGGCGCCGTGCGCGTTCAGGAACGTTGGTGTCCGCCGCGCCGCGCAGCAGGCGGTTCAATTCATGCAGCTTGCCGCGCTTGCGCTCCCAACCAATCCAGCGCCGCTCGCTTTCGCTCCAGACGCGCCGTCGATGCAGCAGCAGGAAGCGAGGTCAGGTCGGCCCTGGCCCGTAGCGCGTGTTGAGGCGCGCGATCGCCGCTTGCGCGCAGGCCAGCAACGCCGCGTCGGCGTCGACCCAATCCGACAGCAGCGCGAAATGCAGATCGCCCGCCGCGCTCGCCAGGAAATGGATTGCGAGGCGCTCGACCAGATCCACGATCTCGTCATCGTCAATCAGCATCGTCGGCACGACGACGATCGTGCGCAACGCCTCAGGCACGCCGTCGAGCAACGCCAATCCCGGCAGAGGCGCCGCCCGCACGAACAGCGTGACGACGCGATTGACGACGGCCGCTGCGACGTCGATCGCCGACATCGCGCCAAGCGCGGCGAGAAAGCCGAGTTCGACGAGGCCGACCCCGTCCGTGACAAGACGTAAGCGGCGCCGACGATTAGGAACAGCGAAAGGGCGAGGATCGACGCGGCTTGCGCGTCCAAATTCATGGTCGCCGTCACCCGCGCGGGCCAGATGCGGAACTTGGCGAATCCGAGCGAAAGCTCGAACTCTCGCCGCCCACCCGCCAGAAGATGATAGCCGGCGTCCGAGGGCCGGGTTTGCTCGGTCGGCGCAAGCTCGGGATGCGGCGCGCTGGCCGCCGGAACGGTCAGACGGGCGATGTCCAGTTCGCCATGCTGCGAGCTGCGTCCCAGTTCCTCGACCGCGCTGCGATAGAGCGTACGAGTTGCAAAATCCATTTCGCTGAATCGACCGCTTTTCGCGAGTTCGCCGTCGATGAGGCAGAAACGCTCGAACATCTCCTTCCAATCAACCTCGGCGATCACGCGCAGGCTGGTGACGATGTTGCGCACGGTGACGTTGGCCGCCCCCTGGCTGCGGTGGACCTCGCGCACGACACTATCGGCGGTCATGTCCTGTTTGGCGAGGCGGTCGTCGAGGCAGGCAAGGGCGGGCGTGAATTTCGGGTCCTGGTCACGCAGCCGATGCACGAGTTGCACGGCGAAAGCCTTGGGCGACGGTCCGCCGGTCAGGCCCGCGAATACGCTCGCGGCGGGATCAGGCGCCCGTCCGCCGACGCCGAGCAACCGATCGGCCAGGCTGTCGGCCTTGCGACGCGCAGCGCGGCTGATCCTGATTTGCTGCGCGAGACGGCGCAAATTCTCGATCAGCACGATTTGCAACGCTATCAAGGAGGCCCAAAGCTCGCCGATCGTCAGCGGTTGGATCTTCTGATAGCCGTTGACATAGTCAACGAACATTTCGATGTCGAAGCAACTGTCGGTATGCGCGACGTAAGCCCACGCCATGCCGAACG
>JANYIH010000086.1 GCA_025358745.1 Hyphomicrobiales bacterium | reverse complement strand
CGGTCGGTAACCCGATGGCAAGGTGGCCTTACCAAATCGGAAACGCCGGTAGGCTCCAACCGCAGACGGTTCCGACAAGCAGCGCCAAGGCGGTTTCGCTCCCGTTGACGCGCCGCAGGACAAGGCCCCCCGAAGCGGCGGCCTGATGTAAGTGAGGGGAGAGCCTGCTCCAGCTCTCCCCTCTTGCCTATTCCCAATGAATCTTGCCCCTTCTCCAACGATCTCGCCTTCCGCAGGTGAGCCTGCTATCGCCGGGGTCCAGGCGGCGACGCGCCGCGCTACACGAGGCGCATATCTCCATGCTGGACTTCACCGCGAGCGGCGCCCGCCCGCGAGAGCCGATGTTTTTCATTCCCGCCGCCGTGCTCGGGCTGGTGGCGCTGCTGCTGGCGATTCACGCCGTCGTTGAATATTCGTCCATTTTGACGCAGGAGGCGGTCTATCTCGACTGGGGCTTCATTCCCGGCCGATTCACGGTCTCGCTCTGGCCCGACCGTCTGGCGCAACTGATCGCCGGCGCCAACAGCGACCCGCATGCGCTCGACGCCGCGAGGATGTGGCGGGCGACGACAGCCTACCACCCCGGCCCGAAGCTCTGGACCTTCTTCACCTATGCGTTTCTGCATGGATCATGGACCCATGTCGGCCTGAACTGCGTCTGGATGGTCGCGTTCGGGCCGCCGCTGGCGCGCCGTTTCGGTCCGCTTAGGTTCTATCTGTTTTTCCTCGCCACGGCCGCCTGCGGCGCGGCGTTGCATTGGCTCGTCAACACAATGGATTTCACGCCCTTGATCGGCGCCTCGGCGGCCGCTTCCGGCTTCATGGCTGGCGCGGCGCGCTTCATGTTCCAGCCCGGCGCGCCTTTGGGGCCGCGCGCGCCGACGCGCGCGCCTGCGCGGGCCTCCACCCTGCGCGAAGTGCTGACCGACCGACGCGCGCTGATGTTCATCGGCATCTGGCTTACGACCAACATCGTGTTCGGCGCCGGCGCGCGCGTGCTGGGCGCCTCCGACGCGCCGGTGGCGTGGATCGCCCATATCGGCGGTTTTGCCGGCGGCCTGGCGCTGTTTCCGCTGTTCGACGGCGCTTGGCGCCGGCTTTGACGCCAGCGCCGGCCCGCGCTAACGGCGGGGCGGACAAGGGGAAGGGCGATGGTTTCCAAAGCGACTGAACGCTCGTGTCTCGGCGTGCTGCTGGCGGCGGGCGAAGGCACGCGGATGCGCTCGACGCGGCCAAAGCCGCTGCACGAGGTCGCCGGCCGCTCGATGCTCGCCCATGCGCTGGTCGCGCTGGTCGAGGCGGGCTGCGACCGCATCGCCGTTGTGGTCGGCCCCGGCGCCGGCGGCGAGGCGCTGTCGGCCGCCGCGCGCGCGCTGTTCCCCGCCGTCGAGATCCACGTGCAGAGCGCGCGTCGCGGCACCGCCCACGCCGTGCTCGCCGCCCGCGCGGCGCTGACGCGCGGGGTCGACGATGTGCTGGTGCACTACGCCGACACGCCGCTGCTGAGCGCGCAGACGCTGCGTACGCTGCGCGACGGGTTAGTCGACCAGACGGCGGTGGTCGCGCTCGGCTTCGAGGCCGCCAACCCGAGCGGCTATGGCCGTTTCATCGAGCGCGACGGCGCGCTCACGGCGATTCGCGAGCAGAAGGACGCGAGCGAAGCGGAGCGCGCGATCCGCCGCTGCAACGCGGGCACGGTCGCGCTCGCCGGCGCCCACGCGCTCGCCCTGCTGGACGAGGTGCGCGACGACAATTCCGCGCGCGAATTCTACCTCACCGATTGCGTCGAGATCGCCGGCCGTCGCGGCTTGCGCGCTATCGCCCGCATGGCGGGCGAGCGCGAAGTGATGGGCGTCAACGACCGCGTCCAACTCGCCGCCGCCGAGGCCGCGATGCAGGCGACCCTGCGCGACAAGGCGATGCGCGACGGCGCGACGCTGATCGCGCCCGAGACGGTTTTCCTGTCGTTCGACACGCAGCTCGGCCGCGACGTCGTGGTCGAGCCCCATTGCGTGTTCGGGCGCGGCGTGCGGGTGGCCGACGATGTCGTCATCCACGCCTTTTCGCATCTGGAAGGGGCCAGCGTGGCGAGCGGCGCCTCGATTGGCCCCTATGCGCGGCTGCGGCCCGGCGCGGATATCGCGACAAAGGCCCGCGTCGGCAATTTCGTGGAGATCAAGGCGGCGCAGATCGAGGCGGGCGCCAAGGTCAACCACCTCTCCTATATCGGCGACGCCCGCGTCGGCGCCGGGGCCAATGTCGGCGCCGGCACGATCACCTGCAATTACGACGGCTTCGCCAAACACAAGACCGATATCGGCGCCGGCGCCTTCATCGGCTCGAACTCGGCCCTCGTCGCGCCCGTGAAGATCGGCGACGGCGCCATCGTCGGCGCGGGCTCGGTGGTGACGAAGCCGGTTTCGGTGGACGCGCTGGCGGTGGCGCGCGGCCGGCAGAGCGAGATCGCCGGCTGGGCGAAATCCTTCCGCGACGCGCACAAGAAGGCCTGACCCATGCAACGGTTAGAACATCTCGTTCCCCCGCCGCTTGTGGCGCTGATCGTCGGACTGGCGATGTGGGGCGTGGCGCGCGCGTATGCGCCGCTCGATTTGCCAGTTGGGCTGCGCATTGCGCTGGCGCTGATCGTCGGCGGCGCCGGCGTCGCCGTCGCGGTCACGGGTTTCCTCACCTTCAGACGATTGGGTGCGAACATCGATCCGCTTCGCATCGATCGCGGCGAGGTGTTCGTGACCAGCGGAATCTATCGCACTACGCGCAACCCGATGTATCTCGGGATGACGCTCGCGTTATGCGGCTACGCCCTGTGGCTGGCGCGGCCGATTTGCGCGCTTGGGCCGGTGGCGTTCGTCGCCTACATCACGTGGTTTCAAATCCTGCCTGAAGAACGTGCAATGCGGACGAAATTCGGCGCGGCCTTTGACGCTTATGCGCGCGCAACGCGCCGGTGGATTTGACGAGCGAGTCAAGCCTTGCGGGCGCAGCCGCGCGACAAAAAAATATCGTCGCCGGGAATTGCGGGGATAAGTCGCGCCGGGGTGGTCAGGGTTTACGTTTTGTGAAAGATACTGATCTCGCCGCCGGGCGAAACGCCCACCGGCAATTCCGTGCCAAGAGCGTATTGTTCCGGCGTTGATCCTCAACGAGTCCGCATAGAATCCCATGGCCACAATCGAAGTTTTCCCCAACCGTCAACCCGTCCGCGTGGAGCCGCCGTTGCGCGCGCCGCCCGCCAATATCGAGGCGGAGCAGGCGCTGCTCGGCGCGATCCTGATCAACAACGACGCCTTCGACCGCGTCTCGGATTTCCTGAAGGCCGATCATTTCGTCGAGGAGATCCATCGCCGCATCTACGAGATCGCGGGCTCGCTGATCCGCGCCGGCAAGATCGCCTCGCCGATCACGCTAAAAACCTTTCTCGGCGAGCACGACCTCGGGCAGGGGCTAACGGTTCAGCAATATCTCGCCCGCCTCGCGCTTGAGGCGACCACCATCATCAACGCACACGACTACGGCCGCTCGATCCACGATCTCTCCGTGCGGCGCGAGTTGATCCGCATCGGCGAGGATATCGTCAACGTCGCCTTCGACGCGCCGGTCGATTCGACGCCGCGCGAGCAGATCGAAGAGGCGGAGAAGCGGCTGTATCAGATCGCCGACGGCGGCAAATACGGCGGTGGTTTTCAGAGCTTCTCCGACGCGCTGAAAACCGCGGTCGACATGGCCGCCCGCGCCTATGAGCGCGATGGCCATTTGAGCGGCGTCGCCACCGGGATGCACGATCTCGACCACAAGATGGGCGGTTTGCAGGCGTCCGATCTCATCATCGTCGCAGGGCGCCCCGGCATGGGCAAGACGGCGCTCGCCACCAACATCGCTTTCAACATCGCCAAAGCCTGGCGCGGCGAGCCGGCGCCGGACGGTTCGATGAAGACCATCGACGGCGGCATCGTCGGCTTCTTCTCGCTGGAAATGTCGGCCGAACAGCTCGCCACCCGCATCATCGCCGAGCAATCGGGCGTGCCATCTTATAAGATCCGACGCGGCGACATCTCGGAGGAGGACTTTCACCGCATCTCTCAAGCGATGATGGATATGCAGCGCATTCCGTTCTACATCGACCAGACCGGCGGCATTTCCATCGCGCAGCTCACGGCGCGCGCGCGGCGCCTGAAGCGGCAGCGCGGGCTCGATCTGCTGGTGGTCGACTATCTGCAACTGCTCTCCAGCGCGAAATCGCGCAGCGACAGCCGCGTGCAGGAGATCACCGAAATCACCACCGGGCTCAAGACGCTCGCCAAGGAGCTGAACGTTCCCGTCGTCGCGCTGTCGCAGCTTTCGCGCGCGGTCGAGCAGCGCGACGACAAGCGGCCGCAATTGTCGGACCTGCGCGAATCCGGCTCGATCGAGCAGGACGCCGACGTGGTGATGTTCGTCTATCGCGAGGAATATTATCTCAAGAACAAAGAACCGCGCCCCGGCACGCCGGAACATTCAACCTGGATGACCGAGATGGAGCGCGCGCATGGCCGCGCCGAAGTCATCCTCGGCAAGCAGCGCCACGGCCCGACCGGCACGGTGGAACTCGCCTTCGAGGCGGAGTTGACGCGGTTCGGCAATCTCGCCCGCGCCGAGGCGCTGCCCGAAATGCACTGAGGCGCCGTTACTCGATCCGCACCAGCGCGGAATCGGTGGCGCCGCGCGCATCCATCACCGTCACGCGCGCGAAGCCCGCGCCGTCGGGCTTCCAGGCCGAGGCGCGGCGGAAATCGTCCTGCGCGATGGGCGCGCCATTGACGAACCAGGCAAGCGGCAGTTGTCCGCCCAGCGCCTTCAGCCGCAGCGCCTGCGACGCGCCGGCGAGATCGACTTTCGCCCCGTCGGGCGGGAACGAAATCTTCAGCGCCGCGCGCTCGGTCGCCGCGATCGTCTTGGGCGCGTCCTTGCGCAGATGGCGCAGCGGCGGCGGCAGATCGGCCGAAGTCGCGACATGCAGCACCCCCTTGGGCGCGCGCGGACGCTCGATCACGCGACCGAGCCGCGCGAAGGCGTCGAACAGGATCGGTGCGGCGGTCTCGCGGCCAATCAAACCCGGCGTCGGCCCATTGTCGGGGCGCCCAACCCAGACGGCGATGGTTGTTTGTTTGTCGAAGCCGATCGCCAGCGCGTCGCGAAAGCCGTAGGAGGTGCCGGTCTTGAACGCGATCCGGCCCGAGAGCGCGTTGGCGGGCGGCGGCGCGCCGCGCAAAATGTCCTCGACATAGAAGGCGGCTACCGGATCGGTGACGCGGCGCGCGCCGATCAACGGCGCCTCGGCGTCGCGCCGTTCGCGCAAGGCCGGCGCCTCGCCGCCGCGCGCCAGCCCCGCATAGAGCCGCGCAATGTCGATCAACGAAACGCCGAGCCCGCCGAGCCCGATGGCCAGGCCAATCGGCGTGTCTTTCGGCAGTACGATCTGTGCGCCCGCGCCGTGCAGGCGCGCGAGAAACTGCGTCGGCCCGATGTCGGCCAGCAATTCTATCGCGGGCAGATTGAGCGATTGCTGCAAGGCGCGGCGCGCGGTGACGGGCCCCTGATAGCCAAGATCGAAATTCACCGGCGCGTAGGCGCCATAGCGCGCGGCGCGATCAAACAGGATCGTTTCGGGATGGGCCAGCCCCTGCTCGAACGCCAGCGCGTAGATGAAAGGCTTTAGCGCGGAGCCCGGCGAGCGCGGTTCTCGCGACATATCCACCGCGCCGTCGCGCGAGGAATCGTCGTAGTTGGCCGAGCCGACGCGGGCGCGGATTTCCCCGCTGGAATTGTCGAGCGCGACCATCGCGACGGAAAGTTTTGGTCCCAACCGCTCCGCATGTTCGCGCGCGATGATCTCCAACTTCCGCTGCAAGCGCGCGTCGATCGTCAGGGTTATTTGTTTAGATTGGCTGTCGGCGACGACAGCCTCCTCCGCCGCATGGGCCGCAAGCCGGGGGAATTCGCGCCGCAGGCGCGGGATCGGCTCGCCATTGGCCGCGTCCGCCTCACGCTGCGAAATCACGCCGCGCGACACCGCGCGGGCGAGGACCTTCGCGCGCGCGGCCAGCGCGGGCGCCAAGTGTTTGTCGGGACGTCGCGCTTCCGGCGACTGGGGCAATGCGACCAACAGCGCCGCCTGCGCTATGCTGAGCCGGCGCGGCTCCTCGCCGAAATAAGCGAGCGAGGCGGCGCGCACGCCTTCGAGATTGCCGCCAAACGGCGCCAGCGTGAGATAGCGATCAAGCACGCCGTCCTTGCTGATCTGCCACTCGATCTGATACGCGCGTGCGATCTGCCGCAGTTTGGTTGAGAACGAGCGCGGGCGCGGCTCCATCAACCGGGCGACCTGCATCGTCAGCGTCGAGCCGCCGGAGACGATGCGGCCATGCGTTGCGATCTGGCCAGCCGCGCGAAACAGCGCGACGAAATCGACGCCGTGGTGACGACGAAAGCGCGCGTCTTCATAGGCGATCAGCATCGCGAGATAGCGGGGATCAACTTGGCCGTGCGTGACCGGCAACCGCCAGCGCCCGTTCGCCATCGTGAACGGCCGCAATAGGCGCCCGTCGCGATCCACCACCAGCGTCGAGCCCGCGCGGGCCCTCATCAGATCGAGCGGGCCGAGCGAGTCGAGATAAGCGTTGATCGCAAAGGGCGCTGCGAGCGCCAACACGGCGCACAACGCGAGGACCCCGATCGCGACGCGCTTCACTTCGCCTTAACCTCGACCTCGCCGAACGCGGTGCGGCCGAACCGCTCGGGCCGGTACATGTCTTCCGCCGTCGCGGCGGGTTGCACGTAATGGCCGGGCGTGGTGGCGCGCGCGACATAGGCCAGCGAGAAGAAAGCGGACTGGCCGGTGTCGCGGTCGACGGCCGCGACGAAGCGGTCGTCGCGATATTCGACATGCACCGGCTCGATGTCGCGTTTCAACCAGGCGAAAGCCTCGGTCGATCCGGAATCAAACAAGGCGGGGTTGTCGATCTCAAGCCCGGCGGGCAAGCGGTCTACGATCAGCAGTTTGGCGTACTTCGCCTCCGCTTCGGTGATCTTCAGCACGACGACGACGCGGCTGTTCTGCGTCAGGCTCTTAAGGTCGGTTGGCTTGCCGTCGAGCGTATAGATCTGCCGCTCGATCTGATAGCCCTGGCTGGCCGCGGGCTGAGGTTCGAGCGGGGCGCCGGCGCTGGTCGTCACCAGCTTGAGCGGAGCCTCGCCATTGTTGGCGAGCAAGGCGAGTTCGGCCCCGACGGAGAAAGCCTGCCAACGGCGATAGAGCGCGCCTTGCACCGGCTTGCCGTCGAGTGTCAGCGCATCTTTCGGCTGCCGCTCGGCCAGCGCCTCCGCCGCCAGCGCCAGCCAATTGTTCTCCTGCGTCGAGGTCCAATCGGTCGCCGCGCGCGCGGCGTCAACCACGGCGCTGGCGCGGGCGATCGCGTCGGCGGGTGCGTCGGCGCCGAGCTTGGCCTCGGCGATCAGCGCGAGCACGGCGGCGGCGTCGCGCAATTTGGAGCCATAGTCAGGCCGCGACAGATGCACGTCCTTCGTCGCCTCGAGCAACGAAAGCGCCGCGCCGAACACGCGCGCCGCGCGCGAGCGATCGCCAAGCATGGCGAGCGCGGCGCCAACTTGCGCCCGCGACATCGGTGTCCTGAACAGGTCGAGCTTGGTGTCGGCGAGATAGCGCAGATCGCCAATCACCGGCCGACCGTTGCGCGCCAGCACATAGAGCGCATAGGCGAGCGGCTCGCCGTTCGCGCCGTTGGTGTCATTGGCGTTGAGCGCGACGTTGCGCAGATGATCGAGCGCATTGTCGAAACCGATCTGCGGCACGACAAAATTGCGCTCGCGCGAGCGTGTGAGGAAGTCGGTGACGAAGGCGTCCAACCAGAGATCGTCGTCGCCGGAATCGGCGGTCCACAAGCCGAAGGCGCCATTGGCGCCCTGACGTGTCATCTCCTTGTCGATCGCGCCCTTGATGCGCTCGTCAAGATTTGGGTCTATCGCGAGATGCTCAGCGCTGGCGAGCCGGTTGGCGTAGAGCAGCGGCATCGCGCGGCTCACAGTCTGCTCCGAGCAACCATAGGGGTAGCGGTCGAGCGCCTGCAACACGGCCGGTGCGTCGATCGCGCCAAACGGCGAGACCGAGAGCGACAGCGCGGCGGTGCCCGGCACGAACGGCTGGAGCGCGGAATCGTCGATTCTGATTGACGCGCCGGCGGCCAGATCGACGACCTTGCGCGCATAGACGTCGGGCGTGCCGGATTGTACGCCGATGGCGAATTTCTGCGGCGCCGAGAAGCCGGGGCCGGTCACGTCGAGGTCGAGCGCGGCGGTCCCCACGCCGTTTGCCTCCAGCGGGATCGTCACCTTGGTCTTTTCGTGCGCGGTGAGTTTAATTGTTCGCGTTAATGCGTCGGCTTGGGCTGCGAGCGGGCCGTGAATGTCGAGCGAGAATTTGTACTCGCCCGCCTCGCCTTCAACGTTGTCGATATCGAATTGCAGTCGCGAGCGGTCGCCGATGTTGAGGAAGCGGGGCAGGCTGGCGGTCACGACGACGGGATCGCGCACGACCATGTCAACCGAGGCGGCGCCGACGCGGGTCTCGGTCCATGCGACCGCGGTCACACGCACCGCGCCGTTGAAGGCGGGCAGATCGAAAGGAACCTCCGCCGCGCCATCTGCGCCAACTGTGATAACGCCGGAGAACATCGCCAGCGGCGCCTGCGTCGGCAGATTGCCTTCGAGATTGCCGCCGCCGTCGCCGCCCACATGCAGCGCGCCGGCGACGCCCTCCATGCCGTTGATCAGGAACCCGTAGAGATCGCGGATTTCGAGCCCGAGCTTGCGCTGGCCGAAGAAATAGCCGCTGGGGTCGGGCGTCTTGAAATGGGTGAGGTTGAGGATGCCGATATCGACGGCGGCGACCGTCACGCGCGCCTCCTCGCCCGCCTTGAGGCCCGCGAGCCGGACGGGGATTTTCACGATTCCGCGGGGCCGCGTCTTGTCGGGCGCCGATATGGCGACATCGAGCTTGTGTTGAGCCTCGTCGATGCGGAACCACGCCACGCCCATCGCGCGCGCGGGCATACGCTTTTGTTGCACGTCGAGCGGGCGTTGGGTGATTGCCACGGCATAGGCGCCCGCGCCCCAATCGGCGCCGACGTCGAAGGCCAAGATGTTGTCGCCCGGTTTGAGGTCGATGTCGATCAACCGTTCCAGTTTGTCGCCTATCAGCGCGACAACCGCCTTGCCGGCGAAGCGCGAGTTGATGCTTAGTCTGGCGCTTTCGCCGCTGGCGTAGTTTTGTTTGTCGAGCGTGACCGTCGCGTTATCGGGCGTGTCGGCGCTGGCCGTGCCCGACCAACCGACGTCGAAGGTGAAGCTGGTGGTCTCGCCCTCGGCTGACTTGACGTCGAGCCGGTGCTTGCCCCAGCCGACGCGGGCGGAGAATTTGGTCGGAGCGTCGGCGGCGATGTCGAGGCCGCCGTTGGCGAGCTTGCGCGAGGATTTGACCGGTTCGAAATTCCAGCGGCCGTCGACGTTGAACCATTGATAGTCGTTGTCGATCTTATAGAGCGACCACGAGACGTTGCGGCGCGGCAGCGTCGTCCCGTCGGGCGCGACGGCGATCGCCTCGAAATTGGCCGGCTCGCCGCTGGAGAGGTCGGCGCCGAAATTCTTCTTCACGCCGATCATCGCCGCCTTGGCGCGCACCGGCAAAGTCACCGTGCGCTCGACCGTGCGGCCGCCGGATTCGGCGACGTCGACGATGATCTTCGCCTCCAGCGGCTTGATCGCGTCGCCCTCGGGCAGTTCAATTGAGAGTTCGGCGTGGCCCTTGTCGTCGGTCTGCCCCTTGTCGGGGAACTGCACTTCGACGGGATCGAATTGTTGATCAACCAGACCCGCGACAAAGCCGGGATGGCCGGCAAGTTCGGCGCCGTCGACCGCCTTGAGACGGATCGCGCCGGTGACGTCGAGCCCGACCGCGGGCGCGCCATAGAGGAAGCGCGCGTCGAGCGCGACCGGGATCGGATCGCCGGGAACGGCGTAGGCGACGCCGGGCTTCAACTGATAATCGAGCCGCTCGGGCACGTAATCTTCGAGCAGGAATTGCGCGTGGCCGATTGCCGGCGCCTTGGGATCGGCGTAGGCGTCGATCGACCAGGTCCCCGCCGCGGAGTCCGTCGCCAGCGCGACGGGGAGGCCGCGCCCGCCCAGGCCCTGATCCTCCACGCTGACGCGCTTGTATTCGACGCCGTCGGGGCGCTTGACCACCAGCGTCACGGGCACGCTCGCTTTCGCTGCGCCCTTGGCGTCGCGCAGCAACGCCGCGACATAGACCGTCTCGCCGGAGCGATAGACGCCGCGCTCGGTGTAGAGGAAGGCGTCGAGCGCGGCGGGCGCGTCGCGCCCCGCGACGCCGCGATCGGTCAGATCGAACGGGGTCTGCGTGAGGTTGAGAAATCCGTAGTCGTCGGCGAGCGCAGCGATCAACACGCCGGGCGCGAGGCCGCCGGTTCCGCGCGCGAGGCCGGGGTCGAAATCGGCGCGGCCTTGCGCGTCAGTTGTCCTGGTCGCCAGCACTTCGTTGTTGCGCGCGACCAACCGCATCTCGACGCCGGCCAGCGGCGCGGCCGTGCTGAGCGAGCGCGCCACGGCGTGAATGCCGTCCGAGCCGGTCAGCGTGGTCAGGCCCAGGTCCGAAATCACCATCCATTGCGTCGCGAGTTGATCGACGCTCTCCCCCTCACCGCCGGCGGGCTTGGCAGGCGTCCAGGGCCTGGCGGTGATGAGATAGAGGCCGGGCTGCAACTTGCCGACCGCCTGATCGAGCGGAAAATCGGTGACGACGTCCTTGTTGAGTTCGGCGGCGACATTCATCGCGCCGCTCCAGACTTTCGCGCCGTCCTGCGCTTCGATGTCGTTGGCGCGAGAGGTGGAGATGGGTTTGAGGAAATCGTCGTGCGCGATCTGCGCCATCAGATTGCGGTCGCCGACGCGATAGACGTCGACCGCGACCTTCGACGTATTGACCGTTGTCAGCGGCGCGCCGAGCTGGCCCAGACGCGGCAGGACATAGGAGCGCCCGGCGAAATGCGCCTGCGGCGAACGGTCTTTCACGTAGATCTCGTAGTCGGCGTTCTTCAGGAGATTCTCGCCGACCGTCGAGGGTAGACCCTCGCGCAGGACGATGGCGTAGCGCTCGCCGTGTTTGAGGCCCTCGACGCAGATCTGGCTCTCTTCGTTTGAGATGGCCGCATTGGTTGCGCCCGCGACGGCGACATAGGGGGTGAAATCGGTCTTGCGCGCGAGCGGATCGGAGAAGTTGAAGCAGACGCGGGGATTGGCGGATTCATTGTCCACCTTGTAGTCGAGGATGCGGAAGCCGTGCTTGAGGCGCAGGTCTTCGTAGATCGCGCGCGCGTCGGAATCGTCCCTGCGTTCGAGGCTGGCATGATAGGCGTCGAGCGCGATGCGCCAGGATTCGTTGCGCGCTTCGAGATTGCCGAGCGCGGCCAGCGCTTCCGCCTGGGCGGGCGCGCCTTTGGCGTTCTGATAGGCGGCGTAGGCGGCCAGCGTTGCGCGACTGACGATTTCGTAGCGCCCGTCCGCCTTGGCGTCGTCGGCCGCCTGTCCCAACCGCGCCAGCGCGAGCCAGGGTCCGGCCTCCTTGGGCGCGGCGGCGACCGCGGCGCCCAGCAGCGCGGCAGAGTCTTTATAGTTGGAGGCGGTCGTCGAGACGGCGGCGTCCTTGATGAGTTGATCGGCGTTACGGCCTTTGATCCGCGCGCCGATCTTCGCGCTCTCCTTGCGCAGGGTCTCGGCAAGCCGCACGACGTCGCTGGCGAGATCTTCGCGGACGAACGGCTTTGGTTCCGCCGCGGCGGCGCCAAGGCCGCCGAGCAGAAACATGACACCGAACATCAAGCGAAGCATTTTCGTCATGTTTCGACTCCAAATGTCGCGCTGGCCGAACGCTTGCTCTATCGTTGCGCGGGCCGCGCGACAGCGACCTTGATCTAAGTTAACACGTAGCGCGGCGGGTCGGGGAGGGCTGGGTGAAGAAAACGCAGATGCCGGGCATTTTTGCGCTCGTGCTCATCGCCGCCGTTCCCGCGCAGGCGCTCGACACGAAGGCGCCGCCGCCCAAGCCCGCCATCGTCGGCGCCCCGCCGCAAAAGCCAGAAACGGCCCGCGCCGCGTTCGAGGCGCTGCCCGAGCGCGATCGCGTCGCCGTGCAGGAGGGGTTGGGCTGGCTCGGCCTCTATAATGGCGTGTTCGACGGCGCCTATGGCCACCGCACGGTCGAGGCCCTCACCGCCTGGCAACTAAGCGCCGCTAAGCGCGCCGACGGAATCGTGACGCCGGCCGCCGTCGCCGCGCTTGGCGCCAGCGCGGCCAAGGCCAAGGCTTCTGTCGGCTTCAAGGTGATCGACGATCCCGCTACGGGCCTGCGCATCGGCGCGCCGTTGAAACTGCTGGAGAAGCACGACAGCGCCGCCAACACCGCTTCGCTCAAGAGCGGCGACGGGGCGGTTGGGCTTTATCTCAAGGCGACGAAGGGCAATCTCGCCGCGCTCTATCAGTCGCTCAGCGCCGATTCCGGCCCGCGCAAGGTGGCGTATAAATTCCTGAAGCCCGACGCCTTTTTCGTGACGACGGGCGAGGAGGGCGACAACAAGTTCTATCGCCGCTATGCGGTCGCGCCGGGCGGGGGCGACAACGCGCCGCTGCGTGGCTTCGCCTTCCTTTATCCCAAGTCCCGCGCGGCGGCGCTCGATCCGGTCGCGCTCGCCATCGCCAATGCGTTCGATCCTTTCCCCACGACCGCGCCGGTCGCCGCCGCCCCAACCCCTACGTCGACGCCGGAGCCGCCGAAGCTGACGGCGACGGCGCTGATCGTCGCGCCGGGCGTCGCCGTCACCGCGCTCGATCCCGCCGTCTGCAAGGCGCCGATGATCGGCGGCAAGCCGGTGCGGTTTCTGGAAGCGCAAGGCGGCCTGACGCGGCTCGGCGGCGAATTTGCGAGCGCGGAGCCGATCCCGCTCGGTCCGGGCGGCGGCGATCTCGTCGCGCTGAGTTTGTCGGGCAGCGGCGCGCGCGCGGTGCTCGATGTCGCCTCGGTCGCCGGCGCCGGCGATGCGAAAGTGATTGCGGCGCTGGGGCCGGCGGCCTCGGGGGCGCCGTTGTTCGACCGGCAGGGACGCCTCGTCGCCTTCGTTGCGCCGATAGCGTCGTCGATCCGACGCGCCGGGGTGACGCTTGCGGTCCCCCATGCGACGATCTCCGCTGCGACCCTGGGCGAGAGCGCGGCCGCGCAGGGCGTCCTTTCCGTCCCCGAGATCGCCAGACTGCGGCGCGCCGCCGTGCTCGGGGTCTATTGCGCTTCATGACGTCCGAATCGGCCGCCCGCCGCGTGCTTGTGTTCGATTCCGGCCTCGGCGGGCTGACGGTTTACGCTCCCATCGCCGCCGCGCGGCCGGATGTGGAACTGCTCTACGTCGCCGACGACGCCTACTTTCCCTACGGCGATCTCTCCGAGCGGGCGCTGGTCGAACGCGTTGTCGCCCTGATGACGGACCTCGTCGCGCAGGGACGGCCCGATCTCGTCGTCATCGCCTGCAACACGGCCTCGACGCTGGTGCTGGGTCCCTTGCGCGCGCGCTTCCCCGAATTGCCGTTCGTCGGTACGGTGCCGGCGATCAAGCCGGCGGCGCTCGCCTCCCGCTCGAAGCTGGTTTCCGTGCTGGCGACGCCGGGCACGGTCGCGCGGGATTACACGCGCGGACTTATCCGCGAATTCGCCGGCGACTGCGCGGTGACGCTGGTCGGGTCGGCGCGTCTGGCGCGACTGGCGGAGCGCGAGTTGCGGGGCGAATATGTTGACGCGGCCGAGATCGCCGCCGAGATCGCGCCGTGTTTCGTCGAACAGGGCGGCCGGCACACCGACCAGATCGTGCTCGCCTGCACCCATTTTCCGTTGCTGGCGCAAAAACTTGCGGCCGCTTCGCCGTGGCGGGTCGAGTTCGTCGATCCCGCGCCGGCCATCGCCCGCCGGGTCGCGACCTTGTTGGGGCCGGTCGGGTCCGGTCGGCCGGGCCAAGCCGGCCAAGCGCACTTCACCAGCGGCGCGCCCGTGTCCGCGCCCTTGCAAAAAGCCTTGCTTGCGCGCGGCCTGACGATTAGCTCGCTGCCCTAAAGCTTGATCACGAAAGGCGTCGCTCATGCGTAGTCCGACCGGACAACCCGTTCGCTTGGCGGAATACCGCGTTCCCGATTTCCTGATCGACCATGTCGAACTGGACATCTCGCTTTCGCGCGAAGACGCGCGCGTAATCGCGGAATTGTGGCTGCGTCCCCATCCGCGCGGCCGGGCGGATGCGCCGCTCACGCTCGATGGCGACGAATTGTCGCTGGTCTCGCTTGCGCTCGACGGCGCGAAGTTGACCGCAGACGCCTATTCCGTGACCCCGAGCGAGCTGACGCTGCTGGCGCCGCCGCGCGGGCCCTTCAAGCTCCGGATCGAAACTCGCCTCGCGCCGGCCGCCAACACAAAGTTGATGGGGCTCTATCGCTCCGGGTCGGCCTATTGCACGCAATGCGAGGCCGAGGGCTTCCGCCGCATCACCTATTTCCTCGACCGCCCGGACGTTCTCTCGATCTATCGCGTGCGGCTGGAGGCGAACCGCGCCGAGGCGCCGGTGCTGCTCGCCAATGGCAATCTCGTCGAGAGCGGCGCGGTCGGCGGCGACCGCCATTACGCCATCTGGTCCGACCCGTTCCCCAAGCCCAGCTATCTGTTCGCCCTGGTCGCCGGCGACCTGTCGCGGTTGGGCGATCATTTCGTCACCGCCTCGGGCCGGCGGGTCGAACTTGGCGTCTACACCGAGCCCGGCAAGGAAACGCGGGCGGCTTACGCTATGGACGCCCTGAAGCGCTCGATGGCGTGGGACGAGCAGGCATACGGGCGCGAATACGATCTCGAAATGTTCAACATCGTCGCCGTCTCCGATTTCAATATGGGGGCGATGGAGAACAAGGGGCTTAACGTCTTCAACGACAAATATGTTTTGGCCTCGCCCGAGACCGCGACCGACGACGATTACGCCGGCATCGAAGGCGTCATCGCGCATGAATATTTCCACAATTGGACCGGCAACCGCATCACCTGCCGCGACTGGTTCCAGCTTTGCCTGAAAGAGGGCCTGACCGTCTTCCGCGATCAGGATTTCACCGCCGATCAGCGCTCTGCGCCGGTCAAGCGCATCGCCGACGTCAGGACGTTGAAGGCGGCGCAATTCCCCGAGGACGCCGGCCCGCTCGCGCATAACGTGCGCCCCGAGGTCTATCAGGAGATCAACAACTTCTACACCGCGACGGTCTATCAGAAGGGCGCCGAGGTGATCCGGATGCTGAAGACGCTGATCGGCGCCGAGGCGTTCCGGAAAGGCATGGACCTCTATTTCGAGCGTTGCGACGGCACGGCGGCGACCGTCGCGGAATTCCTCACCTGTTTCGTCGACGCCTCGGGCCGCGATCTCACAATCTTCAAGCGCTGGTACAGTCAGGCCGGCACGCCGCGGCTGAAGATCGCCACCCATCACGACGCGACGGCGCAGACGTTCCGCGTCGAGTTGTCCCAGTCGTTGGGCGCGACGCCGGGTCAACCGGAGAAGCTGCCGACGACGATCCCCGTGCGGCTCGGGTTGGTTGACGCCGAGGGCGGCGACCTGCCGCTGGTCGCGGCCGACGCCTCGCCGCACGAACTAAGCCGCGGCGTGTTCGCGCTGGAGACGGCGAGCCGTGTTCTCACTTTCGCGAACGTGGCGCGCCGGCCGGCGCTGTCGGCGCTGCGCGGTTTCTCGGCGCCGGTGACGGTCGAGGACGACCTGACGCCCGCCGATCATCTCGCGCTGCTGTCGCGCGACAGTGACCCCTTCAACCGCTGGCAGTCGTTGCAGACGCTCGCCGTCGACCTACTGAAGGGCTCTGTCCAGGCGATCCGCGAAGGCGGCGCCCCGCACGTCGATTCCGCCTTCGTCTCCGCCTATGGCTCGGTGGTCGCGGACGCGCTCGCCGCGCGCATCGACCCCGCCTTCGCCGCGCTCGCCTTGCAATTGCCGGGAGAAGCCGACATCGCGCGCGAGATCGGCCGCGACGTCGACCCGGAAGCCATCCGCGCCGCGCGCGAAACCCTGCGCGGAAAACTCGGCCGGGCGCATGCAGGCGCGCTGAAGCGGCTGCACGCTGAGATGGCCAACCCGGGGCCGTTCAGTCCCGATCCGCTAAGCGCCGGGCGGCGCGCTTTGCGCAACGGCGCGCTCGCCATGATCGTCGCCGGCGACGCGCTGGAAGGCCCCGCGCTCGCCGGCCGGCAATATGCGCAAGCCGAGAACATGACGGAGAAATTCGGCGCGCTCTCCGCGCTGTCGATCCAGCCCGGACCGGCGCGCGAACATGCGTTGGAGAATTTCGGCCGCAATTATGCCGCCGAGCCGCTGATCCTCGACAAGTGGTTCGCGTTGCAGGCGCAGATCGGCGAGGTCGAGACGCTCGAGCGCGTGCAGGCGCTGATGCGCCATCACGCCTTTTCGCTCGCCAACCCCAATCGCACGCGCGCGCTGGTGGGCGGCTTCGCCGCCAATCAGACCCAGTTCAACCGCGCCGACGGCGCCGGCTATGAATTCTTGGCCGACATCGTGCTGCATCTCGACGGCTCCAACCCGCAGATCGCCGCGCGATTGCTGACGGCGCTTCGCTCCTGGCGCTCGCTCGAGCCGGGCCGACGGACCAAGGCCGAGGCGGCGCTGTCGCGCATCGCCGCCCGCGCCGGCCTTTCCGCCGACGTGCGCGACATCGTCAGCCGCAGCCTTGAGCGCGGCTGAACCCGCCAGCCTGAATCCAGCCCGCGAGCGCAGTTTCTCCCGCCGACGGCGATGGCGGGAGGCGGGCGCGTGGGACCTTGGGTGACGCTGCGGAAATTTTCAATCCGCGCCCACAAATTTCTGGACAAAGAATCCCTCAAGGATTCTTATATCGGTGATTCGGTATCGCGTGCGAGTTGGCGCCGAAGTCACCATCATTAGGCGGGGTCATGCATGACGCGCGTTAGCGCGGCAATGAGGGAGTCGTTTGTGCTCGACGCCCCGCAAGAAAACAAACGCGCGAGCGGGCGTCGAGCGAAAATGCGAGCGAGAGTGCGAAGAGCGACGAGATTTGCGGGGCCTTTCGCGGCCGTGCTGATCTTGATCGTGCTGGCGGGGCTGGTCGGCTGGCGGCTCGAACATTCGCGCGCGACTGCGTTGGACATTTCCGCGCGCGTGCTCGACCTGCGCGCCAATGACCTTGGCCGACGGATCGACGCCGCCTATGCCGAGGCGCCGCCGTCCGATCCGCAAGTCCTGCTGGCGCGCATTGCGGCGCACGAGGCCGGAGATTCAGGCTTCGCTCTGCTCGCCAATTCCGCAGGCGTGGTTCTCGCCTCGTGGCCGCGCATGGTCGCGATGCCGGCGACGCTCGCCGAGGCGCTGGGCGACGACGCGCTGCTGCCGCTGTTCGGCGACAGGTCCGGCGCAATGCCGGTGAAGGGCCCCAACGCCATCAGCAGTTTTGCGGCGCTGCGCACGCTGGCCAACGACAGGGGCCAGGTCGTGCTGATCGCCAGCGAGCACGAAATGTTGGCAGACTGGCGCGACAACGCCCGCGTGCTGGCGGCGCTGCTGGCGGCGACAATATTGATTCTGGCGGGCTGCGCCACCGCTTTCTGGCTCGACGCGCAGCAGGCGCGAGAAAAAGCGAACGACGCCGCGCGGCGGCGCGCCAATCTCGATCTGGCGCTGCGCCACGGTCGATGCGGTTTATGGAGTTGGGATCTTTCGGCCGACCGGATCACCTGGTCGGCCTCGATGTTCGAGCTTTTGGGGGCGCCGCGCGAGACGACCGCCCTGCGCCTTGACGACGTCGCGCGCTGCATGCATCCGCAAGACCCGGCGCTTTCGACTTTCGCCGCGACGGCGCGCAAGGCGCCGCTTGGGCCGATCGAGTTTCAGTGCCGGGTGCGCCGCGCCGACGGCGAATGGATCTGGTTGGACCAGCGCGCCGACATTGTCGAGGACCCTGTCACGAAGCGCCGCCGACTGATCGGCATCGCCGTCGATGTCACCGACCGGATGCGCGAGGCGGAAATATCTGCCACCGCAGATCAGCGCCTGCGCGACGCCATCGAGGCGATATCGGAAGCTTTCGTGTTGTGGGATTCCAGCAATCGTCTGGTGCTGTGCAACTCAAAATATCAGCATCTCCACAAGTTGCCCGTCGATGCGACCCGCGTCGGCGCCCCCTACGCCGAACTGGCGCGGTTGGGGCAGGCGCCGATCGTCTCCAACGAGATCGTCGGCGAAATCGCCCCTCTCGACGGCCGCTCGCGCACCTATCAGGCAAGGCTCGCCGACGGGCGCTGGTTGCAGGTCAACGAACGGCGCACCCGCGACGGCGGCTATGTCTCGGTCGGCACCGACATCACTGCGATCAAACAGAACGAGGAGGAGCTGCAACGCTCCGAGCGCCTGCTGTTGCAGACCGTGGCGCAGCTCAACCAGTCGCGCCGCTCGTTGGAGGCGCAGGCGCAGCAGATGGCCGCGCTGGCGAAGGGCTATCTCGAAGAAAAGGCCAAGGCCGAGACCGCCAATCGCGCCAAGGCCGAGTTCCTCGCCAATATGGGACACGAGCTGCGCACGCCGCTCAACGCGATCATCGGCTTTTCCGACATGATGCGCAGCGAGACGCTCGGGCCGATGGCGATCAAATATCTCGACTATGCCGGCAATATCTTCGACAGCGGGCAGTCGCTGCTCAAGGTGTTCGACGACGTGCTCGCCATGTCGAACCTCGAATCCGGCCGCATCCAGCTCAACTATCAGAAATTCGCCGCCGTCGATGCGGTCGAGGCGGCCGTCGCCGACGTCAGCGAAGTCGCGGTCGGCAAGCACGTTACGGTGCGGATCGAAGTCGAGCCGGAGACTTCGCTGAACGCCGACCGTCCCGCCGTGGCGCGCGTGCTGACGACACTCGCCCGCAATGCGGTCAAATTCGCGCCGCGCGGCGGAATCGTCTCGATCGGCGCGCAGAGTTTCCGCGACCATATTTATTTCTACGTCGAGGACGACGGGCCGGGCATCGCCGAACATGACCTCGCCCGGCTCGGCAAGCCGTTCGAGCAGGCCAGCAAGGCGATGGCGAACGGCATGAAGGGGTCCGGGCTCGGCCTCGCCATCGCCCGCTCCTACGCTGAGTTGCACGGCGGCTCGCTCAACATCTCCTCGCGCTTCGGCGAGGGCACGGTGGTGCTGGTGACGATCCCCAAGACGCCGCCGGGGCCGCGCGCGATGGCGGTCAACGCGGTGGCGTGACGGCGCTGCCGTTCTCAGTAAATCAACTCCGTAATGCAAAGTCCAAACGCCGCGACCCGGTGACCGGCGAGGAGCGGCTGACATCGGGCGAACTATTACCCGCTTAAGCGAGCCGTTTAACAATATTTACCAAAAATAAACGAATCTGTGGAGCCTCAAGGCCGTCGGACCTATGCTGTTGCAGAGAATAGAGTATTTTTGCGTTCGCCAGGGACTTGACGATGAGCCTCACCAACGACGCGGTCACAGTATTCAAGAATACGTTTCTTTCAGTCCTGCACAGGCACGACGAAAAAATCTCCGACACGCCGTTGATCGATCAGCCGAGCCCTTCGACGGCCCCGACAATGCTGGAGCAGAGCCTGCTTGCGGTCGCGCGCGATAGCGCGGATATTCGCCGCAACCACGACGCCATCCTCAGCAAGGCTTCGGTTCTGACGTCGCTTCAGGACGATCTGCACACCGTATTCGACCAAAGCTATCAGGCGCTGGAGCAACTCGTGGAGGCCCGTTCGCAACTGGCGAAGGCCGAAGCGGTTGCGAAATTCGAGCACGAAGCGCGTGAAACGACGACCCAGAGGTTGGTCGGCATGACCGCCTCCTATCACCAGACGGTGTCCGAACTGGAGAAGCTTCGCCCCGAGACGAAGCGACTGGAGACCTCGCTGCGCCAGACCAGCGAACGGCTTGCGCACTACGAAAGCGAACATACAGGTTTGACCGAGCAACTCGCCGACGCGCGCGCCGAGATCGAACGCCATCGGGCCGCCGGGATTGCGGCAAGCCGCGAGCACGAAACGGTCAATGCGGAGCTGGCCTCGGCCAATGCCTACATCGCGCAGAAAATCAACGAAGTCTCGCAGGTGAACGAGCGCTGCGAGATCGCCGAGCAGGCGGCGCGGGTCTCGGCGCGCGCGCTGGAGGAAACCCGCAACCAATGCGCCGGCGCGCTGATGCGGCTCGACGAGGAGCGCGTCAATCTGGCGAGCGCGCAGAGCCATATCGCCGCGCTGGAGGCGCAGTTGCGGGATCTGACTGAGAAATTCTCCTCGGCCCGCGCCGTTTGGAGCCAGGAAGCCGGTGGCTTCAACGAAACGATTGGCCGGCTTCAGGAGGACCTCGCCCAGGCCTGCGGGCGCGACGAGGCGCATCAGCGACTCCTGACGACCGCGCAGTCCGATCTGAGCGCGGCGCGACGTCACAAATCCGAGCTTGAGAGCGCGCTCGCGGAAGGCGGACGCCTCGCCAATCAGACGCTCAAACGCGCCGAGAGCGCCGAAGCGGCGCGCGATCAGGTCGGCGGCGATCTGGCGACGTCGAAGCGTCTGCATCTGTCCATGCTGCGCAGGGTCAAGCCGATGATATCGGCGTTGCGCGAGAAGAACGCCGAAACCGTCAAGCTGACCGCCACGCTCGCCGATTTCGAGCGGCGATTTCTCAACTATCAGGCGGAAGCGGGTGAAACGATCCACAGCCTCCAGGAGAAGGAGACGCAACTGGTCGCCGATCTCGAAACCGAGCGCGCGCGCCGGGTCGTTGCAGAAGGTTCGCTCGCGATCGACCGCAGCTTCCGTCCCATCGAAACCTCGCGAAAGAGGACAGAGACCGAATAGTCAGCTTCTCGGCAACCGGCGCCAGACATAGATCGCGGCCAGCAGATTGAGGCCGCCGAGACACGCCAGCGCGGTGGATTCGTCGACGCCTGTTGCTTTCAGCAGGATCGAGGTCGCCAGCGAACCGACAACCATGAACACCGAGTTCAACGTATTGTTGGCGCCGATCACGCGCGCCCTTCGGTCGACGCTCGACCAAGCCTGCACCGCCGAAAAGATCGGCACCACGAACAGGCCCGCCGCGCCGGAATAGATCAGGATTTCCAAGGCGATTTTGACGCCGACGAAACTCGTGAAGAAATCGCGCAGGCCGATTTCGGCTTGCGCCGGCGCCATCGCATGCGTCGCCAGCCCCAGGTCGATCCCGAGCGCGCCCATCACCAGCAGCATATAGGGCGCCCAGCCGAGCCGGATGCGCCCATGCGACAATTGCGCCGCCAGCAGCGAGCCGGCGGCGACGCCGATGGCGAACAACAGATTGACCGCGGTTTCCACATCGATCCCGCCGCCGATCCTCGCCTTGATGATGACGGGCGCGAGCGACAGCGTCAGCGCGCCCACCATCCAGAACCAACTCACCGCGAGACAGCCGACCCACTGCCTGTCGTTGGCGCGCAGCTCGCGCAGAATATCGCGCGTCGCCGTGAAAGGATTGTAGTTGATGCGCAGGCCCGGCGCGCCGACTTGCGTCGCAGGAATCCAACGCGAGGTCGCGTAACAGGCAAGCGCCACGAGGCCAAGTTGCAGCACGACCGATGCGGCGGAGCGCCCATGCTCGGCCGCGTAGCCGCCGAACACCAGCCCGCAGATGATCGCCGCAAAAGTCGCGCCCTCCACCAGAGCGTTGCCGGATACGAGTTCGTCCTTGCGCAGATGATCGGGCAGGATGCCGTATTTGATCGGCCCGAACAGCGCGGCGATGCAGCCGAGTCCGAACAGCGCGAGATAGAGCAGGGGCAGCGACGACAGGACAAAGCCAAGCGCCGCGATCGCCTGCACGAAGATTTCCGCAAATTTCAGTTTGCGCGCAATCGCCGCCTTGTCGTGCGCGTCGGCGATCTCGCCGCCGATCGGCGACAGCGGGATTGAGGGCAGCACGAACAGCGCGACCGCGAGCTGGATCTTCGCGCCCGCGTCGCCGCCGCCGAACTGGAACAGAATCAGCAGCGCGAGCATCTGCCGCACGAAATTGTCGTTGAAGGCGGACAGAAACTGGCACCAGAACAGCGGCGCGAAGCGCCGCGCGCCCATCAACTCGAACATGACCATTCCCCCGCCCAGTCGGGGTGGAATAGGGCGGCGCCGAGGGCTGGCCGTCAAGGGGCCTCAGACGTGCAGGATCGCCTGCCGCTCGCGCAAAGTTCGGGCGATGCTCTTGCACCCCGTCTCGATCTCGCCCGCCCGCGCCAGCAGACCCGCGCCGTCGGCGTCTTCGATCATGCCGCGCAAAACCTCGGCGCGGCCGGCGAGCGCGAGGTCGCATTGCAGCAGCATGTGCAACGTCTCGCCCTCTCGCCGATAGCGGTTGGTCATATGGTCGGCCTCGGGAACGGGCTGGGCGCGGATTTGGCCCTCCAGCGCGCCGATCTCGCGCGCCAGCCGCTCCAGCCGCGCCGCCCCGTCGAGCGCGGCCGGATCGGGGCGCGGCTTTTCGCGCGTCGGCGGCGGCAGGTTGTCGCGCCGCCACGCGCCTTCCGCGCGACTCGCGGCCTCGCGGGCCTGTCCGAGCAGCCAGCCGACCTTCGCGCGCACGGTGAGATCGTCGGCGCGCAACTGGTTTTCGAGCCGGTAGAAGTTATAGCCCCAGCCGTAGAACAGATTGACGGCGATTTTCTCCAACTCGTTGACGTTGTCGTAGATCGTCATTTGGGCAGGCCCGTCGCGTCGGCCACGGTGTAGACCCCGACCGGCGCCGGGCCTCCGATCGTGAACGGCGCGCCGATCGCGGCGTTCGGCGCCGAGACAATCCCCTTCTCCGCCATTTTAAGCGCGAGATAATAACGCACCGCCTCGATCGGCGACAGGCCGAGCGCCTGCAACGAAATCAGCTCGCGCATCCGCTCGTCGCGCGGCAGCACCAGAATTTTCAGGTCGTTTAGCATGATGCCGTAAACGGCCAGAAAGTCGGAGAGGTGGTTCTTCACCGCTTCGCGCAGTTCGCCGATGTGGGCGTTGATGTGTTCGAGCTTGGTCACTTGGATGACTTGGTTGATCGCCTGCTCGATGGCGGGGCCGGCGTAGTCGGCGACTTCCTGCGTGTCGATGGTCTGGCCGTTGAACGGCAGATGGGTGATGAGATCGAGCGCGGCCTCCTTCGTGTCGACATGGATGTAGTAGTCGACCTGATAGGACACCTCCGCCATCTCCGAACTGGTGGCGATGCCGCGATTGCTGACCAGCAGCTTCGAGCGGTTGATGTAGATGACCTCGTAAACCCAGGGGGAACTGCCGCCGAAGAAGCCCTGCACGATGGAGCCGACGATGGGCTTGTCGGGCGTCACCAGCGCAAATTGCCCGGTCTCGTACACGTCGAGCACGGCGCCGCGCGATTTCAACACGCAGAAATGGTTGCTCTCGACGGTCAGCAGCGAACCGGAGACGATGCTCTCGTCCACGATCTTGATGGCGACGTTCTTGGTGCCGAGCATGTCGGAGCCGTCGCGGTTGAGGGCGGTGATGACTTGACGGGTGATGGCCATGAGGACGCTCCGTTGGGGCGAGGCGCAGAATAGGACAGCGCGGGCCGGCGCGACAGCGCAAAGGCGGCGCCTTTCCCGTCCTCATGCCAAAAATAGGCCGCGGGCCGGATTTTATGCGAGGCGGCCGCGATTGCGGCGCGGCGCGCGCGCTTCTATCATTTCGCGCCATGCGGCCTCCGTGGGCCGATAATGCAACCAGGCGGGGGGCGTCTCCTGCGTCCCCGCCAATCCCGTGGGAACCCCATGCGCGCGCAAGAGATATTGTCGTCACTGAAGAGCCGCCGGCCCGGACACACGCTGCCGCGTGCGTTCTATGTCGATCCGGCGATCCATCAGTTCGATCTCGACCATATCTTCTATAAGCAATGGCTGTTCGTCGGCCACGATTGCGAGATCCCGCGCCCCGGCGACTATCTGACGCTGCAAGTGGGCGACTATCCCTTACTGGTGGTGCGCGACCGGGCGGGCGCGATCCGCGCCTTCCACAACACCTGCCGCCATCGCGGTTCGCGCATCTGCTCGGCCGCCAAGGGCTCGTCGGTGCGGCTCGTCTGCCCCTATCACAACTGGTCCTACGACCTCGACGGACGGCTTCTGTTCGCCCGCGACATGGCCAAACCGTTCGATCCCAAGACGCTTGGCCTCAAGCCGATCGCGTGCGAGATCGCCGCCGGCTATGTCTGGATTTGCCTCGACCAGGCCCCGCCCGACTTCGAGGCGTTCCGCGCCGCGATGACCCCCTATTTCGCGCCGCACGACCTCGGCAACGCCAAAGTCGCGTTCGAGAGCACGATCCTGGAAAACGGCAACTGGAAGCTTGTCTGGGAGAACAACCGCGAGTGCTACCATTGCTCGCCCAACCATCCCGAACTGTGCCGCACATTTCCGGAGGCGGCGGCGATCTCGGGCGTCGCCGGCGCGGTCGACGATCCGCTGATCTCGGAGCATTGGGCGCGCATGGAGGCGGCGGGCCTGCCGAGCGGCTTCCGCATGTCGGACGACGGCCAGTATCGCATGACCCGGATGCCGCTGTTGCACGACGCGACCAGCTATACGATTTCGGGCCGGGACGCGGTGGCGCGGCCTCTGTCGGGCGAAGTGACGACGCCGGCGATCGGCGCGCTGCTGACCTTCCACTATCCCTCGCTCTGGAACCACGTGCTCGGCGATCACGCCGTCTCGTTCCGCGTGCTGCCGGTGGGGCCGATGCAGACTGTCGTCACGACCCGCTGGCTCGTTAACGCGGAGGCGGTCGAGGGCGTCGATTACTCGATCGAGGATCTGACCAAGGTCTGGGTCGCCACCAACGATCAGGACCGTCGCATCGTCGAGGAAAACCAGCTCGGCGTCGCCTCGCCGGCGTTCGAGCCCGGGCCCTATAATCGCATCCACGAAGGCGGCGTGATCCAGTTCGTCGAGTGGTACGCGGCGACGGTGGAGCGGGCGCTGTCGGGCCAAGGCCGCGCGGCTGTCGCTTGAGGCGGCGTCCTGCTTGTCACAATCTTGTAGCAAGTAAACGGCCAAGAAGAGCCGCCTCATTCTGCAACAGCCCCCCTGCGGCGGTCGATAACCAAGCGCTAAGATTTCGATTGCGTTAATGCGATATTCCGCATTAAGGAACTGTTAAGGAACGGCGGATGGCGGCCGACGCTCCTGAGTTCGTTCAATGAGGGGGTGCCCATGGCTATGCGCCGTGAGCTGGATTGGCCGTCAAACCGGAATATTCTGGATTTCAATTCGCGGCCGCGTCGGGCGTTGGCCACGTTCCTGCTCGGGGTGGCGTTGTCGGCGGCGGGCGTCACCGCCTTTGTCGCCAGCGGCGCGGCCGCGCATGGTCCGTTCACCGCCGCCAATCCGACGTCGTTCAACGTGCCCGTCGCGGCTTATCAGGCGACCTATTCCCTCTTCCGCCCGGAGTCCGGCGCCACCGCCGAAGCGCGCCGCCGCGTCGACGACGAAGACGCAACCCGTCGAAAGCGTGATCGCGGGCGCATCACGTTGGCTTCAATAGCCAAGGTCTCCCGCTTTTCGACGCACGAGGCCGTTTGCGTTCGCCTCTGCGACGGCTACTTCTTCCCGCTCACGGCGGCCGCCGGCGACGCCGGTTCGCAGACCGCCGCCTGCAACAGCCTTTGCCCGGACGCGCCGACCGAGGTTTACTATCGCAACGGCTCCGACCGGATCGAGGACGCGATCTCGGCCAAGGGGCGGCCTTACACCGCGCTGCCAGTCTCGCTGCGCTATCGCAGCGCCTCCGACAACACCTGCTCCTGCCATCGCGATGTCGTGGCCTACGCGCCATTGCGCGATGCGACGCTGCGCCAGGGCGACGCCGTCATGACGCCGGCGGGTTTCATGGTGTTCAAAGGCGCGGAGGGCGCCGCCCACACGCCGCGCGATTTCTCGGCCCTCGGCCAGGCGCCCCTGTCGTCTGGCCAGCGCGGCGCGCTTCAGGCGATGGAGCGCGTGAGTCTGGCGACCGATCATCCCAGCCTGCAGAAATGGATGACGTCGCAAGGAGCGCTTACGCAGAAGGCGGAAGGCAAGGCCAGGCCACCCGTGCTCGCGGGCGCGACAATCGCCGAGGACAAGATCCGCCTGCTGGTGTGGCGCGGCGCGCAGGATTGATCTTTCCCGGGGAATGCGCGTTATAGAACGCTTGCCGCAGGGGCGAGAATCGTCTGTGCGGCGAGGGTCGTTCTATGCGTCATTGGGGACTAGCGGCGAGTGTCGCACTCGGCGCCGCACTCGGCCTATCCCTGGGATTGCGTTCCTGGCCTGTCGACCCGGAGCGTGTCCGGCGTGACCTCGATCCCGCGCTCGGCGCGCTGGAAGCGCCGACTCAGGCTTTTCTGACCCTGTTGCCTCGGCCGACGCTACGAATCACCGACGTCAAATGGCGCGCCGCCGACGGCGCATTCGGCGTCCAGGCGATCGCCGCCGAACTCACGCTTCGCTTCGGCCCTCTGCTGGGCGGCGTTTTGTCGCCGCTCGGACTGACGTTGAAAGACGCCGACGTCAGGGTCGATCTCGACCACGCGCGGGCGCCACTGCGCACACTGGCGGGTCCGCCGCTCGCCCGCCTCGTCATGCAGGGCGGGACCGTCGAGGTCGGCGCCAGCCGGCATGGTTGGAAAACGCATTTCGCCGTCGCCAATGGCCGGCTCGACTGGTCGTCGATCCAGGGGCCGTTGCGCGCCGCCGCGACCGGGCGTTGGCGCGGCCAGGCGGTCGACGCCAGTTGGGAACTCGACCGGCCGCTCGACGCCGCGCGCGGCGAGACAAGCGCGATCCGCGTCGCGATTGACGCCCCGCTGACCCAATTGCGCGTGTCCGGCGACTGGTCGCCCGACGGCCGGCTCGATGGCGCGCTTTATCGCGGACAGATGTCGGCGCTGATTCCCTCCCTCGCACGCTTCGCCCGCTGGCTCGGCCGCGAGCCGCCCACGCCCCGCGCGCCGGCGGGGCTCGAACTGGCGGCGCGCGCCAGCGCGGACCTGAATCAGCTCAAGCTTGCCGAGGTCAACCTCTCGCTCGGCGGCCAGGCGTTCGAAGGCGCGCTCGATTTCGTGCGATCGCCGGCGAAACTCGCGGTCTCGGGGACGCTCGCCGCCGAGGCGCTCGAACTCGAACCGCTGATCGGTCCCCCTCCGGATCTGGTTGGCGCCGCCGGCGACTGGTCGAGCGCGCCGGTCCTGCCGGACCTGAGCCGCTGGCTCGATCTCGATCTGCGCGTCTCCGCGGCCCGCGCTATCTGGCGCGGTCACGCGATCGAAAATCCCGCCGCCGCCGTTTCGTTGCGCGATGGGCGCTTTGGCCTCAAACTGCTCGACGCCGGCCTTGCCCATGGCGCGCTGACGGGCGAATTTTCCACCGAGGGCAAACAGGGCGTGTGCGAGAGCAAGCTGGCGCTGGCGCTGGAGAACGCCGATCTCGGCGCCCTGCTGGCCGATTTCGGCGAGCGCAATTTCTCCGGGCAGGGCGGACTCAAGGTCTCGCTGCACGCCCGCGGCCGCACGCCGGCCGAGATCGTCGCCAGCGCCGACGGCGACGCCGCGCTGGAAATCTCCGATGGCGCGCTGCGGACGCTCAATTTCGAAGAGGCGCTGCGGCGCGTCAAGCGCAAGCCGATCGAGGTCTCGCGCGATATGGCGGCGGGCGCGACCCGGTTCGGCAAGGCGCACGGGCGGGTCGAGATCAGCGACGGCGAGGCGCGGTTCGTCGACGCCTCCACACAGGCGCCGGGCCTCGTGCTTGCGGTTACAGGCGCGGTCGACCTGATCAATCGCGCCTGGCGTGCGGGCGTCTCGGCGCGGCAAAGCTCGCCGGACGGCCAGCCGACGCCCGACGGCGCGCATCTCGATTTCGCCCTCATCGGCCCCTGGACCGGGCCGATTCTGACCCCACTGCTTCCTCCGTCGAATTGACCGCCCGTCGCGGCCTCCTTAAGCGCGAATTCGGAGACCCTCGCCCATGAAAGTGCCGCGCAAATTTTTCGAGCCGCTCGCCATCGGCGCCCCCGCGCCACTGCGCGATCTGCCGGCCAGACTCGAACGGATGATCCATTTCGTGCCGCCGCATAACGAGAAGGTGCGCGCCAAGGTCGGCGATCTCTGTTCCCAGGTCGATGTCGTGCTCGGCAATCTCGAAGACGCAATCCCCATCGAATCCAAAGAGGCCGCGCGCGAGGGCTTCATCGCAATGGCTAGGGAAGTCGAATTCGGCGCGACCGGCCTGTGGGTGCGCGTCAACGCGCTCAATTCGCCGTGGCTGCTCGACGACCTCGCGCGCATAGTCGCCGAAGTAGGCAGCAAACTCGACGTGTTGATGGCGCCCAAGATCGAGGGGCCGTGGGACATTCACTTCCTCGACCAATATCTCGCGCTGCTGGAGGCCAAACACTCCATCGCCAAACCGATTCTCATTCACGCGATCCTTGAGACGGCCCAGGGCGTCAACAATGTCGCCGCGATCGCCGCCGCCTCGCCGCGCATGCAGGGCATGAGCCTGGGGCCGGCGGATCTGGCCGCCTCGCGCGCGATGAAGACGACGCGGGTCGGCGGCGGCCATCCCGATTATCGTGTGCTGGCCGACGGGACGGGACCGGGCCGCGTCAGCGCGCAGCAGGACCCCTGGCACTACACCATCGCCCGCATGGTCGACGCCTGCGCCGCCAATGGCTTGAAAGCCTTCTACGGTCCGTTCGGCGATTTCTCCGACCCGGAAGCCTGCGAGGCGCAATTCCGCAATGCCTTCCTGCTCGGCTGCGCGGGCGCGTGGACGCTGCACCCCAGCCAGATCGCCATCGCCAAGCGCGTCTTTTCCCCTGATCCGGGCGAGGTCGCCTTCGCCCGGAAAATTCTGGCCGCCATGCCCGACGGCTCGGGCGCGGTGATGATCGAGGGCAAGATGCAGGACGACGCCACCTGGAAGCAGGCCAAGGTGATCGTCGATCTGGCGCGGCAGGTGGCGGGCATAGATCGGGATTACGCCGCCGTTTACGGCTTTTGACGCTACGGCGCGGAGACAAATTGACAGGCGGGCCGGCGCTGCTTACCTGAGCGGGACAACATGCGCACCCTATCAGCCAAATTCGCCATCGGGCAGGTGGTCAAGCACCGCCTCTACCCGTTTCGGGGCGTGATCTACGACGTCGATCCCACCTTCGCCAATACGGAGGAATGGTATCGCGCGATTCCGGCCGAGGTGCGCCCCTCGAAGGACCAGCCGTTCTATCACCTCTACGCCGAGAACGCGCAGACCCAATATGTCGCCTATGTCTCGGAGCAGAACCTGCTGCCCGACGAATCCGGCGCGCCGGTTCACCATCCCCAGGTTGATGCGATGTTTGAGCCGGCCGATCCCGGCTTCTATAAGCGCAAAGTCAACTTCGCCAACTGAGCGGCCGCCGGCATCGCTTCGACCGGCCGGAGGTTGCGGTTGAAGTCGACAACGCGGGACGCATGGCGGCGAAGCTGAATTGCGTGGGTCGCGCCGATTTCCACAAGTCCTGATTGGTCCTAAGACTATTTTGACAACGCGTCCTAAGTCGTCAGACCCAATTGACGAGTGCAGTCGCTGGGTGTGAATTCGCGAAGGCGCCCTCGGGCCGTCGGACAAAGCGCACGCGGCAAATTTGCTTTTCGCAACCGAATGACAATTCTCGCCACCAGCTAACGGCGAGCGCAACGCGGCGGAGCCCTTTGCGGGGAAGCCGTCGCAAGCATTCGACTGAACCGGCCACCATTTCCATTGGGAGAAGCAAAATGCCGACAACCAATTCCTGGAACGTCAACGCCGATGGAGATTGGGCCACCGCCGCCGATTGGAGCCTCGGCACGATTCCCGACAGCAACAACAACGTGACCATCAACACCGCCAGCATCCATACGATCACTCATAACAGCGGCAATGACACGGTCAACAACCTTAACGTCGGCAACGATCATTTCATAATGAACGGCGGCAGCCTGGCCTTTGTCGCCGGCGCGAGCTTCAGTCTCGACTACCAGCAATTCGGCGGCGTCCTGAACGGCGCCGGGACGGTGGCGATAACGGGCGCCGGCAATCTGTTGGGAGGAGGCGCGCAAGGAACTTTGGCGTTCCAGATCGGCGGCACGATCCAGATCGGCAATTACTCGCTGGCCGGCTCCGACACGCTGACCAACAACGCCACCACCAATCAGACGGCGCAGATCACGCTCGGCGACGGCACGGGCGTGAACGCCAGAATCACCAACAGCGCATCGGGCGCCTATACGATCAACGGTGACTATGGCGTGACGCAAGGCGCCGCCAGCGCCAGCATCGTCAACGCCGGGAGCTTGCAAAAAACCGCGGGCAGCGGCAACAGCGTCATCGGCGTCAGCGTCACCGACACGGGCACGATCTCCGTCGCCAACGGCAACCTGCAATTCAACGGCCCGAGCAACAGTTTCAACGGCGCGATCAGCGGGGCGGGCCAGTTCACAATTGGCGGCGGCGGCGTCGACTCGATCAACTCGGGCACGACGATCGCCACCAACGGCTTCAATGTCGTCGACAGCGGAACGGTGGTGACGCTCGGCGAAAACCTCAACTTCGCGAACACGTTCACCCAAGCCTTCGGCAGCGCGATCAACCTCAACGGCCACACGCTGACGCTTTCCGGCGCGGCAAGCTTCTTCAACGCCAACTTCGGCACGCCGACCGTTAACGGCAGTGGCACGCTGGCGACCAGCGGGACCACATCGGCCAATATTTTCGTGCTGGGCGGGACGGTGAACTGGATCAACAGCGGCGTCGTCACGCAGATCGGGCAAAATCAGATCGGCGACGCCGGCGCCAGCGTGGCGATCTTCACCAACCAGGCGACCGGGCAATTCAACATCGCCAACGACACCAATCTGGAGCGTGGCGGCGCCGCGACTTCGTCGTTCGTCAACGCAGGCGCGCTTGCCAAGACCGGCGGCGGGGGAACCAGTTTCGTCGATGTGAATGTGGTCGACACCGGCGCGATTTCGGTGGCGAGCGGCGTGTTGGAGTTCCGTGGGCCGGTCAACAGCTTCAGCGGGACGATCGGCGGCGCGGGCCAATTCGCGCTTGGAGGCGCCAGCGCGAACACTATCGCCGCAGGCGCGTCGATCACGGCCGCCACGTTCGGCGTCTACGACAACGGAACGACGGTCACGCTCGGCGGCAACCTTTCCTACGCCAATGCGTTCAACCAGGGTTACGGCACGACGATCAATCTCAACGGCAAAACCCTGACGCTGACAGGTCCGGCAAACTTCTTCAACGCCAATTTTGGAACGCCAACCGTAAACGGAAGCGGCACGCTCAGCACCAGCGGAGCCACAACGGCCAACATTTTCACGCTCGGCGGATCAGTCAATTGGGTCAATACGGGCGTCGTCACCCAGAATGGACAAAATCAGATCGGCGACGGCAGCTCCAGCGCCGCGACCTTCACCAATCAGGCGTCGGGACAGTTCAACATCGCCAACGACACCAATCTTGCGCGCGGCAGCGCGGCGACCTCGTCCTTCGTCAACGCCGGCACGCTCGCCAAGACCGGCGGCGGCGGCACGAGCTTCGTCGACGTGAACGTCGCCGATGCCGGGACGGTGTCTGTGGCGAGCGGCGCGCTGTAATTCCGCGGGGCCAGCAAC
>JANYIH010000059.1 GCA_025358745.1 Hyphomicrobiales bacterium | reverse complement strand
TGGGCCACCTACGGGCGCAATTACTACACGCGCCACGACTATGACGAGGTTGACCTGAAAGCCGGGCAGGACCTGATGCAAGCCCTGCGTGAAAAGCTCGCCGCACTGCCCGGCCAGACGCTCGCCGGACGCAAGGTCGGGTCGGCGGACGATTTCGCCTATCACGATCCCGTCGACGGCTCGGACGCGAAGGCGCAAGGCGTCCGCATCCTGTTCGAGGGCGGATCGCGCATCGTCTATCGGCTCTCCGGCACGGGCACCGTCGGCGCCACGATCCGCATCTATATCGAGAAATACGAACCGCCGACCGGCGATCTGGGCGCGGACGCGCAGGCGGCGCTGGCGGACCTGATCACGCTGTCGCGCGAGTTCTGCGAAATCGAACGACGCACCGGCCGCACCGAGCCGAGCGTCATCACCTAGCCGGGGATTTGGGATGAACGACAGCGTTTTGGTCGAGCGCAACGGCGCGGTGACCCTCGTCACGCTGAACCGGCCGGACCGGCTCAACGCCTTCTCCACCGACATGACGAAGCGGCTGTCGGCCGCTTTCGAGGCGGCCGAGCACGACAAATCTTGCCGCGCGATCCTCGTCACCGGCGCGGGGCGCGGCTTTTGCGCAGGGCAAGACCTGTCCGAGCGGGCGGTCGCGCCGGGCAATGCGGCGCGGGTCGATGTCGGCCACAGCATCGAGACGCGGTTCAACCCGCTGATCCGGCGCATGCGCGCCTGCGCCAAGCCGATCGTCGTGGCGGTCAACGGAGTGGCGGCCGGCGCGGGGGCGAATTTCGCGCTCGCCGGCGATATCGTGCTGGCGGCGAAATCGGCCAGCTTCATCCAGAGCTTCGTCAAGATCGGGCTGATGCCCGATTGCGGCGGCACGTGGTTCCTGCCGCATCACCTCGGCCCCGCCCGCGCGCTAGCGCTGGCGCTGACCGCCGAGCCGCTGCCGGCGGAAAAGGCCGCCGACTGGGGGCTGATCTGGAAGGCGGTGGACGACGCCGACCTGATGCCGCAGGCTTTAGCGCTGGCGCAGAAGCTCAGCGCGCAATCGCCGCAGGCTTTGGCCGCGATCAAGCACGCCGTCCACGCCGCCGCGTCCCGCACGCTCGACGCGGCGCTCGATCACGAGCGCGACGCGCAGCGTGAACTGGGATACGGCGCCGATTTCGCCGAAGGGGTGGCGGCGTTTCTGGAGAAGCGGGCGCCGAAGTTCGGCTGAAAAAGGCGTGACCGCGGCGCAACACCGGTGCGTAACCGCAAAAATTCACGCCTGCCCGCTTTAACGAGCGGGGCGAGCGGGCTATAGGGCGCGTTCGTGCGCGCGTCGAGTGCCGCTTCCCCCCTCTAACGAGCCCCAGCCTTCATGCCGAACCGCGATTCCGACGACGCCTCGTCTTCCGCTCTGGACGTCTCCATCGTCGCTTCCCTCGCCGAAATCGCCGCTCACCACGATCTCAGCGAGGTTGAGGTCGAGCACAACGGCTTGAAGATCCGCGTCGCCCGCGCCCGGCATGCGCCGCAGGTCATCCACGCGGTCGCAGCCCCCGCGACGATGGCGGCCGTCGCCGCGCCGTCCGCGCCGATCGCGGTCGCGGTGGTTCCGCCCGAGGGACGCGAGGGCGCGGTGAAGTCGCCGATGGTCGGCACCGCCTATCTCAGAGCCAGCCCCGAATCGCGCCCCTTCGTCGAAGTCGGCGCGACGGTGAAGGTCGGCGACAAGTTGATGCTGGTCGAGGCGATGAAGACCTATAACGAGATCGTCGCCACGCGGGCGGGCAAGGTCGTGGAGATCTTCGTGCAGGACGGTTCGCCGGTCGAATATGGCCAACCGCTGATGGTGATCGAGTGACGGGCGGGCGATGTTCGATAAAATCCTGATCGCCAACCGCGGCGAGATCGCGCTGCGCGTGCTGCGCGCCGCCAAGGAGCTCGGCATCTCCACCGTCGCAGTCTATTCGACCGCCGACAAGGAGGCGATGCACGTCAAGCTGGCGGATGAGAGCGTCTGCATCGGGCCCCCGCCCGCCCGCGAGAGCTATCTCAACATCCCCGCGCTGATGGCGGCCTGCGAGATCACCGGCGCCGACGCGGTGCATCCGGGTTACGGTTTTCTCTCGGAAAACGCCCGCTTCGCCGAGATCCTCAACGAACACAACCTCGTCTTCATCGGCCCCAAGGCCGAGCACATAAGGCTGATGGGCGACAAGATCGAGGCCAAGCGCACGGCGACAAGGCTCGGCATCCCCTGCGTGCCAGGATCGGAAGGCGCCGTCAGCGACGAGACGGAAGCGCTGCGGATCGCGCGCGACATCGGCTATCCCGTGCTGGTCAAGGCGGCGTCCGGCGGCGGCGGACGCGGCATGAAGGTGGCGCGCACGGAGGCCGATCTGCTCGACGCGATCGCCACCGCCAGGACCGAGGCCAAGGCGGCGTTCGGCGACGACGCGGTCTATCTGGAAAAATATCTGCAGAAGCCGCGCCACATCGAGATCCAGGTGCTCGGCGACGGCAAGGGCCGCGCGATCCATCTGGGCGAGCGCGATTGCTCGTTGCAACGCCGGCACCAGAAGGTGTGGGAAGAAGGCCCTTCGCCCGCGCTCAATCCCCATCAGCGCGATGAGATCGGCGGCGTCGTCGCCCGCGCGATGGCGGATCTGGGCTATGTCGGGGTCGGCACGATCGAATTCCTCTACGAGGACGGTAAGTTTTACTTCATCGAGATGAACACCCGCATCCAGGTCGAGCATCCCGTCACCGAGATGATCACCGGCATCGATCTCGTCAACGAACAGATCCGCATCGCCGCCGGCTCGCCGTTGTCGATCACGCAGGACGAAGTGCGATTCGACGGCGCGGCGATCGAATGCCGCGTCAACGCCGAGCATCCGCGCACCTTCGTGCCCTCGCCCGGCCGGCTGACGACTTTTCACACGCCCGGCGGATTGGGCGTGCGCGTCGATTCGGCCGCCTATCAGGGCTATGTCATCCCGCCCTATTACGACAGCCTCGTGGGCAAACTGATCGTGCACGGCCGCACGCGCACCGAGGCGCTGATGCGGCTGCGGCGCTCGCTCGACGAATTCGTGGTCGAAGGGATCGAGACCACGCTGCCACTGTTCCGTTCGTTGGTGCGCAACGTCGACATACAGAACGGCGACTACGACATTCACTGGCTAGAGAATTTCCTGAAGGACGAGCCGGCGGCGTGAGCGGCTTGCGCCGGAGCGGGGACGATCGGCTTCGCGTTTGCCTCACACTTGTTGCGCCATCACCCGTGCCGCGAAAGCTTCCCGCTCGGCCTTGCTGAGACCCGGAACAAACGTCTCGAAATTGTTCTCGTGTCGGTAAATGCCGCATACCTTGCAGGGGCTCGGCGGGTCGGGCGTATTTACGGCCGCGCGGAACGCCTGCATTCGCTCGCCGTTCCAGATTTGTTTGAGTGATTGCTCGTTCAAATTGCCCACTACGGATTCAGGCATGCAACAGGCGCGCACGTCGCCGTCGCCGGTCACGATGGCGCCGCTCCACGGAACCGGGCACGGCAAATGGCCCTTGCGCGGCTTCAACGTCAACAGCGGCGTCGGCGCCCAAAAGGCGACGCCCTTCTTGCGCGCGTGTTCCATCGCCGCTTCATAGGCCGCCCGGTATCCGCGGACGTCGAGCATCAGGGACTCTTCCACCATGTCCGGCGTGAAAACCATGAGATGCGCCCAACTGACGACCTCGATTCCATGCTCCGCCGCGAAATCGATGGCGGGGATCAACTGATTGAGATTGCGCCGCATCAAGACCATCGACAGGCTTGTCTTCAGGCTGGGCCGGCGACTGTTGCGCATCCGCATGAACTGGGCGATGTTGAAAAGCACTTGATCAAGCGGCAGCGCGCCCTTCCTTATACCCCGATATTCCTCCGGGTCGAAGCTGTCGATCGAAAACAGAATCGCTTGCAGCTTCGACTTGATGAGTTTGTCGGCGATCTCGAACGTCAGATTGTTGGCGTGCGTAGTGATCTGCATCCCAACATTAAGCGCAATCATCCGGTCGAGCCACCCCTTCGGCTTGCCTTGCGCGTACAACAAGTCTCCTGAGTAATCCCCTCCGATTTGATAGAGTTGATTCGACGCCCTCAGGTCCTCTATCTGGCGCCACCATTCATCCGAAAATTCGCTCACTTTCTTTCGCGATGAGCGGGATATGCAGTGAATGCAGTTGAGATTGCACTGCGTTACCGGGCTGAACCCGAGCAGAGGCGGAGCCGCGAATTTGGAGGTGGGAGCAGAAAACACCTGTGCGTCGGCGCCGGAAAGTCGGAAATCGGCAAGTCCAGCAGGATTCCCCTTGTCGTCCAGTCGCATGAGGCGGATGACAAAAAGCTTGCCCCTAGCGCGCGGTATCGGCTTCCACATTATGCAGCCGAGGCCCCGGTCGATCTCGCTCTCACGGTCGAACGCGACCCGAGCGACCTTTTCCACGCCCTTCGCGCCGACGCGATGGACATCAAGCTGATAATTCACCGCCTCGCGGTCGATGCATTTTATCTTGATCCCGCTCAAGTAGTCGTCGGCGCCTTTAAAGATGACGACGGTCTGCGGCAACAACACGTCAGGTCGTAACCACGTCCGCGCCGTCCATCCGACGGCGCGACCGTAGTCGCGAAAGTGTTGATATCCGGACGCGACGATTCCCTCGTTTATCGCGTGCTCCACATCTGGATGCATAAGGCGATAGTCTTGTTCGTCGAACATCGCCCGCGCGAACGCGTCCGAGAAGCGTGCCTTGAAGCCGGACAGCGTCGCGGGAGTCCAGTCGGAAAGCATTGTCATGTGGGCATCCGAACACAATTTGTATACATGTCAATCGAGGATCGCCGCCGTCGCCTCACCTGATCGGCGGGGCGTATTGCAGGCCGCCGTTGGTCCACAGCGCGTTGAGGCCGCGCTTGATCTTGATGGGCGAACCCATGCCGACGTTGCGCTCGAACGATTCGCCGTAGTTGCCCACCGCCTTGATCATGCGGTAGGCCCAGTCCTTGGTCAGGCCGAGCCCCTCGCCGAAATTGCCCTCGACGCCTAACAGGCGGCGGATGTCGGGATTGGCCGACTTCAGCATCTCGTCGACATTGGCCTGGGTGACGCCCAGTTCCTCGGCGGTGACGAGCGCGTAATGCGTCCATTGCACGATCTCGAACCATTTCACGTCGTCGGGGCGCACGGAGGGGCCAAGCGGCTCCTTCGATATGATCTCGGGCAGGACGACATTATCGTCCGGCGCCGTGAGCTTGAGGCGTTCGGCGTAGAGCCCCGAGGCGTCGGTGGTGTAGGCGTCGCAACGACCGGAATCATAGGCCTTCACGGTCTGATCGTCGCTGGCGAACACGACCGGCTCGAACTTCATCTTGTGCGCGCGGAAATAGTCGGCCAGATTCAGTTCGGTCGTCGTGCCCTGCTGCACGCAGATCGAGGCGCCGTCGAGCTTAAGCGCGCTGTCGACGCCGAGCTTCTTCCTCACCATGAAACCCTGGCCGTCGTAGTAGTTGACGCCGGTGAAGAACATGCCGCCCGTCTCGCGCGACAGGGTCCACGTCGTGTTGCGCACCAGCACGTCGATCTCGCCGGAGGCGAGGATCGTCGGCCGGTCCTTCGCATTGATCGGCAGGAATTTGATCTTGTTGGGGTCGTTGAAGATCGCGGCCGCCATGGCGCGGCATTCGTCGACGTCGAGCCCCTTGTAGACGCCGTGATCGTCGGGCAGCCCGAAACCGGCCAGACCTGGGCTCGAACCGCAGATCAGCTGTCCGCGCGCCTTGATCGTGTCGAGCGTGCCCGCCGAGGCCGCGCCGGCGCCGAGCGCGAGCGCAGCCGCCGCGAGGCCCTTGAGAATGGCTTTCATTTGTGCGTCTCCCAACACTTGAAAAAAGGGGTGCGGCGCGGACGCCGGACGCGCTATTGTCCGCGCGCGCCGGCCAGAGTCAAACCGGGGTTGGAGGAACGCCATGCGCCGACGCCTATTCCCCCTCGCCGCGGCGCTCGCGCTCGGCTTCGGCGCGGCCCATGCCGAGCCGGCGACGCCGGAGGGCGCCAAGGCGATGGCCGAGGCCTATGCGGCTTATGTCACTTCGGCGACGCTGGAGAAGGGCATCCTCGCCATCGCGCCGCAGGGCGACGACTATGTCGTCACGTGGGATTTCGCAAAAGCGCTCGCGGGGACGCAGGTGAGCGTCTCGCCCTTCGTATATCGCATCACGCCCACGCTCGACGGCGGCTGGTTCGTCCATGCCACGAGCCTGCCGACCCTGTCATTCGCGCCGGTGGGCGGAAAGGAAGGCGGAACGATTGCGTTCGACGGTTTCCGGTTCGAAGGTCTGTTCGATCCGGCCGCGCCGGAGTTTTTCCGGTCCAAGCTCAAGCTCGGCGCGCTGAAGGCGGACGTCAGATCAAAGGCGGGCGAGCAGACCGCGCGTTTCGTTTTGACGGAGACCGACGTCGCCAGCGAATTGCGCCTGCGTTCCGGCGAAGGCGCGGACTCGGTGGATGCGCGGATGACGGATTCGGTCGCTTCGGCGACCGAAAAATCCTCGGTCGTCGGCGAAGATGCGGAGGAAACCCAGGCGATCGAAACCCAGCAGGGCGCGGCGACCGGCGTGAGTGTGGCGACCGGCTTGCGCGCCGCCGCGTTCGGCGATCTCTGGCGCTTTCTGGTCGCCCACGCCAAGTCCGGACCGCCTTCGGGCGAGGAGTTGAGGCCAAAGATCGCCGCGCTGGCGCCGTTGTGGAAGGAAATGTCGGGCCAGGTCGAAGTCGGCGACATCGCCGTTTCGTTTCCCGGCGGAACGGTCAGCCTGAAATCGGCCGGCGAGGAGTTGAAGGTGAGCGGGCTCGCCGCCCATTCCTCGGCCGCGCTCGCGCTGGCGGTGAAAGATCTCACGGTCGATCTCGAAGCCGCGCCCGACTGGGCGAAATCGCTTTGGCCGCTGACTCTGGCGCTGACAATCCAGGCGGATATCGACGGCCTGGATCACGCCGCCGAGATTGCGCTCGCCGATCCCGCCTTGTTCAAGTCCGGCGATCTCGGCGAGGACGCCAAGGGCGCCATCCTGCAAACGCTGGCGGGCGGCCATCCGCGCCTGGCGTTGAGCGAGACGCGGCTCTCCACGCCGCTGGTTGAGGCGACCTTCGCCGGCGAAGCGCGGTTTGAGGGTTCGGCCCCGCAGGCGCATGCCCAGATCACCGCCGACAATCTCGACAGACTGATGGAGGCGATCGCCGGGATCGCGGAAGACGAGCCGGACGCGCGCCAGTTTCTCTACCTCGCCACATTCCTGCGCGGGCTCGCCAAATCGCAGGACGGCCGGCTGGTGTGGGACCTCGAATATGTCGCGCCCAACGCCGTGAAGGTGAACGGGCAGTTGTTTCCCCCGAAGTGAGCTTAGGCCTTCACCTCGTCGGTCATCACCTCGAAATGCACGAGATTGGCGATTCCAAACGCCGTCGTGATCGCGACATCGGCGGCGTCGCGGCCGCGCCCCATCACGATGCGCCCGATGCGCGAATGATTGTGGCGCGCGTCCATCGTGTACCAGCGTCCATCGAGAAACGCTTCGAACCAGGCGCTGAAATCCATCGGGTTGACGTCGACGGGCACGCCGATATCGCCGAGATATCCCGTGCAATAGCGCGCGGGGATGTTCATGCAGCGGCACAGCGCGACGGCGAGATGGGCGAAATCGCGGCATACGCCGACGCGGTCGCGCATCCCGTCGCTGGCGCTGCGCGTGGGGGAGGCCTGCGCGTAGTTGAAGCGGATGTGGCCGTGGACGAAATCGCAGATCGCTTTGACCACGGAATAGCCGCCCGTGATGCGACCGAACTGCGCCCAGGCGAAATTCGATAACGCGTCGCTGTCGCAATAGCGGCTCGACAGCAAAAACAGCAGCACTTCACTGGGCAGCTTGGGGATCGGCGTCATCACGTCGCTGGTCGGCGCCTCGTCCGGCAGCCCGGGATCGTAGATCCGGAAGCGGTTGTGAAAAGTGACGACGCCCGGCGGCGCTTCGACGCGCGTGACCCGGTTGCCGTAGTGATCGAGATAGGCGCTCATCGCCAGCGGCGGATCGGAATTGATGACGTCGGGCGAGCGCAAATCCTCGGTGCGCGAGGGATGGATGTTAAGTTGCAGCAGCATCGGCGTAAAGGCCGGGCATTGAAAGGAAATCTTGAACCCGGCGTCGATCAGCATCTGGCAATCCCCGTATGATGTTGCAGCTATGCAAGCCAGCGGCCAACGCACTCGCGCTTACAAACGCGCAAGCGGTCGGGTTGAATCATACGCGCTTTTCAGCCGAAACGCTCGGTCTGCGTCATTGCGAGCGAAGCGAAGCAATCCACGCCTCCGCCAATCCGCAGCTTTCCAACGGATCTGCGATCTCGGCGAGATGGATCGCTTCGTTTCGCTCGCGATGACGGGATGGGACAGCGCGAGCCTTTCGGCCGGAAACCGTTTGACAAACTCGCGCCCTGACCGTAGCCGCGATTGCTCCTCAATACACCCGCGCCTTCGGCTCGATATAGCTGACCTCGTTGCTCATCGTATAGGTATGCACCGGCCGGTAGTCGAGCTTGACCTCGTATTTCGCCGCATCGATCCAGGCCAGCGTGTGCTTCATCCACTCGGCGTCGTCGCGGTTGGGGAAATCCTCGCGCGCGTGGGCGCCGCGGCTTTCGTGGCGGTTGGCGGCGCCTTCCATCGTCACCACGGCCTGCGCGATCAGATTGTCGTATTCCAGCGTCTCGATCAGATCAGAGTTCCAGATCAGCGAGCGGTCGGTAACGCCGACGTCTTCGCCGGCGCGCCAGGCCGCGTGGATCTTCTTCTGGCCCTCGGCCAGCACTTCGCCGGTGCGGAACACCGCGCAATTGGCCTGCATGATGCGCTGCATGTTGAGCCGCAGTTGCGCTGTCGGCGTGCCGCCCTTGGCGTAGCGCGTCTTGTCGAGCCGCGACAGGGCGAAATCGGCGCTGTCCCTGGCGAGTTCGGGCTGACGGTCGCCCGGCTTCAGCGTTTCGGCGGCGCGCAGCCCCGCCGCGCGGCCGAACACGACGAGGTCGATTAGCGAATTCGAGCCGAGCCGGTTCGCGCCATGCACGGAGACGCAGGCGGCTTCGCCCAGAGCCATCAGGCCGGGCACGATCGCATCGGGATCGTCGCCGTATTTGGTCAAGACCTCGCCGTGATAGTTCGTAGGAATCCCGCCCATGTTGTAGTGGACGGTCGGCAGCACCGGGATCGGCTCCTTGGTCACATCGGCGCCGGCGAAGATGCGCGCGCTCTCGGAAATGCCGGGCAGCCGCTCGTGCAGCACCTTGGGGTCGAGATGATCGAGGTGAAGGTAGATATGGTCCTTCTCCTTGCCGACCCCCCTGCCCTCGCGGATCTCCAGCGTCATTGCGCGCGAAACCACGTCGCGCGAGGCGAGGTCTTTCGCGCTCGGCGCATAGCGCTCCATGAATCGCTCGCCCTCGGAGTTGACGAGATAGCCGCCCTCGCCGCGCGAGCCCTCGGTGATCAGACAACCCGCGCCATAGATGCCGGTGGGATGGAACTGCACGAATTCCATATCCTGCAACGGCACGCCGACGCGCAAGGCCATCGCGTTGCCGTCGCCGGTGCAGGTGTGCGCGCTGGTCGCCGAGAAATAGGCGCGGCCGTAGCCGCCGGTGGCGAGAATCGTCGTCTGGGCGCGAAAGCGGTGGATCGTGCCGTCGTCCATCTTCAGCGCGACCAGACCGCGCACCCGGCCCTCCTCGTCGCGGATCAGGTCGATGGCGAAATATTCGATGAAGAACTCGCATTTCGCCTTCAGCGCCTGACCGTACAGCGTGTGCAGGATCGCGTGGCCGGTGCGGTCGGCCGCCGCGCAGGTGCGCTGCGCCGTGCCCTTGCCGTAATCGGTCGTCATGCCGCCGAACGGGCGCTGATAGATCTTGCCTTCCTCGGTGCGTGAGAACGGCACGCCCCAATGGTCGAGTTCATAGACGGCGGCCGGCGCGTTGCGGCAGAGATATTCGATCGCGTCCTGATCGCCGAGCCAGTCGGACCCTTTCACCGTGTCGTACATGTGCCAACGCCAATCGTCCGGCCCCATATTGCCGAGCGAAGCGGAAATGCCGCCCTGCGCCGCAACTGTGTGCGAGCGGGTCGGGAACACCTTGCTGATGCAGGCGGTGCGCAAGCCTGCCTGCGAGCATCCGACGGCGGCGCGCAAGCCCGCGCCGCCCGCGCCGACGACCACCACGTCGAAGGTGTGGTCGGTGATGGGATAGGCCTTGCCGTTCTGCGCCGGGGCCGTCGCGCCATTGCTCGCCATCAGATGATCCTCAAACGAAGCCGATGCGCAGCACGGCGTAAACGCAGGCAAGACCGAGCGCGACCGCCGCGCAGGAATTGGCGATCAGGGCGAACTCGCGCAATTGGCCTTGCAGATAATCGACGATCACCGAACGCATGCCGAGTTCGGTGTGATAGACGCCCGTCAGCACGAACAACAGCACGATCACCGCCGGCAGCGGCTCGCCCATCAACGCCCGCGCGCCATGGTAGTCCTTGTGCAGCAGCGACAGCACCAGAAATACGAAGGCGATGCTGAGCGGGATCAGCGCCAGCGAGGTGATTCGCATCAGCCAGTTGTCTTGCGTGCCGAGCCTCGCCGAGCCGAGGCCGCGCACACGTCCGAGCGGGGTGCGATAGGAAGAGTTCATCGTAGCTTCCCCCCTCAGCGAACGGCGTAGCCGACGATCCAGACGATCACCGTCAGCGCGACGCCGCCCACCAGCGTGAATTGCGCCAGCCGCTCGCGCAGCGGATCGTCGAGCCCGATCCCGGCATCCCACAAGGCATGACGCACGCCGCCGAGCATGTGGTGGAACAAGGCCCAGGTGAAGCCGAGCAACAGCAACTGGCCGATGAACGAATGGATGAACCCGGTGAAAGTCGCAAAGGTCATAGCGTCGCCGGACAAGGCGAGCAGGAACCAGGCCAGCAGCGCCACGCCAATGTAGAGGCCGACGCCGGTGATGCGATGCACGATCGACATCGCCATCGTCAGCGTCATCCGATAGACATCGAGATGAGGCGACAGCGGGCGCGGCTTGGGCGCGGTCAAAGCCATGGCGTGGCGATCCTGGTTCAGCGTGGGTTTCGCTTTAGCCCTGCCGGCGTTGCGCCGCAACAAGCCGGGAGGTCACCTCTTCGTTCAATGCGCGGCTTCGACGTCGGCGAGCGTCGGCGGGTTGGAGCCTTTGCGCGTGCAGGTGATCGCCGAGGCGCGAGCGGCGAAATCGAGCCAGCCGCCGAGTCGTTCGCGGCTTGGCGCGGGCGCGTCCGCCCCCAGCGCGCCGTCGCGATCCATCGCAAACAGCAGCGAGGACATGAAACTGTCGCCGGCGCCGACGGTGTCGACCACCTCGACCTTGCGGGCGGGAACGACGAGCCGCTCGGCCCCGAGATAGGCGATCGCCCCCTCTCCTCCGAGCGTGGCGATGCAGAATCGCGGCCCCGCGTCGGCCCAGGCTTGCAGCGTGGCCTCGACCGCACGGCCGGGATAGAGCCATTCGAGATCCTCTTCGCTCGCCTTCACGACGCTGGCCAGACGCATCTGCCGTTCGACGAGGCCCAGCACGGAGGCGCGGTCGGGCGTGACGAACGGCCGGATGTTGGGATCGAAGCTCAGCGTCGCTTGCGCCCGCAACCCCTCCATCGCCTCGACGACGGCCTGACCGTGCCGCTCGACCGCCGAAAACGAACCCACATGCAGGTGCTTCACTTGCCTCGGCGATTGCTTGGGAAAGGGCCAGGGTCCGTCATAGGCGGAGCCATCGAGATAGAAGCTGTAGCGCGAGCCCGTCTGCGCGGTGCCGCGCATGACGAAGGCGAGCGGGCTCGGGCGCGAATCGCGCGCGACATACGCAAGATCGACGCCGTCGGCGGCGAGCGCCGCGGCGAGCTTTTCGCCGTTGGCGTCATTGGAAATGCGCGACACGAAGGCGACGCGGGCGCCGAGCCGCGCCAGCCCGATCGCGACATTGTAAGGCGAGCCGCCGAGCACGGCGTCGTAGCGCGCGTCCACCACGGGATCGGGAATGAGGTCGATGAGCGCTTCGCCCGAAATAAGGATCATGCCCGTCTCCGCAGGGTTTTGCCCTTTATGCTTGTTTTGCGCGTCAAGAAAAGGCGCTTGCGCCGGGCTGCGCTTCAATCGCGGCCGAGTTCGGCGAGCGCCCATTCGTAAACTTCGAGGTCAAGCTCGATCCAGCCGCGAAGGCGTCGCCGCGTCTCGACATCCAACTTTTCCACCGCCGCGCGCTCGGGATTGGCGTTCTCCGCGCCGAGTTGGAGCGACAGACCGGTCGCCCGCCGCAGCTTTTCGAGAAAGGCCCCCGGTCGGGACTGAAAGCCGACGACCCGGAACGAGGACAGGTTAGACTTGGCGCGCGCGACCAGATCGGCCGCGCCGAAGACGGGTTCCCGGCGCCGATAGGCCATTCGGGCGTGGATGTCGTTGTCGTGGACCAATTGCCACGTCATGCTGTTGAACATGTCGTTCAACAGGTGCGGATCGTCGGTGATCGCGAGGAATTCGGCGAGGCCGTATTTCGACGCCAGGTTGGTGCGATGGGTGTTCTCGTGGCCTTCGCGATGCAACTTGACGAGGTGGTAGAAATAGGAAAGCACGCGATCATAGGGGTCGCGCAGGATCGTCACGACGTTGCCGCGCAATTCGAGCGACGCCTCGACCGCCCTGAAACCGGCATGTCCGCTGAAGAGATCGACGTCGGCGTGCAGCGCCGGATCGTAGACGAAATTCGAATTCACCGGCAGCACTTTGTGCTTTGCGCGATGGAATGCGCCTCGCAGCGAAGTGCCCGCCGTCTTGGGCACATGCAGGTGAAAAAGCCTTGCGCCGGACAAATGCCCTCACATAGAATCCATTTCGCTCCGCGCTTCAGGTCAAACTGCGGAGCTCCATGGGCTTGCGCGTAGCCTATTCCGTGCGGCGAGACAACGCGCCGCGCGGGGCTTGCGGGGGCGCGAACGGCCCTCTATGGTCCGCGCGCGCCTTGAATCGCAAGCGTTCTCGGCCGCTGGGGCGTAGCCAAGCGGTAAGGCAGCGGATTTTGATTCCGCCATCCCCAGGTTCGAATCCTGGCGCCCCAGCCAACTTTGCCAAGGCTCTAAAGACCTTTTCGGGGAAGCCGAGGGCGCGCCGCCGCCTCTATCTGTTTGCGAACTTCCGTTCTAAAGTGCTTGCGATAAAATGGAGATACGCGAGACGATGGGGGCG
>JANYIH010000013.1 GCA_025358745.1 Hyphomicrobiales bacterium | reverse complement strand
CGCCCCCGCGCCGCCGCGCGACAAACTCGGCGTCGGCTTCATCGGCATGGGCAACTACGCCCGCGGCGTTCTACTGCCGAAGGTGAAGGACGCGGACTGCGTCGCGCTGACCGGGGTCGTCACCAAAACGGGGATTTCCGCCAATCATTCGGCCGAGAAGTTCGGCTTCGCGCTCGCCGCCACCGACGCCGCCGCCGTGCTCGACGATGCGGGCACGAACGCCGTGTTCATCGCCACCCGCCACGATTCCCATGCCTCGTTGAGCGCACGCGCGCTGAGCGCGGGCAAACATGTGTTCTGCGAGAAGCCGCTGGCGCTCGACCGCGAAAGCCTCGACACGGCGATGGCGGCGGCGCGGGCGGGATCGGCCGTGCTGACGGTCGGCTTCAACCGACGTTTCGCGCCGTTGCTCAAACAAGCCAGGGACGCGCTGAATCCGCGCTCCGGCCCGCTGATGATGATTTATCGCGTCAACGCCGGCGCCATCCCCGGCGACAGCTGGATCCAGCGCGACGAGGGCGGCGGGCGCATTCTGGGCGAGGCGTGCCATTTCGTCGACGCCCTGACCTATCTCTGCGGCGCGCTGCCGATTGACGTGCAGGCGAGCGCGGCGCGAGGCCATGGCGACGCGGTGTCGGCGATCCTGCGTTTCGCCGATGGGTCGGTGGGCACGATCATCTATTCCTCGCTGGGCGATCCCAGCCTGCCGAAGGAATATCTGGAAGCTTTCGCCCAGGGCCGCGCCATCACGCTCGACGATTTCAACGCGTTGACCATTCACGCCGGCGGCAAGGCGAAGACGGTGAAGTCGGCGCAGGACAAGGGGCAAGCGGCGCTGGTCGCCGCCTTCCTCAACGCTGCGCGCGGCAAGGGGCCCGCGCCGATTCCACTCGACGAAATCGAAGCCGTGTCGCGCGCGACGATCGCGATCGAGGAGGCGCTGCGCGCGGCCGGACCATGAAACTGCCGATCACGCTGATCCTTCTCAGCTACAACGAGGAAATCCACCTGGAGCGCTGCCTGACGCGCATCGCGGCGTGGATGACGCGCGTGGTGGTGATCGACAGCTTTTCGACCGACGCGACGGCGACGATCGCCGAGACGCACGGCGCCGAAGTGTTGCGGCACAAGTTCAAGAACCACGCCGACCAGTTCCGCTGGGGCCTGGAGGCCGCCAGGCCCACGACCGATTGGGTGATGCGGATCGACTGCGACGAATATTTTGAAGCGAGCGCGCTGGATGCGCTTAGCCGCTTGCTGCCGACGCTTGGCCCCGACGTCACCGGCGTCAACGTCCGGCGCAAGCTGATCTTCCGCGAGCAATGGATACGTCATGGCCGCTACTATCCCGTCATCCTGCTGCGCCTGTGGCGCAACGGCGCGGCGCAGATGGAGCAGCGCTGGATGGACGAGCATATGGTTCTGACGCGAGGCCGCGCGATTTTGCTCGAAGGCGGCGACCTCGTCGATCACAATCTGGCCGGCCTCGACGCCTGGACCGCCAAGCACAATCGCTATGCGACGCTGGCGATGGTGGACGCGATCAACCGCGACTATCGGCTGTTCGACGAGGATCGACGCATCGAAGCCGGCCCGAGCGCGGCGCGGCGCAACCGGTTCCTGAAGAATTCGGTCTACGGCCGCGCGCCGCTCTATCTGCGCGCGTTGCTGCTGTTCGTCTATCGCTACGTGTTCAGGCTCGGTTTCCTCGACGGGCGCATCGGCTTTGCGTTTCATGTGCTGCACGGGCTGTGGGTGTTCATGCTGATCGACGCCAAGATCGACGAGGCGCGCGATTTTATCAGCGACCATGGACTCGATGCGTTCAAACAACATCTTCGCGCGCAGCGGATCGAGCTATGAGCGTCAAACCCGTCGTGTTGGTGGCGCTGGGGAGCTTCTGGCCAGGCAACGACGCCAGCGGCCCCAACCAGAGTTTCATTGCGCTGGCGAGCGCGCTGAAGGCCGAGTTCGATTTCCGCGTCGTCGCGCGCGACCGCGCGCCCGGCGCGCCCGCCTCTTCCGCGCCGCAAGGCTGGGTCGACCTTGGCTATGCGCAGGCGCATTATCTCAAGATCGGGCGCCTTGGCGCGCGCGGATTGGCGGCGCTCCTGCGCGCGACGCCGCATGACGCGCTGTGGCTCAACAGCGTCTATGACCGCGAGTTCACGCTGCCCGCGCTGATCGCCGCGCGATTGTTCGGCGCCTCGCGCGCGCCCGTGATCCTCTCGCCGCGCGGGGAATTCGGCGCGGGCGCGCTGGAGGTGAAGTCGGGCAAGAAGCAAATATTCCTACGCCTCGCGCGAACGTTGAAGCTGTGGCGCGACATCGCGTGGCACGCCACCAGCGAGGCGGAGGCGCGCGATATGGCCGCCCAGACGCCGAGCGATGCGCGCATCGTCGTCGCGCCCAATCTGCGCCTGATGCTGTCGCCGCCGCCGTTCACGCGAGGGGAAGAAGCCTTGCGCGTCATCTTCGTTGGCCGCATTGCGCCGATCAAGGGTCTCGCCTTCGCGCTGGCGGCGCTGGCGCGGGTGCGCTGTCGCGTGACGTTCGAGATCTTCGGACCGCCGGAGGACGAGGCGACTTACGCGCACGCGCGGGCGGTCGCGCAGGAATTGCCGGCGCACGTCGTTGTGCGTTGGCGCGGCGCGGCGAGCAACGAGGCCATCGTCGAGGCGCTCGCCCGTTCCGATCTGTTCTTGCTGCCGACGGGGGGCGAGAATTTCGGCCACGCGATTTTCGAGGCGCTGTCCTGCGGCGTGCCGGCGCTGATCAGCGATCAGACGCCCTGGCGCGGCCTGACCGCCCGCCGCGCCGGTTGGGATCTGCCGCTGGCGCGGCCGCAAGCTTTCGTCGACGCGATCGAGACCATCGCCGCGCTGCCCGACGAAGCGCGGGCGGCCTGGCGCGAAGGGGCGAGGGATCGCGCGCGCGCCTATGTCGAGCACAGCGGCGGGGCGCAGGCGAGCGCGGCGATGCTGCGCGGCGCGATGGCGCGGGCGCGCTGATGAGCCCGTTGCGCCTCGCCGTCGTCGTCTCGCACCCGATCCAGTATTACGCGCCGCTGTGGCGCGCGCTCGCGCACGAGCCGGCGCTGGCGTTGCACGTCCTCTTCGCCTCGCGCATTGGCCTCGACAAGACCTTCGACCCCGACATGAAGACCCACGTCGCCTGGGCGACCGATCTGACGGCGGGCTATTCCCACGAATTTCTGCCAGAGGCGGCGTCCATCCAGCGCACCGGCTTCCATGTCGACAATCCCAGCGTCGGCGACGCATTGGCGCGCTTCCGGCCCGACGCCGTCATCCTGCATGGCTACGGTTCGCGCACGATGTTGCGCGCGCTTCTTTGGTGTAAGTTTCACGGCGTTCGGACGTTGCTGACGGCCGACAGTTCGGCGCATGTGTCGCCGCCGGGCGGGAGGCGACACGTCAAGACGCTGGTCGCGCCCTGGTTGCTGCGCCGCTACGACGCGGCGCTGACGATGAGCGATCGCAGCGAGGCCCATTTCGCCTCGCTCGGCTTTCCCCGCGCGCGCATGTTCCGCACCCCCGTGATGATCGATGACGCTTTCTGGGCCGCGCGCGAAGCGCGGGCGGCGTTGCGAGTCGCCAAACGCGCCGAACTCGGCTTGAGGCCGGACGCGTTTGTCGTGATGGCGGCGAGCAAATTGACCAAGGGCAAGCGCGTCGCCGATCTCATCGCCGCCTGCGGGCGGCTGGCGCCCGGCGCGGCGCTGCTGATCGCCGGCGAGGGGGCCGAACGAAGCCGGCTGGAGGCGCTTGCGCAAGCCCAAGGCGTGACCGCGCGGTTTTGCGGCTTCGTCAATATCGACGCGCTGCCCGCCTTTTACGCTGCGGCCGACGTATTCGCACATGCCGGGGAAGTGGAGCAATACGGCATGGTCGTGCTGGAGGCGGCGATCCTCGGCCTGCCGCTGGCGTTGAGCGACCAGACCGGCGCCGTCGGGCCGAGCTCGATTGCGCGGCCGGGCGAAAACGCGATTGTCTTTCCCGTCGGCGACGTCGGCGCGATCGCGCAGGCGTTGGCGCAAACACGCGATCCAGCGCGGCGCGCGCGCATGGCCGCCGCTTCACTGGCGATTTCGCAAGACCATCGCGGCGCCGACAGCGTCGCGGCCGTGCTAGCCGCGGCAAGCAACGCGCGCGAGCCGTGACGGCATCGCGCGCCGACTTGCTAAAAAACGCCTTGCCAAAACGTTAGCGTTCTGCAAATGTTCCGTTCCGGCGGCGGAGGCGGATATGGTGACGCGCGTAACGACGGTGGCGTTCGAGGGCGTCGAAACGCGGCCGGTCGACGTGCAGGTGCATATCGCCAGCGGCATCGTCGCGTTCAATGTCGTCGGCCTCGGCGACAAGGCGGTGGCGGAATCGCGCGAGCGGGTGCGCTCGGCGCTGGTCGCCTCGGGGCTGGCTCTGCCCGCCAAACGCATCACCGTCAATCTTGCGCCCGCCGATCTGCCCAAGGAGGGCAGCCACTACGATCTGCCGATCGCGCTCGGCGTGATGGTGGCGATCGGGGCGATCCCGGCCGACGCGCTCGACGCCTACGCCGTGATCGGCGAACTCGCGCTCGACGGGACGATCAGCCCGGTCGCCGGCGTGCTGCCGGCGGCGATCTCCACCAATGCGCGCGGCCTCGGGCTGATCTGCCCCTTCGCCTGCGGGCCCGAGGCGGCCTGGGCCTCCGACGAACTCGACATCCTCGCGCCCCGCTCGCTGATCCAGCTCGCCAATCATTTTCGGGGCAGCCAGGCCTTGACGCGCCCGACGCCGGCGTTGCGGGCGCAAATCCCCGATCTGCCGGATCTTCGCGACGTCAGGGGCCAGGAGAGCGCCAAGCGCGCGCTGGAAGTCGCCGCCGCCGGCGGCCACAAACTTCTTATGAGCGGGCCGCCCGGCGCCGGCAAGTCGATGCTGGCGCAGCGTCTGCCCTCGATCCTACCGCCGCTGGGGCCGCGCGAATTGCTCGAAGTGTCGATGATCCATTCCGTCGCGGGCATGTTGCCGGGTGGCGCCTTGACCGACCGGCGCCCGTTCCGCGCGCCGCATCATTCCGCCTCGATGGCGGCGCTGGTCGGGGGCGGCCATCACGCCAAGCCCGGTGAAATTTCGCTCGCGCATCAGGGCGTGCTGTTTCTCGACGAATTGCCGGAGTTCCATCCGCAGACGCTCGACAGCCTGCGCCAGCCGTTGGAGACGGGAGAAGTCGCGCTTTCTCGCGCCAATCATCGCATCGTCTATCCCGCGCGGTTCCAACTTGTGGCGGCGATGAACCCGTGCCGCTGCGGCCACGCCGACGACCCCGGCTATTCTTGCGCGCGCGGGCCGGTCTCGCGTTGCGCGGGCCAATACCAAATGCGGCTCAGCGGCCCGCTGCTCGACCGGTTCGACCTCACCCTCGCCGTCGGCGCCGTCACCGCCGCCGATCTGATGCGGCCCGCGCCGGCGGAAGGGTCGCGCGAGGTCGCCGAGCGGGTGGCGGCGGCCCGCGCCATGCAGGTCGCTCGCTTCCGCAAGCTCGGGCTTGACGCCATCGGCTGCAATGCGGCGGCGCCGGCGTCCGTTATCGAGGAGGTCGCGGCGGCCGAGCCGGCGGCGATGGCGCTGCTGCGCGACGCCGCCGACCGGATGGCGCTTTCCGCGCGCGGCTACCATCGCGTGTTGAAGCTCGCCCGCACTCTGGCCGATCTCGACGGCGGCGGCCCGGTGCGGCGGCTGCATCTGGCGGAAGCGTTGTCGTATCGCGGCGCGCCCGAACGCGCTGCGGCGGCGTGAAGCAGTTGAGCGCAGCAAGGGAATCTCAACTCTGTTGCGACAGGGTGTCGCCAAGGTCGTCCGCGTCTCGTTGCAAGAGTTCCCCGATGTTCAGCCTGTTTTCCGACGCCATGACGGCCGATCTGACCACGCTGGCGATCCATGTCGGACCGCAGGTCGCGCTGGTGGTGATGATGGGCGTCGAATTGCTGCGCCGGCGTCTGGCCGCCGAATCGCGCGCGCGCGCGGCCGAGACGCAGAACGAGGTCTTGCGCGATGAATTGTGGCGTTTGAAAGCGAACGCGGCCGAGCGCGAGCGGGCGGAGGCGGCCAACGAGGCGAAATCGCGGTTTCTCGCCACCATGAGCCACGAGATCCGAACGCCGCTCGCCGGCATACTCGGCATGGCCGATCTGTTGCGCGATGCGCGGCTGGAGCCGGAATCGGCGAGCTATGTCGAGGCGATTCGCGGCTCGGGCGCCGCGCTGGCGAGCCTGATCGACCAGATCCTCGATTTCTCCAAGATCGAAGCGGGCCGGCTCGAACTGGTCGAGGAGCCGTTCGAACTGCGCCCGTTGGTCGAGGGGGTGAGCGAACTGCTGGCGCCGGGGGCGCAAAGCAAGGGGCTCGAAATCGCCGCCTCGATCGCCGCCGACGCGCCGCGCCTGGTGCGCGGCGATGCGCTGCGGCTGAGGCAGACGCTGCTCAATCTGGCCGGCAACGCCGTCAAATTCACTCAGACCGGCGGCGTCGGCGTTTCCGTCTCGCGCGGGCCGGGAGACCTCTTGCGCTTCAGCGTCGCCGACACCGGCCCGGGCGTTCCGGCCGACCGGCGCGCGCGCATCTTCGAAGATTTCGAGCAGGGCGATCCCAACCGCCACATCGAGGGCACGGGCCTGGGCCTGGCCATCAGCAAACGGCTGGTGGAATTGATGG
>JANYIH010000002.1 GCA_025358745.1 Hyphomicrobiales bacterium | reverse complement strand
GCCGCCGTCGCGGGCCATGAAATGGTTCAACCGCGGGCGCGCGAGCGGGATTTCCATCCGGGGCGAAATCGGCTGGGCGAGGCTGATCACACGACCGCTGGAAACCAGCGCGGCGGCGCGGCGCACGACGTCGGCGTCGATCCAGTTCAGCGCGCCGCGCTCGTCGTCGTCGCCCCAGCGGCCCCAGGCCTCCTCAGCCATGCGCCGGCCCCCCGCTGACGAGATCCGTAGCCGTCTGTTTCAACTGGCGGCGTTGCAGCTTGCCGGTGACGGTGAAAGGCAGCGACTCCACCAGCACGATGCGATCGGGAACCTTGTATTTGGAGGCGATGGCGCGGCAGTGCGCGATCAGCTCCGCTTCGCTGACGGTCGCGCTCGCGGGGACGACGAAGGCGATCACGAGTTCGCCCCGTTCCGGATCGGCGGCCCCGACCACCGCCGCCTGCGCGACGCCGGCCTGCGAAAGCAGGATGTTCTCCACCTCCGCCGGCGAGACGTTGATGCCCGCGCGCTTGATCATCTCGGTGTTGCGGCCGACGAACACGAAGGCGCCGGTCTCGTCGAGCCTGCCGACGTCGCCAGTGCGATAGAAGCCGTCCGGCGTGAACGCGCTCGGGTTCTGGTCCGAACTCGCACCACAATAACCTGAAGTGACATAGCCGCGCACTTCAACCAGGCCGATCTCGCCCGACGGCAAGAGCGCTCCAGTCTCGACGTCGACGAAGCGCAGTTCGTTGCCCGGCAGCGGCTCGCCCTGACAGATCGCGCGCTGTTCCCTAGGCCAACGGCTCGAGGTGACGCAGCAATTGCCGTAGGTCTCGGTCGCGCCATAGATGTTGCAGAGGTCGGCGGCTCCCAGTGCGTTGACGGCGTACAGGAATTCCTGCGGCGTACCGATCGTCAGGCCGGTGCGAAGGGTCTTGACGCGTTCAGGTTTGAATTGCGAATGCGTCGCGATCGCCTTGGTCATGCCAGGCAGCGTGTAGATCGCGGTGCAGCCGAAGGCCTCGATCAGTTCGATCGCGCCGCCCGCCTCGAAGCGCTCCTGTAGCACCAGCGTCGCGCCATGCGTCAGGGTCGCGGCCATGGCGTTGGCGGAGCCATAGGACCAGAACAGCGGCGCGGCGAGCAACACGCGATCGTCCGGTCCGAGCGCCATGCGTTCGCCAATGTTGAAGCCATTCTCGATCACGCCGAAATGGTTGAGCCGCACGGCCTTGGGATGGGCGCTCGATCCGGAGGTGTAGAGGATCAGCGCAGCGTCGCCCGCGCCCGCCGCCGCGCCGGGCGGAAGGTCTTCGCCGTCGGTCTGAGGCTGTGCAAATTGCACGTAACGCTGGAAAGGCGCGGCCGCGTCCGCCTCCAGCAGCACGATATCGCTGAGGTCGGCGAAGCGCGGGGAACGGTCGCCACGCGCGAGTTCCGGGGCGAGCGCGGCGAGATCGGCGGCGAAGTCGCGCTCTGCGAACCGCGCCTGCGAAACGAGAAGCTTGATGTGGGAATCGGCGAGCAGGAACTCGAGTTCGCTGCGCGTGGACCAGGTGCTGAGCGGCACGAATGTCGCGCCCGCCGCCGCGGCTCCGAAGGCCAGTTCCAGCCACTCGACGCGGTTGCACAGCAACCCGCCCACGCGATCGCCATGCCTGACGCCTCTGGCCCTGAGCGAAGCGCCAATCGCCCGCGCCCGCGCCAGCAACTCCGCGTACGAAGTCCGCTTTCCCCGCGACACGACCGCGGTCGCCTGCGGAGATTTGTCGGACTGCTCGCAAAGGAGATCAAATAAGGTTCGACTGTAGGGCGTCCTCACCTCTCTGGCCTCCTGTCGCGGCGTGCGCGGCTCAAATCAAGTCCGCCGGGTTGTGCTCAACCCAAAAGTCCCGAAATCTACTACCCAGTATCATCGACGACGTCAAGAACTCTGGGCTCGCTCAACGGTCGGCCGCCCTGTCGCCCTTTCCGGACGGCCTCGCGCTTTTCAGCGAACGCGGTCTCGCCTTCGCGCGCATCCTCGGCGGCGAGCCGCCCGCCGGTCATCGCGGCCTGCGTTTCGCCTTCGGCAGTTGCGCGGTTCGAGTCTGCGGCTTGTCTGAATACGGCATTGACGAGCGCGGGACAGCGCCTGTTAGTGCAAATCTCGGCCGCGGAGGCGGATGCGATGATGAGGTTCCAGGGCAAGGTTGTTCTCGTTTCCGGCGGTGCGCGCGGCATGGGCGCCGTCGAAGCCCGTCTGCTCGCCGCCGAGGGCGCGCGAGTGGTGGTCGGCGACATTCTCGAAGCCGAAGGCGCGCAATTGGCGGCCCAGATCGGCCCGGCCTGCGCGTTCGTGCGACTGGATGTCGGCGAGAGCGCGGACTGGGCGCGGGCGATCGCGGCGGCTCAAGCCTTCGGCGGCCTTGACGGTCTCGTCAACAACGCCGGAATCTACCAACCGGCGACGCTGGCCGACGCCGATCTCGCCAATTGGGAGCGCCATTTGCGCGTCAACCAGACGGGCGTGTTCCTCGGCACGAAAAGCGCGGCGCCCGTCCTGAAGGCGCGCGGCGGCGGCTCCATCGTCAATCTGTCCTCGACCGTCGGTCTGCGCAGCGCGCCCAATGCGATCGCCTATACCGCGACCAAATGGGCGGTGCGCGGCATGAGTAAGGCGGCGGCGCTGGAGCTGGCGAAGGACAACATCAGGGTCAATTCGGTGCATCCCGGTCCGATCGACACCGAGATGCTTTCGATCCGCTCGCGCGAGGAGAATCTGAGACGCGTACAGCAGCTGCCGCTGCAGCGTCTGGGCCGCGCGGACGAGGTCGCGCGCCTCGTCCTTTATCTGCTGTCGGACGACGCGGCCTATATCACGGGCGCGGAAATGGCGATCGACGGCGGCGCCTCTCTCTGAACCGCCCTATCCCGAAAATAGCGTGATCGACGGCCTGCCCTCCCCTCGCCCCGCAGAGGGCGTCGAAAGACGCCCGTCCAAGGACGGGCTATGCGGGGAGAGGGCCAGGGTGAGGGGCGCCTCCGCCTGGCCGGGCGTCGCGATATTCATCGATCAAAGCGCGCGCAAACGCGGATGAAAACTCACCCGAGGCCGCCCCAGATCGCATCGAGGTCGCTGCTGGCGTGGGCGCCGGGCGCCGCTGTGACGGCGCCGTATTTCCCGCCGTGGAATGCAAGCGGCGCGCCTTCGCGGAAGCCGAAACGCATCACCCGCCCGACGAACAACCAATGATCCCCAAGTTCGATTTCGCGGTGCGTTTCGCATTCGAAGCAGGCGAGCGCGTCTGGCAACAGCGGACACCCGCCAAGGCCCGCCTGAAGAGCTAGTGCCTCGCGTCCTTGAAACTTGGGAGCATTTCTGAATCTTTGTGACCGCGCCGTCGGGGCGAGGATGGAGATGATTCGTGGCAGGGACGGGCACGGGGGTCAAGAAGTACGTCGTTAGGTTGAGCACGGAGGAGCGCGAGCGGCTTGAGACGCTGATCGGCTCGGGCAAGCGGTCGGCGCAACTGATCACGAAGGCGCGGATTCTACTGAAGGCGGACACGTCGGATTTAGGCGAGGGTTGGACGGACCGCAAAATCGTGGCGGCGTTGGATACCAGCCTCAACACGGTCGGCAACGTGCGACGACAACTGGTCGAGGAAGGATTTGAAGCGACGCTCGTACGTAAATACAATCCGAGCTCCGCCCGTCCGCGGATTTTCGACGGGGCAAGGGAGGCGAAGCTGATCGCCTTGGCCTGCTCGCCGGCGCCGGAGGGCTTCGCGCGCTGGAGCTTGCGCTTGCTCGAGGAAAAGGTGGTCGAACTCAACATCGTCGAAAAGGCGAGCGACAACACGATCGGACGGACATTAAAAAAAACACGCTGCAACCCCACCGCAAATGGCAGTGGGTGATCCCGCCGGACGGCAACGCGGCTTTCGTGGCAGCCATGGAAGACGTGCTGGAAACATACCAAAAGCCGCGCGATCTCGATCGCCCCCTGGTTTGTTTGGATGAAACGTCCAAACAGTTGGTCGTCGAGACGCGCAAGCCGATCCGGGCCAAGCCCAGGCAACCGGTCCGCTACGATTACGAGTACAAGCGCAACGGCGTGGCCAACATATTCATGATGTTCGCTCCGCTGGAGGGTTGGCGCAGAGTCAAGGTCACCGACCATCACGCCGCTGTCGATTACGCGCAGGTGCTCAAAGAGCTATCGGACGTGCATTTTCCCGACGCCAAACAGATTGTATTGGTTCAGGATAACCTGAGCACGCATACGCCGGCCTCGCTCTATGCAGCCTTCCCGGCCGAGGAAGCTCGACGCCTCGCCAAGCGTTTCGAGTTGCACTACACGCCCAAACACGGAAGTTGGCTCGACATGGCCGAGTCCGAACTCGCCGTTCTCAGCAACCAATGCCTGGATCGCCGCATTTCCGACAAGCCAACGCTCGAAGCGCAGGTAACCGCTTGGCAGGCCCATCGAAACCAGCATTGCGCCAACGCCGATTGGCAGTTCACGACCGCCGACCCCCGCGTCAAACTCAAAAGGCTATACCCCCAATTCTGAGAGTCTGTCCGGAAACTTCATGCGGCATTACATAATTTTCGGAGCATGAGGCGGATTGAGGCGAGCTTGAGGAAGGCGAGGGCTTTTTGGGAGAGGCATTCCCAGTCCTTCGCCAACCTGCGGCAACGGTTCAGCCAGGCGAATGTCCTTTCCACCACCCACCGCTTCGGCAAGACGACAAACCCCTTGGCTCGGTCCGAGCGCTTGACGATTTCGACATTGACGTTGGCCAGCGTGCGCTTCATGGCCGCACGAAATTCGGGGCCTTGATAGCCGCCGTCGGCGTAGAGTTTGAGCAGGAAGGGAAAAGCGCCAAACAAGGTCGCCATCAGCATTATGCCGCCGTCACGATCCTGGATGTCCGCGCCATGCACGATGGCGTGGATCAGGAGACCTTGCGTATCGACGAGAATGTGCCGCTTCTTGCCCTTGATTTTCTTGCCCGCGTCATAGCCGTGCGGGTTGATGCAGGCCCCCCTTTTTCCGCCGACTTGACGCTTTGACTATCGATGATCGCGGCGGTGGGGCTGGCCTCTCGTTCGGCCTGCTCGCGACATTTGACGTAGAGCGTTTCATGGATGCGCTGAAGCGTCCCATCATAGCTCCAAAGGTCGAAATAATCGTATAGCGTCGAACGCGGCGGCAAATCTTTGGGAACCGCGCGCCACTGGCAGCCCGTGCTCAGAACGTACATCAACCCGTTGACCAGTTCGCGCTCGTCGTGATGGCGACGATTGCCGCCTCGCCGAGCCGGCGGAATAAGAGCAGAAACGTGCGCCCATTCTGCGTCCGTCAAATCGCTCGGATAGCGCAACTGGCTCCGGTCGTACCGGGCGCGGAATGGGCGCACGTCGCTGCGCTTATTCCGCCCGCTCGAAGAGGCGGCAATCGTCGCCATCGCGACGAGCGCGAACTGGTCAACGGGTTGATGTACGTTCTGAGCACGGGCTGTCAGTGGCGGGCGGTCCCCAAGGA